>JADJCK010000004.1:0-300000 GCA_016703265.1 bacterium
CGACTTCCGCCGCGCCGCCGCCACATGCCGCGCAAAGTTGTCCAGGATGGCCTGCCAGCCAGTGCGCTGCAGTTCCACGCTGTTCTCCGATTCGGCCTCGAACGTCTCGCGCACCGTGACGCCCCCGGGCCTTTCCACGAACTCGACGAGCACGGCGCGACCATCATCGAGCACGTACTCGAGTACCGACGGCGCGATGATCCGTGTGTACGTTCCCGAGAAGTCGAAGCCCATGCTGCCGTCCTTGGCTTCCATGTGCGCGGTGAACGTGCCGCCCACGCGCAGGTCGAGTTCGGCGCTGGTCGTGTGCCAGTCGGGCGAGGCTGTATTCCAACAGACGATGTCCGCCGGCGTGGTCCAGGCGCGCCACGCTTCGGCCGCGGATGCATCGACGGCGGTTTCGATCAGGATCTTCATGGGCGGCTCCCTTGCTGGGTAAGCGCCCATTCTATCAAGGCCGGGCGCCACTCGCCACGCAGGTGCGCTCAGGTCTTCCCCGACCGCTTCTGAAAATCCTTTTGCACCCGCCCCATGATCTTCTCCTTGCGATGCGCCTCGGCCCGCGCCCGCACATCGGTCTTCGCCGCGGCCACCTGCTGCTCGCGCTGGAGCTTGTGCCAGCTGGCCAGGCGCTCCGGGTCGAGCGCGCCCGTCTCCACCGCCTCGCGCACCGCGCAGTCCGGTTCCTCGCCGTGCCCGCAGTCGCGGAAGCGGCACAGCGGCGCCAGCGCCTCGATGTCCGGGAACGCGAGCGCGATGCCGTCCTCGTCGCCGGTCAAGCCGATCGCGCGCAGTCCCGGCGTGTCGATGATGACGCCATGCCCCGGGATGGCGACCAGCTCGCGCGCGACGGTGGTGTGGCGGCCGCGCCCGTCGTTCTCGCGGACGTCGCCCGTGGCCAGGCGCTTCTCGCCCAGCAGCGCGTTGATGAGCGTGGACTTGCCGGCGCCCGACGGCCCCAGCAGGATCGCGGTGCGGCCGGCGGCGACATGCGCCATCAACCCGGCCACGCCGACACCGTCGAGCCCGTTCACCGGCACGATCTCGACGCCGATCGCGACCTCGCCCACCGCCTCGCAGGCCGCCTCAGAATCTATCGACAGATCGCTCTTCGTCAGCACCACCACCGGCACGGCGCCCGAGCTCCAGGCCACCGACAGTTCGCGCTCGAGCCGGCGCAGGTTCGGCTCATCGGCGATGGGATGCACCACGAACACGGTGTCGACGTTGGCGGCCAGCGCCTGCACCTCGGAGGTGCGGCCGGCATCGCTGCGGACGATGGCGTTGCGCCGCGTCAGCACGGCCTCGATCAGCGAGGCGCCGTCGCCGTCGGGAACCGACAGCGCGACCCAGTCGCCGACCACCGGCAGCGCCGCGTGCCCTTCGCCGGCCTTCAACAGCCGCGCGGCCGTGCCGGCGCGCACGATGCCGTCGGCCGTCGCCACCAGCGAACTGGTGCGGTCGCCGCGGATCACGCGGCCCGCCACCAGGCCCGCGGCGGCGTGCGGGGCAAACAGTTCCTGCCAGTGCCGGGACCAGCCCAGTTCGGTGAGTGTGGTGTTCATGGCTCAAGTATAGCGCAATCGGCCGGGATCAATCACCAACGTTGTATTCGATCGACGCGACCTCGAACCGCAGGTAGACGAATTTCCCCGCCTCCGCGTGCCAGACCCCCTCGCCGTGCGACATCAGGCGGTGCGCGCCGAAATCGCGATAGGCGCTGAGCGGCGTCGACCAGCGCATCGGCGTGAACGACGTGCCGTCCTTCGCCAGGGCGCCGCGCCCGTCGGCGACGAAATCGGTGAGTTCGCCGCGGTCGTTGAACGTGAGCACCGCGCGGACGGTGCGCCCGGCGTTGGTGAAGGTCCCGTAGGCCGTGTGCGCATCGACCTGCTGCCACACGATGGCGGGGTCGACCATGGCGCCCGGCGCCATCACGCACAGGTCGTTGAACAGCGTCACCGTCTCGGCGGCGTCCATCTGCGGCCCGTGCGCATCGACCATCGTGAACACCGAGGCGACCTTCACCCGCATCGTCGCCTCCGGCCCGACGAACCGGTGGAAGGCCTGGAACGGGACGCCGAACATCACGCCATCCATCAGGAACAGTCGCGTCGGCTGGTCGAAGAAGTTGTGCTGCTCGCCGGTGAACGACATCCAGCGAGCGTCGGGTCCACTGCGGATCTGCCCGCGGAACCGCACCCGGAAGTTCTGCACCCGTGGCTGCCCGACCGCTCCCGAAAGCCGGACATAGCGCTGGATGACCTCGGGCAACGGCGCCAGGTCGGCCTCGGTGAGCAGCGGCATGGCAACGGCCCGGCCCAGCCCCTGCGCGACTTCGCGACGATACTGCGCACGATAGCTGCCCGGGGCCTGCGCCAGCCAGGCGAGCACGACGACCACCAGAACCAGCACATTGGCGATGGTCCCGAACCGCGCATCGCTCCATGACGTGAGGATCACGACCTGCGACACGACAACGGCCGCAGCTCCCACCACCCACCACATCCGCGGCCAGGCGAAGAGGGCGATCGCGGCGGCGATGAACAGCACGGCGGCCACGAGCCAGAGCGCGCCCAGCGGCCTGCTGATCGGTTGGGTGAGCAGCGGGAGCGCCGTCCCGAAGGCCTTGGCCGTGCCGAGCAGGTGGATCAGCCCGTGAGCGACGAGGATCAGCGCGAAGACATACTTCATCAGTTCAGGCTCCCGGCAGTTCGCGACAGGCAAAGGCGACGCCGGCGCCTCGTGACCCGGTCTCCTGTCAATATACTCACGGTTGGCCGGCGTGGATTACCTGTACATCGCCTTCACGTGTCCCCACCCGGCCGCCTCGACCGGCACCGAGCCGCAGGCGCCATCGACGGTGCGTTCGATATGCGTGATGATGTGGCCCGGATCGCCCATCATGCCGCAATAGGTGCGCCGGCCATACACGTCAACGATCTGGCCGATGAGGCCGAACGCCGACTCGTCGACGAGCGCAGTCATGTTTGCGGCGCTGATCTCCCCGACGAAGGTCTCCGTCCAGCAGTCTGCCTCGCAGGCGACAATCCGAAAGTACCAGGTGGCCCAGTTGATCTCCAAACGCCCGCGCAGGAATGGTGCTGTTCCACAATCCGTGAGTGCGTAACCGCGGGGATCAAGGTCGCAGTTGTGGCTGATGTACCGCCGGCTGCCATCGGGCCGCACGGCGAACGGTACGTAACGGTAGACAACGTTGTCCCGAGGCGGCGCCAAGGTGACGGTGGAGCTGAAGCTCGAGAAACCGCCCTCGTCGACCGGGACGAACGGCAGCGGCGTGTCTTCCAGGTACACATCCGGTTCGCAGGTCCCGATGGCCTCCCGCCTCAGCACAAGATGGTCGTACTCGCCGGCGATGGGATCGTAGTAGCTCCCCGCCACGGTCACCACGTGGGCGCCGTCAACGCACTCGACGCGGGCCGCCGCAACAAAGTGGGAAGCGCGGCTTTCGCCGGCTCCAAGCGCTGCAACTGTCAGACCGAAGGCCACCATCCTGGCGATATTGATTCTCATGATATCCCCCTTGCCGCTCATCCCTGCCCTGAGCCATACTGTGGGCAAGGGCATCATAGCACAGTCCCGCGCTGCCCGGTCCAGCGCCGACGCCGCAACAGGAGCACCCTCATGAACACCGACTTCCTCCGCGCCCAACTCCGCATGAGCGGCTGGTTCCTCGACCAGGCCCTCGCCGGCATCACCCATGAAGCCAGCCTGCACCCCACGCCCACCGGCCAGACCATCAACTGGCTCGTCGGCCACCTGGCCGATGCCCGCGGCGGCGCGCTGGCGCTGCTGTCGGGCGAGCGCAGCTGGCCCGACGCCGAGCTGGCCCTGTACAAGCGCGGCGCCGACTCGCTCGATCCCGCCCGTGCGCTGCCGCTCAGCGAACTGACCCGCCGCTTCGCCAGCGTGCAGGAACCGCTGTTGCAGCACCTCAAGACACTGACCGACGAGCGCGCCGCGCAGAAGGCGCCGTTCAGCCCGAGCGGCAATCCGGAGGAGACGGTGGGCAGCCTGATGGGCGTGCTCGCGTTCCACGAGGTCTATCACGTGGGGCAGGTGGGCCTGCTGCGGCGATGGGCGGGATTGGCGCGGGTGGTGTAGCGCCGGCGCACTTGCGCCGGCGCAACCCGGCACTCTACCTGAAACAAGAACACCACCACCGCCCATCCGCATACGCAGGATGCTCGAGGGGGGCACCGGACCAGCCAGGTGACCAGCAGGCACTTCTGCCAGGGCGGCCACGCTTGGGCGGAAGCCGAATTCGGAGGGGGGCGATGGCCCAGCGCCACGTCGGCAAGCAGGGCGCTGACCAGCGCCGACCTGCAGCACCCGAACACCGGCGTGCCGTGATCGCGCGCCGACACCGAGTAGAGCAACAGGCCCAGCACCACCACCAGCAGCAGGCGCGATCAACGCGGGGGAGTCACAACACCACCACAGGCGAACAGCGGCGGCAGGCCGTGAGCCCGGGCCGTCTCGATCACCTGCTGCCACCAACGAGGCGATGCCGCCCATGGCGCCGCACGGCAGCAGCCACTGCTCGAAGTAGGCCTCGATATCGACGCCGATGGCCTGGAAGATCAGCACCATGAAACCGGTTAGCACGCCGCCGCCCAGCGCGATCAGCACGTAGTAGATGAAGAGCTCGCCCGAGAAGCGGATGAAATCCATGCGTCCGGCCGACTGTCCCCAGCGACCGCCCGCGTAGGCGATGCCGACCAGCAGCCACAGCGCGATGGGCATGTGGATCGCGGAGAGGACCGCGGTCGCACCCAGTCCCTGCCCGCCGTTGGCCCCGAAGGACTGGTACAGGTTGGCGAAGACCGCCAGCGTCACCGCGCCCAGGATGGGCAGGCGCAGGGCGGCCACGGACATCTGCCGCTTCCAGACGAAGTAGCCGACAAGCAGCGGCAGCACGAACAGCGAGAGATTGGCCGCGTAGAACCCCTCAGCCTCTCCCCAGCGCAGCCCGAAGAGCGCCGGCGCCTTGATCGCCACCGCTGCGGCGATCGCCAGTCCGAACGCGACAAAGCTTCGCGCCGCGCGCCGTCGCCCCCGGCATCGCCCGCCGCCGGCACCACCACCAGCTGCTTCCAGAGTCGTTCGGAGTGTTCGAGCGCGAACTCGCGCGAGAGCGCGTCGAGGCTGCCCATGCGCTGACCGAGACGAGGAATGCCTCGTCGGCGTCGAGGCCGGAATCGACCAGGTGCGCGATCTGCTCGCGCAGGTGATCCTCGAGCTCGGCCACATCCACCGAGTGGATCGCCTGCCGGCGCTGCAGGAACGTGCGCCACTGGTTGATCTGGTCTTGAGTGCGCGGGGGCGGCTCAGGCCCCCTCGGGAAGCGGCATTCCGGATGGCGACAGGTCTGTCGGCAGCGCGGCGGACACGGTCGACCAGATGCCCCGCAGCGTGGCGTCTACCGCCTGCCACTGCCGGCGGTCCTCGACGAGCTGCGCGCGGCCGCCGGGGGTGATCCGGTAGTACTTGCGGCGGCGGCCGGTTTCGGCCACTTCCCACCGCGCCTCGACATGGCCCAGCCGCTCCAGCCGGTGCAGGACCGGGTAGAGCATCCCGTCGGTCCACTCCATGCTGCCCTGGGATAACTCCCCTACCCGCTTGATGATGGCGTATCCGTAGCTGTCCTCTTCGGCCAGGATCGCCAGCACGATCGGGGTCGACGAGGCGGCCATCAGGTCCTTGCTGATCTCCATGGATTCCCCTGCCTTCGGCTGCGGCTTTTACCTCGCAGAACTATACATTGATCTGCTATGTATGTCAAGCCCGGGAGAGCGGTTTGGTCGGGGGCAAAAAAAAGGCCCCAGGCCGGGAAATCGGGTGCGCGGAGGGTTGCGGCAGGGCTCGCGCCTGAATCACGGGCATCGGCCCGCCGGCCTGCGACCGCGATGCGCGGACTCAAACGATGACGATTTGTTGCGCCACTAAGCACGCACGCGTCACCAAAAAAGAAACCCCGCCACTCGAAGAGTGGCGGGGCTTTTCATCAACCCGTGGGCTGACGGTTCGGCTTACCAGCGACCGCCGCCGCCGCCGCCGCCACCGCTGCGACCGCCACCACCGTAGCCGCCGCCGCCGCCGCCGCTGCGACCGCCGCCACCGAAGCCGCCGCCGCCGCCGCCACGGGGCTTGTCCTCGGCCTGGTTCACGCGCAGTGCGCGCCCGCCCATTTCCTTGCCGTCAAGGGCCTGGATAACGCCGGAAATCGCGTCGTCGTCCATCTCGATGAAGCCGAAGCCACGGGGACGACCCGTCTCACGGTCGTTGATCAGCGCAACCGAGTGCACGGTGCCATGCTGACCGAACAGCTGGCGGAGTTCGTCTTCGGTCGCGGTGAAGGGCAGATTGCCGATGTACAGTTTCTTCAAGATCTTTTCTCCATGTGCCGGCTTGCCGGCTTAACCAAGCGCTCATGATCGGTGGCTAGTTCCACCAGGACCCATCGCACTTCTAGCTCTCCGGCTATCGTACTGATCGCCGGCATCGTCAACAGCAACCTCGTCGGACATGCCGTCGGGTGGTTACCGTCCGGACAATATAGCACGTCCAGCGCTATTTCAACATGGTCACTGTGCGGCGGTCCGTCCGGGCCCCCGCCACCAGCTCGATGACGTAGGCCCCGCTGGCCTGCCGCCGCCCCCGGCCGTCGGTCCCGTCCCAGGTCACGGTCCGGGTTCCGGCCGCGAACGTGCCCTCTTCCAGCACCCGGACCAGCCGGCCCTCCAGGTCATGGACGGACACCCGCACCGCAGAAGCGCCCTCAAGGGCGTAACTGATTGATACGCGCGGATTAAATGGATTCGGGTATGCAGTATTCAAGCCCGTGGCCCGGGGGATGGCAGCGGTGTCATCCACCCCGGATGGGGTGCCGGCCGCCCGCAGCTCGATATTGTCGATGCCCACCGTGGCCGCAACGGGGGCCGGCGGGAACGTCGGCAGCGGGTTGTGCATCAGGCGCACCTCGCTCGTGGCGGCCAGCGCGCCGGCGGCGGAACCCGCCAGGACGACCAGGTCGGTGGCCTTGATCGCGAACTGGACCTCCATCCAGCCGCTGCCCGAGGGCACCGCCACCACCTGCGTGACGGCCGCGTTCGTGCCGGCCAGGTCGGTGAACAGAAGCCGGAGGCTCAGGTCGGTGGCGCCGAAATTGTTGACATCCATTACCACGGAACCGGCCCCGGCAGTCCCGTAGTCGCCCGCCCACTGGCCCAGATTGAAGGCGACCAGGCGGCTGCCGGCCCCGAAGGTGCCGGAGGAGCGCAACTGCAGGTAATTGTCGTTGGCGCCGCCCGGACCGCCGGTGGCCACGTTCTGGGGCGGCAGGGGATTCGGGACGCCGGACGACCAGCCGCTGGTGGTGCCGTCCTCGAAGGTGTCGGTCTGGCCGATGGTCAGGGCCAGGGCGGGCGCGGCTATCAGCATCGCTGCTGTGGCGATGGCGGTCATGTACGGGTGCCTGAGGGTCATGGTGGTTCTCCCGGTCCAGAGTGGGGGCGAACCGGGAAAGAATATCAAAATCGTCGGATATTTGCACGCAGGCGTTACCGCACCAGCATCAACTTCCGCGTCTCCGCATAATCGCCGGCCCGCAACCCCGCGAAGTAGACCCCCGACGGCAGCGGCAATCCGTGCGCATCGGTCGCCTCCCAGACCACGCGATGCGTGCCCGCCGCCATCTCGCCATCCACGAGGCCGGCCACCTGCCGCCCCTGCAGGTCGAAGATGTCCAGCCGGCAACGGGCAGGCTGCGCCAGTTCGAAGGCGATCTCGGTGCGCGGGTTGAAGGGATTGGGCCACGAGCCCAGCAGGCGGGTCGCGTTGGTGGGCGTCTCGTCGACCGCCGAGGTGTCCTCGAGTTCGACGATGACGACCGTGGTGCCCGCGGCGGCGATGTCGACGTCGATGGTGCAGACGGTGGGCTCGCCCGTGGCGTCGACCTGGGCCAGCGTGCCGCCGGTGACGAGATAGCCGGCGGCGCCGTGCGGCATCGCCACCTGGATGCGCCCGTTCTCGAAGCGCTCCGCATAGCCGTTGTGGATCTCGACCTGGACCTGGTTGTGCATGCCGTCGTTGGCCGGCAGGTAATCCACGGTCAGGGTCTGCCCGTTGAGGCCGGCCTCGAGGGTGGGCCGCGGGTTCAGTTGGCCGTTGGCAAAGCGCACCAGGCGGAAGGGCCGGTTGGTGCCGCCCGCGTTGTCGGTCAGGATGTTGTAGGGCGCGGTCGCATCCTCGCGGTTCGAGTGCACGTGGCCGCCCAGCGCCATGTCGAGCCCCAGCGTCGCCAGGTTCAGCTGGCTGGCGAAATCGTAGTGGTACAGGAGCACCTTCGTGTCACGAGTGGTGGCCGCCAGGTCCATCTGCAGCCACAGCAGCTGGTGCGTGGTGAAGCTCGTGGCGCCGTAGTGCTCGAAGCGCCAGCCGTCGTAGTTGTCGTAGACTTCCATCGCGGCGAAGTGCACCGGGCCGTAGTCGAAGCTGTAGTTCTGCGTGCGCAGCGGCGCGCCGATGGGCGGATTGTCGAGCCGCTTCCAGCCGAAGAAGCGCCACCAGGTGCGGCGCGAGGTGCCGTCGGGCGGCGGCGTGTCGTCCCAGCCTCCGATGTCGTGGTTGCCCGCGATCAGGTACACCGGCACCCGGAACTCGCGCAGTTGCTGCTGCCCGCGACTGTAGTGGCGCTTGCCGAGGTAGTCCTCCATCTCGCCGTCGTTGATGAAGTCGCCGGTGATCGCCGCGAAGGCCGGGTTGATGATGTTCACGTCGTTGATGATGTGCCGCAGGCTGATCGTGTTCGAACTGTCGGCGTCGGCCCCGCTCTCGTACCAGTAGAGATAGGTCGGCAGGTGCGTGTCGGTCAGCTGGACGAAGTAGAAGTCGTCGGGATACGCCGCCTGCACCTTGACCGCCTGGCGCGTGACATCGTTGAGGCCGCCGTTCGCCGTCACCCGCAGGTCGTACAGGTCGAGCACCGGCACCGACGGCACCTGGGCGGTCAGCGTCCACCAGAGCGTCGAGGCGTCGTAGCTCGAGGACTGCAGCGCCAGCGGGATGTTGAAGCCCCCGCGCTCGAGACTGGCGGTCCAGCCGGTCGTCGCCGGCGCGGCCGCGCAGGAGATCTCGAGGGTACCGCCGGGCAGCACGATCGACGGGATGTTGAGCAGCGGCTTCTGGATCACGGTGAGCGTGTCACCGAGGGCCCAGGGCTGGGCGTGGGCGGTAGTGCCCAGGAGGGCCACGGTGACCAAGGTGGCCAAGGCGAACAAGTTGGCCAAATGGGCCACGCACGCGAAGCGGGAGGACTTCATCGGTTGCGATCCTGTCGCTGGGGAGGTTGGACGAGTGGTAATGATAGCAGGGTTGGGGAGTGGGGATCAACGTGGGTGGTGCGCGGACTCACGAGCGTTTCGGCCCGTGCGGACTACCGGAACTGCCCACCACCCTCGACTGCGTGCCGCTCCAGCTGATCGATTGCGTCCACGATCAATCTGCGCGCTGTGATCGCAAAGGCTTCGATGCTCGGCGGCATCGACGCCAGCAGACCATTGGCGCAAGTATGGTGCCCCTGCTCCAGATCGAAAGGGCTCTGCACGAGTTGACGCAACCCCGAACCTGCACGCCCGGCCAACTGGCGCCATTCGTCGGGGAAGCTGCGGCGCAGTGCTGTTGCCCAAAGTTCGGGCCATTTCTCGAGGGCGGCTTCGTCTTCACCCGACGCAAGCCGGGCAAGGGCAATGACGCGTCCCAGGTCCTTGTTGCTCCGCTTGATGGACGGACGCCCCGCGAAGCCGCCCGACATTGTTTGGTGCCCGATTGTCGGATGCTCGAGCAGGTTGGCCAATGCCATCATCTCCGGACGGGCAACCGCGAGTCCGAACGGTGTCGGGAGCGGATCGACCGTCGCGAGGGCCAGAAAGCCGAAGCTGCCGAGGCCCATGTGTCCGGCCTCGGTCGGCAATCGCAACCACTTCAGATCCCGTTGAGCGGATGATTCGGGCACAGTGAGCAGTTCCAGAAACCACCCGGCGCGATCGGATCGCTGCAGGCGAACCGCAGGGAGTTCGTCCTCCGGAGTTTGCGCATCGCCCGGAGTCCTCCCCTGCGGTCCTTCCATAAATAGCCATCCGGCGGCAAGGAGTCGATTGGTGATCGCCGTACCCGCGGGCAGTGCCGCCATCCGCGGTGACAGCAGGCAATCGGCATCCTTGGTTCGCACCACCATCTCGCCTTGCGACGCGAAATAGCGGTATCCCGCGGCCAAACTGCCAATGATGATCATGCTCTGGCGACAATCCTCAGGCACCGCTTCGGCGATCTCACGTAGCACCCGCGATGGCGAGATTGCGTGGTATCCATCACCTGTCATAGCGGGTCACCTCGTTCCGTCGCGACTCCAGGTGATCCAGGAGTTGCTGAGCCTGAACATCCAAGCGGGCGTCATGGAGATCAAGAAGGCACTCCACCGGGTCGACCACGAGTGCCCCGTCGTCAACGGTCTCGAAAAGGCTGACACGGCGCCTCAGGTAGTGGACGGCAAGCCTCACCGCGCGCTGCGGATCGCTGGTGGCGACAAGTCCCGGATCGAGTCTCTCCACCGGCAGAAGCTCGACGCCGGACAAAGGTGCGTGCACGCAGATGTCGAGCCGCGGAGCACTCACGATGTCCAGCGAGGGCATGTGGTGGCGGGCCCCGAAGACGCCACCGATGGCAAGATCGCAGCGCTCCAGTTGGCGCACCTTCCGTTCCAGGTATTCAGCCGAACGAGATTGTCCGGATCGATCTTCATACCGCATGGTCGTCCGCGCGGCAGAGGCCGTGACGAGCAGGCGACGCCAGGCTTCTTCGGGGAAGTATGCCAGTTCCACGCGCCGATCGCGCGTGCGCGTGACGGCAGAGCCGAGCGAATGGAGAGCCGCCGCAACGGTGCGGTAGCTGCAGCCGACGGTCTTCGCGAGCCAATCCGCGGTCAGCGGCCCGGAACCGGCGTACCGCTGCTGCAGCAACACGCGCAGGACTTCCGATTGCATCGACGGGCGCGGCAATGGGAACGAGTGTGATCCGGCCGTCGTCGCGAGTCGCGTGATCTCTTCCCAGATCCGGATCGGGAGCTCGCTTGGGCGGCGAGCTTCCGGATCGGTTCCGGCAAAGACGATATGCAGGTTCCGGGCAACATCCTGGCGAAGTGCGGGGGCCAGACGCTCGAGTTGCTCGAGGACGGTTGCTTCGGAGAGCCTTGAGTTCACGAGCGCCAGGTACCCGCTCTTCCCGGGGTGCTCGCCCAGCAACTGCGCAAGCTGCACCAGCCCCGCCTGAACTTCGCGCAGAGCCGAGACATTCCACTTTACTTCCACAACCGAGCTATCGTCTTCACAATCAACGGGATACACTGGAAGACACTCCTTCGGCGTGACCACGTGAGCTCGCTGCCGATGCAGCATAGCAGAAATGATGCCGCATGTCAATATTGCATCCGCATATCAATCATGCATCTTCATATCAATGATGGGCGCTCACGCCGCACGCTGTCGATGGGATCGCCGACATGCTATTCTGTACACGATGCGTACCCCGCTCCTCCTCACCCTCCTGCTGCTCGGCTGCCTCCAGGCTGCGATCGCGCCTGTCACGTCGCCTGTCCAGGTCGAGCGGAGCCTGCAGTTGCGCGGCGGCCCCGTCGAGGCCCCGCCCGCGCCGGCCGACAACACGACCACGCTCAAGCGGCTGAACGATACGTCACGACAGTCGGCCCTGACCGGCGACGGGAAGCTGCAGAAGGGCATCCTCGCCGGGGCGCTGCACCATGTGCCCGCTGCTGATGCGGCGTCATCGCGAATGGACGTCGCCGGGCCGTCCACTGCCGAATCCATCCACCAGCGCCCGCCGAAGCCGCGGGCTCCGCCGTTCGCTCCTTCCTGCTAGTCGCTGACGAATGTTCACCGTCGAAGTGATCAAGGCCACGGTCGGCCCGATGCCGGCCACAGGGAGGAGACTGCAATGTCGAACCGCGAAGAACTCGATACCGACAGGAAGACCAGCGACCCGTCCAAGCCGAAGACGTGGCAGCAGAAGTATGGAGCCGCGCTGATGCTGGTCGGCTTTGGATTGCTGATGGTCCTGATGGTCGTGATGCAGAAGTCGATGCAGTAGCGATGGTGCGGGTGGGCCGGAGGGGACTCCGGCCCACCGCTTGACTTGCGCCGGCGCAATTGTCCCGATTCAGCGGATCAGCGCCAGACTCACCGTCTCCACCATGCCCCCCGACTCGAGGCGCGCGAAGTAGCTGCCGGAGCCCACCGCGCGACCCGCCGCATCGCGCCCGTCCCAGTTCACCTGCTGCGATCCCGCAGGCAATCCGCCATCGACGAGCGTCCGCACGAGACGACCGGCCAGGTCGTGGACGCTCAACCGCACGTGCGATGCTTCTTGCAGTGCGAAGCGGATGGTCGTCCGGGGATTGAACGGATTGGGCGCAGCGCCCAGATGCGCGCGGAGGCCTGCCACCGGCACGCGCGAGGTTTCCGCAAGAACTTCCAGCACCTGCACGCCGCTGCCGCCGCAGGCGACCGCGACGTGGCGGCCAATCGCCTGCGCCTGGATCGCGAAGCCCACGGTGGCGAATGACGTGACGAGGGTAGGCGCCGCTGGATCCGCGACGGAGACGACGGCCAGGCCCGCGTCGCCGGCCGCCACCAGGGCCAGGTCGCCGACCAGGCTCACCTCCGTCGCGAGTCCGCTTGTCGGCAGGGTCGCCATCAGGAACGGCGCGCCCGGGTCGGCAACGTCGAGCAGCACCACGCCGCCGGTGCCGTCGGCCACCACGCAGAGATCGCCCGCGACCGCCAGGCCGTTGGCTTCGCCGGCGGTATCGAAGAAGCCCACTTCCACCGGCAGCAGCGGATTGCCGACATCGATGATTCGCACGCCGGACAGGTAGTCGGCGACATAGGCGTACGCGCCCTGCACGACCACGTCGCTGGCGAAGTCGGGCGTGTCCACGGCGCCGACGAGGAGCGGCGCGGCGGCATTGCTGATGTCGATCACGTGCAGGCCGAACGCCTTGTCCGCCACGTAGGCATGGGTGCCGGCGACATCGACGCTGAGGGCCAGGCCCGGGGTGTCGACGGCGCCCACCTCGACCAGGCTTGTCGGCGTGGACAGGTCGATGATGCGCAGGCCCGACGTGCGGTCGACCAGGTACGCCAGGGAACCGACGATGACGGCGTTGCGCGCGAACGCCGGCGTGTCCAGGGTGTCGAGCGCCACGGGCGCCAGCGGGTCGGCCAGGTCGAGCAGCACGACGCCGGCATTGTGATCGGCCACCAGGCACAGGTTGCCGGACACCGCCACGCCGTACGCCTGGCCGGGAGTGTCGACGATCGAGGCCGGCAGCGGCGGCACCAGCACCTGGGCCGCGGCCGGCAAGGCGCACAGGGCCAGGAAGCTCGCGGCAGCGGCGGCGACCACGAGGCGGCAGGGGGCCATGGTGACGTCCTCGGTTCAAGGAGAGAGGGTCGCGCCGGGCTGCTGGATCTGCGGCCCGGCCGTCGCTTCGCCATCTTATACCATTTCTATACCATACGCAACGACAATCGTTTACGGCCTTTAATCACCTCATATGAATCATTCTATTGCTTTTATGTCTAGCATATGTATAATTTCTTCCCCGCTTGGGGCCCCAGGGAATCGACGGTTCAATGAGAGGAAGACAACCGTGAGGAAGACCTTCGGAACCACCGCGCTGCTCGCCTGCGCGTTGACGTTGCTGCTCGCTTCATCCGACGCCGAGGCTTCCAGCCTGGGTCGGCTGCACCGCGAGCGCCTGGAAGTCGGGCGCGCGCTCATCGAGGCCCAGTCCTCGAACTGGCAGGCGATCCTGCCGTACTACACCGCGGACATCGAGTACCACGACCCGGTCGTCGATATCTACGGCATCGACATGATGACGGAGTTCCTCGGTCGGCTGTTCACCAGCTCCGGGGACCTGGTCACGACCATCGAGGACGAGACCCTGCTCAACGGCGTGTACTCGGCGAGCTGGACGATGGTGGGCCAGTTCAACGGCGTTCCCTACAGCGCCAAGGGCATCTCGATCATCAAGTTCCGCGGCCTGAGCAAGCGCGTGTACTACCAGCGCGACTACTACTCAGAGAACGACATCATGATCAACATTCCCGGCCTCGACCAGGCGGCGATCGGGTTCCGGACGTACTACCGCTGCGCCGTGGATCCCACGTTCGAGTGCCCCCTCGAGACCGCCGCGACCACGATCAAGCCGACGGACAACCTGCCGAGCGCGGACAAGAGCTGGAACTCGATTGTTTCGGCGATCCGGCTCCGTCGGGAGCGCCTGGAGATCGGCCGCGCTCTCATCGAGATCAACAACGCGGACTGGCAGTCGCTGCTGCCCTACTACACCAACGACATCGAGTACCACGACCCGATCGTCGACATCTACGGCATCGACACGCTGGTGCCGTTCCTGGGCCGGCTCTTCGCCAGCTCCGGGGATCTCATCACCACGGTCGAGGACGAGTCGCTGGTCGACGGTGTCTACACGGCGACCTGGACGATGGCCGGACTGTTCAACGGCATCCCGTACAGCGCCAAGGGCATGTCGATCCTGAAATTCCGCCCCGGGAGCGCGCAGGCCTACTACTCGCGGGACTACTACACCGAGGGTGACATCATGGCCACCGTCCCGGGCCTGGACCAGGCGATCGGCGGGTTCCGCACGTACTACCGGTGCGCGGTGGATCCCACCTTCACCTGCCCCCTGCCCCCGGCGGGGACCCTCGAGGCCGGGAACGGCAAGTCCGACGGCCCGCAGTCCGCCTCCGCGTTCAGCCTGCGGCAGAACGCGCCGAACCCCTTCAACCCGACCACGGAGATCTCCTTCGTGGTGCCCGACGGGGGCGCGAACGTCTCGCTGCGCGTCTATGACATCACCGGGCGCCTGGTGCGGACGCTGGTCGAGGGGAACGAGCCCGCGGGCACGCGGTCGGTCACCTGGTCCGGCGAGAACGACCGGGGGCAGCCGGTGCCCAGCGGTACGTACTTCTATCACCTGACGGGGCCGTCGTTCTCCGAGAAGAAGAAGATGGTGTTGCTGAAGTAGCGGACGATGGAACGGAGAGGATGAACCGGCCTCCTGGAGTCGATCCGGGGGGCCGGTTCCGTTCCTACGCAGTGATCCCTGCCGCGGACGATTTGCGCGACGAACGCGCAATGAGGTTCTCGAGGTAGCGCGACCTGAACTGCCGCGAAGCCAGCGCCTGCTTCACCGGCGGCAGCCGCAGGATGACGCCCAGCACCGCCGCCAGCGCGCGGTGGTTCCAGAACACCCGCTGGTCGAAAATGAGGTCCTGCAGGTCGCCGCGCTCGATGGCCATCAGCACCACGCGGTGGGTCGAGTTGACCGGGGTGATCACCCTCGCCGCCCGCGACTTCAGCGACAGCCCATCCCGCGAACAGGCCCGCACGCACACGCCGCAGCCGAGGCAGATGTCCTCGTCCACCTGCGCCCGCCGGCGTTCCGGCCGGTTCGGGTCCCCGGCCGCCGCGACCGAGAGTGCCTCCACCGGGCAGGCGGCGACGCATTTGCCGCAGCCGTTGCAGCGTTCGGCATCGACCTCGGGCAGGAAATTGGTGGTGTGCACCGGGTTGAGGCGGCCGAACTTGCGCGCGGCGATCATCGCCTCGCAGCAGCAGCTGCAGCAATTGCAGATGAAGTTGACGCCCTCGCGCACGTTCTCGCCGAACTGCACCAGGCTCCGCTCACGGGCCTGCTCGAGCAGGTCGAGTCCCTCCTGGACGTCCATCACGCGGGCATGGCCGTGGCGGATCAACGAATCGGCCGAGGCGTTGAAGGTCATGCAGATGTCGAGCGGTGCGTCGCAGGCGCGATCGAGGTGCGCCATCTTGTGGCGGCAGTAGCACATTCCCACGCCGCGATGCCGGGCCGTGCGGATCACCTCGCCGGCACGCTCGTAGTCCAGGACGTGCACGGCGTTCGCCGCGGTCAGCGCCGCTTCGTTGACGAAGACGCGGCCGAGCTGCGTCTCGCCGCC
The DNA here is from genome assembly GCA_016703265.1 of bacterium. NCBI lineage: Bacteria > bacterium. Next base: position 16,104 of record JADJCK010000004.1, read on the forward strand.
GGTGAACAGCGCGCGGATGAACTCTTCCTCGACGTTCAGGTACTGGTGGAACAGTTCGCTCAGCGCCTTCTGGTCGATGTCGCCGCGCACGCGCATGAGGGAGAACTCGAAGAAGCCGGCCATGGGCGGCGGCAGGGTGTAGATGGTGCCCCGCCTGGTCTGCGTGTCGACGAGGAGGGCCCGCTCGGCCAGCGACTCCAGCGTCCGGCGCGTTTCGGCCAGGTCCAGCTTCCAGACGCGGCTCGCGGTCTCGGCGGTGAAGGGCTTGATTGGCAGCAGCGCCACCAGCCGAGCTTCCTTCTCGTCGAACAGGATCTGCAGGATGCTGTACAGCGTGTCGGACGTGGGTGCGCCCTGGGGAAAGCGGTTGAGGCGATCCACCAGTTCGGCATAGCCCGACTTCAGCGTGGTGTGGGACATGTCGACGGTCCTCCAGGAACGTGACCTTCACTCACCGACGACCCAGCCAGCCCCCGTACAGCTCCGGACGCCTGTCGCGCAGGAACAGGCGACGCGCGTGCGAGCGCGCGGCCTCCGACAGGTCGACATCGCACAGCAGGATCTCGTCGTCCGTGGCGCCGGCCCGTGCCAGCACACGTCCATCCGGGGCGCAGACAAAGGAGCCCCCGCCGAACGTGAGCCGCCCTTCGGGCCCAACCCGGTTGCAGAGCGCCGTGAAGTAGCCGTTCTGGAAGGAAGCCACCTGCAGCTCGGCTTCGTAAAGACCCTCGGGCCATTCGCCGACCGTGCCCGCCTGCGGCACAACGACGAGCTCGGCGCCGCCGATGGCCAGCGCCCGCATGTACTCGGGATAGTGGCGGTCGTAGCAAATGGCCACGCCCAGCCGTCCGAAGCGCGTAGCGTACACCGGGGCGCCGGTATCCCCCGGCGCGTAGTAGCCCTGCTCGTGGAAGCCGTCGTAGTCGGTGATGTGGATCATGCGCGTCGTGCCCAGCAGCGCGCCGTCGGCATCGATCACCGGCGAGGCGTCCCAGGTGCGGCCGTCGGCGCTCCGCTCGAACAGGTTCGGGACGCAGACGACGCCGAGCTCGGCCGCCAGCGCCTGGAACGCCGAGGTGACGGGGCCGGGAATCGGCTCGGCATTGTCCAGGGACTCGGGCGTGGCCGGGAACTGCGGATGGAACCGCTCGAAAGCGAGTTCCGCAAAGGTGATCACGCGGGCGCCCCGCCGCGCGGCCTCGCGCGCTGCGGCGAGGCCGCGCTCCAGGTTGTTGCCCCGGTCGGCCGAGGCCGATTGCTGGATGAGGGCGATGATCACGCTAGCGGACCAGCCCGAGCCGTGCCGTCTCCACCTTCCCGCCGCACTCCAGGCGCGCCAGGTAGCTGCCCGAGCCGACGTCGCGGCCGGCCTCATCGCGCCCGTCCCAGACGGCGTCATGGCGGCCCGCGTCGAGATTGTCGTCGACCAGCGTGCGCACCAGCCGTCCGGCCAGGTCGAAGACCTGCAGCTGCGCGCGTCCGGCGGTCGGGAGCTGGAAACGGATCGTTGTCTGCGGATTGAACGGGTTGGGATAGACGCTGCCGCGGCTCAGCATGACCGACGGCGTGGGCTCGGGCGCCGCCGTGATCGTCGGGATGTGGTAGGCGAAATCGACGAGCCCGAGCGCCGGGTCATCGACCTGGTGGTAGACGTGGGGCTCGACTTCACCATCGTTGAACGCGTAGCCCCAGAAGTTGCCCTGCGCCATCTGCGGGAACGGCGTGTTGTTGTAGAAGCCGTAGCTCTGCCCGTTCAGCGCGTTGAGGACGATGAAGTTGCCGCCGTCGTCGTCCACGCTGCCGTTGTCCAGGTTGCCGAGGTTCGGCCGACCGCCGTTGATCGCCGCCACGCCGTACCAGTGCCCGTAGATCCGGTTGCCCGTGAGGATGGGTGCGTTGTTGCCGTTGCAGGCCACGCCGAAGCCCCAGTTCACCTGGTCGGGATGGATGGTGTTGTTCCAGATCCGGTTCGCCTTGATGACGGGGTTCGCGCCGGTCGAGTAGCACAGGATGCCGTAGCCGCAGCCTTCGATGGTGTTGTTGTCGATCGTGGCACTGCTCGCGGCCCAGATCGAGATGCCGCCGCTCATGTGATGGCCGCTGCCGATGATGTGGCAATCGCGGATGACCGGCGAATTGACGCCCTGCAGCCCGACATTGATGTACGGGTACGGCGACGTGTTCTGGATGTTGTTGTTCTCGAACAGGCAGCCCTCGATCAGCGGCGACGACGTGAGCGTGGCCGTGATCGTGCGCGTCTGGTTGTCGCGGATGGTGCAGCGCAGCACGCTTCCGCTGGCCGTCGAGAAATCGAGCGCGCGGTTCGAGCAGTGGTGGATGGTGCTGTCCTCGACGAGGATGTCGGCGCCGAAGACGTCGACACCGATGTCGGCGTACCCGATCTCGCACCAGGCCAGGTGGAACGCGGAGCCCACCGCCGTGTCCTCGAAGTCGAACCCGCGCCAGGCGCCGGGCGTTGCGGCGGTCGCCGTGAAGATGATCGGCTGGCTCTCGGTGCCCACGGCCTCGAGGCTGCCGTTGACCTCGATACCCACCGCATTGCCGCCGAAGAACTGCAGCGTGGTCCCGGCGGCGATCGTGACCCGGTCGCCGACGGCGATGATCACGGCATCGTTCACGGCGTAGCTGCTGCCCCCGCCGGTGACGGCGCCGGCCGAGGCGGCGACGAGGTCATCGAGGGTCCAGTCGACGCCCGAGCCCGGCGTGGTGTAGGCGGCGTGGGCGGTGGCGGCGAGGATGAGGGTGGCCAGCGTGATGGCGGCCACCTGGGCCAGGGCGCGGACGGATTTCATGGCGAGGCCTCCGCGGGGAGAATGACTCTTGCGGCAGGGGGCCGCGCGACAACGGCGGCGGCCCGGCTGCGTTCACGATCGTCGGAGCAGTGGGGTCATCATAGCATGGATGGGAACCGAATACAGTTGGATTGCAGCCAGGAAGACTACTGACAAGCCGCCCCAACCCCCATGGCCAGGCGAGGGATATCGCTCAGGTTGACCCGCCCGTCGAACATGAGATCGGACCGGAGCGGATTCGCCCTGCTTGCGAAGTCGGCGGCGAACAGCGGGATGTCCGCCAGGTTGACCGTACCGTCACCATTGATGTCGGCACTGTTGTGGCTCAGGGGAAGGCCAACGGGGGATCCCACCGCTGCACCGTTGACGACGACCAGCGTCCTGGAAGTCGACCAACCGCCGGCGCGCAACGGCGCCGTCCAGGTGGTGACGCCGTTGGCGTCGGTGTTGGCGTCGGCGATGGTGCCACCGAGGCACGCCACGAAGTTGCCCGTGCCGGCCGCGACTGCCTTCTCCAGCCACATGTCGCTGGCCGGGAAGTTCACAACCGTGTGACACAGGTGGTCGCTGAGCGTCAGGGTGATCGTGGCATCCACGACACCGCCGAGCGAACGGGCCTCGGTCAGCGGCGAGCCCTGGCCGTTGGGCAGGTTGTACAGCACGATGGTCATTCCCATGGGTGCCGCGATGGTAATGGTCGTACAATCGAAGAACTGGCCGTGGGCGGTGGCGGCCATGGCTGCGATCGTGAGCAGGGCGATGGTCGTGACGCCCATGGATCTTCTAGTCCGCACGTGCACACCTCCGGTGTTGTAGAACTCTATCGGCTCAGCGGATCATTGTCATCCGAAGTGTTTCGACCGTGCCGCCATGCACTAGCCGCGCCAGGTAATGGCCAGAACCGACTTCCCGGCCCGCTGCATCTCGCCCGTCCCACACTGCCTCATGGCTGCCGGCGGCCTGGTAACCGTCGACCAGTGTCCGGACCAGTCGGCCGGAAACGTCGTGAATCGCCAGACTCACCCGGCCCGGGTCAGGCAAGCCGAACCTGATCGTGGCGCGGGGATTGAACGGGTTGGGCACGCACTGGAACTGCGCCAGCGGCCCCGGCACATCCTGCCCGACAGGCGAAACAGCAGACCCGGTGACCTCGATGGCCACGGGCAGCAGGCCCTGGGACAGCCGGGCGCTCGCCTCGGCGCTTTCATAGTCGAGGACGAACTCCTGTGGCCTGCCCGGCGCGTGTCCGACTCCGGGCACGAGCAGCAGGTCGAGCAGGTTCGCGTCGCGATTGCTGGTTGAGCCGCCGCCGAAGTTCCATTCGGTCACCGATCCGTTGACCCACCGCATGCCGCCCAACGTTTCGGAGCCGCCGTAATCGTGACTCGCCATCTGCACACAGACATCCCAGCCACGGATCTGCGCGTCGGAAGGCGCACCCAATACGGCCGGCGCGACCAGCGCCGTCACGGTGTTCGCCTGTGCGTCACCGACAAGCACGATATCCCGGTCACTCGTGCGGGCGTCAACCAGCCACTGCGCCAAGGCGTCGCTGCCGGTGTAAGGCACCACGGCCTTGACCCAGCCGTCGAGGATGACGGCGTAATCCCAGGCATCGCGCGCCGCATAGCCTGCGAACCGATTGGGAAGGGATGCGGTCGACCCGCCGGCGCGCGCATCAATGAGGATATCGATCTTCTGGATACCGAGTTCCCCGTACATTGAATTCCAGTCGACATATCCCGCTTCGCCGACGCCGGGGAACTCGGCGAGGCTGACCTTGAACGCGATCCAGTCAGTCGCCACGCCGCCGGCAAACGTCTGCACGCGCCTTATCTCCAGGCCAGTCAGGTCGAACAAGCCCGGCACGAACAACGGATTGGTCGGATACGTGTAGTAGCGGCGAAGGACGCCAGGCTGGTTCGGCCCGTGATCGTCGCCTTCGGCATCATCGGCGCTGACCAGGGCGGGCGGCGGCACGACCTCGAGCGCGCACACGATCTGTGAGTGCTGCAGGCTGATCCCGTCGTACGCGCGTACGGTCACCGGGTGTCGGCCGCCCGGGTGCAGTTGGGGAACGAAACAACGCAGACTGTAGCGGCCGTCACCCGCGACCGCGTCCCCGTGGGCCGCACTGCCGTCGTCGTGGAGTACCTCATCGGCAGCTCCACCGAGGCTCTCGATATCTGCCACTACGGGACCGATGCCACCACCCATGTCGACAACATCGGCCGCCAGCACGAACCAGCTGCCGGCCGCCAAGGTGTCGGGTGCGGCCGTCACCTGCGCCAACTGCGGCAGCGAAGGGAACTCGGTCCGGACACGGTAGACGGGGCTCCAGGCGCTGAGCGTCATCCGCTGAAGTGCGGTGTCCCAGTCACCGGGTGCGGGATTCTCCCAGTCGAAGTCGAGGTCCAGCGTAGCGTCCGACGGAACCGAATCAAAGGCGGAGCGCTTGACGCCGTCTTCCTGGGTCAGGTAGACCGCGACCATCAGGGAATCGGGGCGGCCGCCGAAGGCACCCCACGGAATGCGCACCGAGTACTGGTCCGCCCGCTTGTCGGTCCATAGTGGGACGACATTGAAGCTACTGGACGCCGACCAGGTGCCCGTGGCCGGATCGTACCATTCCCAGCGGGAGGCCGCACTGTTCCAGCGCCGGCAATCGCCGTAGTCGTTCGCGGAGTACAAGCAGGTGACGGCGTAGTCCGGCTTCAGGGCATGGGCGTACGTGACCGGTTGCACGAACGGGTCCATGGTGGCGCCGGCCGCGTCGAACCGGGTTTCCAGGAGCACGTGCAGGATCAGGCCGTTCCAGTCCGACGAAAACGGAATGTCCAGCCACAATTCGTTCGGGCCGTTGACGACGCGCAGTTCAGTGAGGTCCGTGGGTGCAAACGTGTTGTGGTCGTCTGGCTCTTCCGACCAGACCGGATCGGTGACAACCATCTGTCCCACGGGGGTGATCGTCGCCGCTGCTGCGGCCGCCAGGGTGGCCAGGTACAGCATCACACAGGTGATTCGCAGCATGATCATTCTCCATTGCAGGTCGAATCCGGTCATCGGGCGACATTTTCGGGCAGCGCGCGCGGTGAGTATACAGCAAGCGATGGTGCAATATCACCAATCGCGTGTCTTCACGGCGCCGGCGCAAAAAGAATCACTTCAAGATCGCCCCCGGTTTCGGATTCCTTCGCGTCGCGCCGCTTGTCGCCGACCTGGATCTGCCGGTCCGGCTGCGCGGCCGCCATGGCTGCATCCAGGTTCTTGACGCAGATCGCGCGACCGTCGTCGAGCAGGAACAACTCATCGCCCGGGCCATAGCCGGATAGGCGCAGGGTGCGTGTCTCGAGCAGCCGGCCTTCGGTGTCGAGGACATCGAACGTTTTCGCGCCGGGTTCGGAAGCGCCGCGGGCAGGGCAATAGACGTGCAGTTCACGTCCGTTGAAGCGCAGGCCATCGATGACCGCATCGGTGTCCGCCAAGCGGAAGCTGACCGTCAGTTCGCCCTCGCTGGTGAATACGTAGTTGTTCTTGGCGGCTTCTTTTTCCGCTGGAGTGCGCCGGTGCGGGGCAACAGGACGGGTGATGGTGCGCAACAGGATGCCGTCCTGGTCGCGCACGTCGATCCGCCAGTGATCGCGGTCGGGCGCAAGATACACCTCGCCGCCACGCCCGAGGGCCCAGAATCTGCAACTGGACCACTCGCCGAGTTCGTCGACGGTGATCTCGTTCGAGTTGTCCGACCGGCCCCGATGCGATCCGTAGCAGTGCCGGACCGCACCGTCAGCGCTGATCGAGGCGACGTAGTCGGTATAGTGTTGAACCGGGCTCTCGAAGCGCATCACTCGGCCGGCTACAACCAGATGCCCGTCCCGACCGGCGATCGACAAGAGGCTCGGAAAGACCGTTCCGTCACCGAATGACGGCGCCTGCGGTCGCAGCGATGTCCGTGGTGTGCCATCCAGGCCGACGACCACGATCTCGGCCGGAAAGACCTTCACCAGTCCCAGGCGATCGTCATCCAGAAGTCGCACCGTGTAGACACCATCGATCTCCCCCGGCCCCTCGCCCTGGCGCGCCACGAGCCCCAGGTACTGACCGTCGGGCGAGAACTTCTGCAGCACCTGCTGCTGCATGTCGAGGAGGTAGACGTTGCCGGCCGGATCGGTGGTCGCATCGCAGATGGGACCCTAACACCGGGTCGTCTTCGCCGGAGCCGACACGCCACTGCTCGTGCAGGACGATCTCGCGGTGGACAGGAGACTGTTCGGGAAGCTCGATGACTGGACTTTCGCCGGCAGGAGTCGCCGCCAGCGCCGCGGCCGGGACCAGCAGGAGGAACGGGAACGCATGGCGCGTCGCGAATCCGAGCATTCTTATGACCTCACTCCAGGGGCGTCCGGTTGACCTGGGTGGCCACCGTGTCCGCCGGGTCGAAAATGAATTCCACCTGATCGCGCGGCCCGGACAACTGGATCAGGCGCAGCAGTCCGGCGTCCGTGTAGCAGGTGGTGCAGTATTCGATGCGCGCTCCGCGGATGTGCGCCTTCCACCCCGCGGCACCAATGGCCGGCAGACTGACTCCTTCGGGGATATCATCGTACTCGTAGTATTCGAACGAGAGGCGATCCCACAGGCCGCCAGCGCCGGGAGTTCCCTTCACATGCAGGTACGGGTGCGAATAGCGCGGATTCGGCAAGTTGATCGTGTCGAGGTAAAGCAGCAGGTCGTACTCGTAGTCCCGACAGTCCGTTTCGCCCTCGTAGCAGGTGCGGTAGAGATCACCGACGGGGCCCTCGGCGTAGATGTTGGGCTGAGGTTCTTCGTCGCTGCATCCGCCGACGAGCGTGGCCGCGGCGATGAGCAGAATCGCGATGCGGATCATGTGCAAGTCCTTTTCGCTGGCCTTGTTCCAGGTACCGCCAGTTGATCACACTCCCTTCAGGGAGCGAGCTTCACGACACAGACATCCAACGATCCCGCGCTCGTCAGCACGACACCGCCGAAGTCGATCGAGCCCAGGAACAGCCCGGTCACGCACACGTTCTCCGAGGCGTCGACGGCGACGCCGTAGCCGCTCTGGATCGCGGTGTCGCCGAACCGCCGGCTCCAGACCGGTGCACCATCGGACCCCATCCTGGCGACGAACAGATCTTCCTGACCGGCGCTGGTGAGCAGCCCGCCGCCGAAATCGGCCGAGCCCCGCATGGCTCCGGTGATGATCACGTTTCCCAGCGCATCGACGGTGACGGCTTCAGCGCTCTGATAGTCCGCGTCGCCGTATCGCGCGCGCCAGAGGTAGTCGCCGCCGGGCCCGAACTTGGCCACGAAGATGTCGGTGTCGCCCGCACTCACCAGCGCCCCGCCGTCGAAGTCCATGCTGCCGTTGAATCCCCCCGCGAGGATGACGTTGCCCAGTTCATCGACGGCCGTGACGGCCGTGACCTGCGTGCCGGCGTCCCCGAAGCGCCTGCTCCAGAGGTGTTCGCCTGAGCTTCCGAGCTTCGCCAGGAAGATGTCGTAGTCGCCGGCGCTCGTGAGCGCGCCGCCGCCGAAATCGACGGAGCCGATGAACGCCCCCGCGATCGCCACCTGGCCCGAGTGGTCCACCGCGATGGAAGTGGGGACCTGCAGGTTCGTATCCCCCATGCGACGGCTCCAGAGATGGGCGCCGTTGGCGTCGAACTTCGCGACGAAGATATCCTTGTCGCCGGCGCTCGTGAGCGGCCCGCCGCCGAAGTCGGCAGTGCCCGAGAGGAGCCCCGTGATGATCACCTGCCCCGAGTCATCCACGCCGACCGCAGAGACGTACTGCTGGTTGGCATCGCCGAATCGCCTGCTCCAGATATGGGCGCCGTTCGGGGTGAACTTCGCGACGAAGGCGTCGCCATCGCCGGCATCGACCAGCGCACCGCCGCCGAAATCGACCGCGCCGTGAAGCATTCCCGCGAGAAACACCTGGCCGGCATCGTCGACGGCGATCGCCGGGAAACTCTGGGAACCGCTGCCGCCGAAACGCCTGCTCCACAGGTGGGCGCCGTCGGGCCCGAACTTGGCGATGAAGACATCGATGTCGCTGACGCACGTGAGCGGGCCGCCGCCGAGGTCGATCGCCCCTTCGAAGGTCCCAGCAACGATCATGTTCCCCGCGGCGTCGACGGCGATGGCGTAGCCCATCTGCGTATCCGCATCGCCGAAGCGCGCACTCCACAGGTGGGCCGCGGGCGCCGGATCGTTGTCGTCGGGTGCCGTGCTGTCGTCACTGCAGCCGGCGACCAGGCAGGCCGCCGTCAGGAGCATGAGAAGATGGGCGGCTATCCTGCGATTCAGCATGCCGGTCCTCCCGGGGTGGGATGGGGTCATGGGGGCGTCTGTTTTGGGATCCGGATAGGATTGACCTATTTGAGATTACGATATCACCCAGCCCGTGCCAAGGCCGCCGGTCAACGGGTTGTGCCGTCGAGATTGTGTCCGCTGCGCGCTACCCCCAGTTTTGGCGCCAGCGGATCAAATAGGCGCACAAAATATCATCCAAAAGGGGCAGAATCGGCCCTGATCGATGCGAGACACAATTTCGGCGGCACAACTCTGGACACCGACGCGGACTCACGCTTGGATGGTCCGACACCCCGACCAAAGGCACCGAGATGAAACATGCCGCCATCCCGCCCCTGCTCCTGGCCACACTCCTGGCGGCATCGCCGGCCGACGCGCAGCCCACCCGCGCGCCGACCATCACCCACGAGATCCTGCTCACCTCCGAGGCCGGCGCCCGGCAGTCCCCCCTCGCCAACGTGCCCTTCAGTGAGGGCCTCGCCGAAGGCACCGTGATCACGGTCTTCCCCGACAGCACCAAGCAGACCATCGAGGGGATCGGCACGTCGTTCACGGAATCGTCCGCGTTCGTCCTGGCGCACCTCGAACCGCAGCAGCGTCGCGAGTTGATGCAGAAGGTGTACGGCGAGTCCGGCGCCAACTTCTCGCTCACCCGCACCCACATCGGGGCCTGCGATTTCTCCGTGGAGGGCAAGTACTCCTACGCCGACGAGCCAGGTGACCGTGATCTGAAGGCCTTCGGCATCGCGCCGGACGTCGCCGGCTTCGACCCGGTGGCCCATCCGGGCATCGCGGACCCGGGCTACGACCTGTTGCCGATGATCCGGGAAGCCCTCGCGATCAAGCGGGGACAGCGGGACCAGGAACTGAAGATCATCGCCTCGGCCTGGACGGCGCCGGCGTGGATGAAGGACATCGAGACCTGGTACATCCCCGGGTCGGCGGCGAACAACTGGCAGGGCACCGGAGGTACGCTCAAGCCCGAGTACGTGTCCACCTATGCCGACTATCTCGTCAGGTACCTGGACGCGTACGCGGACGCCGGCGTGAAACTCTGGGGCCTGACGCCGGTGAATGAGCCCCACGGGGTCGGCGGCGCCTGGGAGAGCATGGCGTTCTCGCCCGAGTCGCAGAACGACTTCGTCAAATACCACCTGGGCCACGCCTGAAGAGCGGCTCGCATGCCAATGCGCGACTGCTGATCTACGATCAGAACATGGACGGCCTGGAGAAATGGGCCGATACGATCTTAGCGGACGCAGAAACGACGCCCCATGTGTCCGGCGCCGCCGTCCACTGGTACGCCAGCACTGTCAACGTCTTCGAAGACGTGCTCGACCGGGTGCACGCGAAGTTCCCGGAGTTCGCCATCATCCACACCGAGGGCTGCATCGACAACCTGGGCACGGCTCCTTCCAGTTCCATCGGCGATCCCGCCGGATACCAGGAGTCCGGCTGGTTCGGGAACGACGCCTTCTGGTGGAACGCCACGGCCACGGACTGGGCCTACACGGCGTCCTGGATGGGAGAGGGCGCCGCCGGGCATCCCATGTACACACCGGTGCATCGCTATGCGCGCAACATCATCGTCGGCCTGGATCACTGGATCGGCGGCTGGGTGGACTGGAACATCGTCCTGGACCGCAACGGCGGGCCCAACCATGTGGGCAACTTCTGCGGCGCTCCCATCATGATCGATACCGCGACTCGCGAGGTGTACTACACACCTATCTACCACATCCTGGCGCAGTTCAGCCGGACCATCCGGCCGGGGGACAGGGCGGTATGGACGCGGCGGGTGCTGGGCGGCGAGCTGGGTACCGATGATCTGCATGCCTGCGCCACTATCAACGGGGACGGGCTGCTCAGCGTGCAGATGCTGAACACCACGAAGAACGCAATTTCCTGCAAGCTGCAGATCGCGGGGCGGTATGCGGAGATCGTGATGCCTGCGAACTCGGTGCAGACGGTGCGGGTGGGGTTGTAGGCGCGAGGCCGGCGGGCACTTGCGCCGGCGCAACATCGACGAGGCAAGGAATGGACCCGGACCCGTTACCCTGACATGGTCACCCGCAGCTCAGCCCGGTGAATCAGTCCCCCCGACCTTCCGGCTTGGCCTCGCTCCTGGCTGCCTCTTCGGCGGCACCCGCCGGTAGGCAGGAACGCGGCCGGCATCACCAGTTCCCAACCAGTACCGCCCAGGTCACTTGGTCAAAACCATGCGTTTGGAATCAGTGAATTCCCCGGCTTCCAAAACATAGAAATACACGCCAGACGAAACCGGCCGCCCGCCTGCATCCAGGCCGTTCCAAACTACTTCGTTGCGGCCCTCTCTGGCGGTGCCCCCCCCCAGGAGCGTGCGGACCAACCGGCCAGTCACATCATACACGCGAAGCGTGGCCCGAGTTTGCCGCGGCAGGTCGAAAGAAATGGTCGTCTGCGGATTGAACGGATTCGGGCAGGCCTCGTGCAAGGCAAAGCGATTGGTGGCGACAGGGGGAACTTCGGATAGTCCCAGCCCCTGTTGGCAGCTGTCGAGGATGCCGTCGTCATTCCAGTCCCGGCTTTGGTGGCCAGCCATTTCCAGGACATCCAGGATACTGTTCGCATTGCAGTCGGGGCCCAGTTCATTGCTGACCTGCATGATCGGGAGACCATAGGACTCATCCGCGACCAGCACATAGTCGCCGGCGACGCACAGATCAGACGCGAGTCCCGGCGTGTCCAGCCCGCCGAGGAGTTGCGGCATGAACGGGTTGGAAAGGTCGATGATCTGCACGCCGGCGCTCGAAGCCCCGACGTAGGCCAGGTTCCCGACGACTGACACGCCTTCGGCCGAGGCCGGCATCACCACCCGGCTGATCTCCTGGGGATTCGCCGGATTCGAAATATCCACCAGGACCAGGTCATCGGCACAGACGTAGGCCGTGTTCCCGATGACCATGATTTCACTCCCACTGGCCCCCAGGCTGAGGCTGCCGGCCACTGCGGGGGCGCCTGGATCAGTGATGTCGATCACCAGCAACCCGTCAACACCCGCCACAAAGGCGTGATTGCCCGAGACGGCCACTCCCCTGGCCCAGTATTCGGTAACGGTTGCGGGCCCGACATTCCCTGCCAACTGCGGGACTGTCGGGTCAGATATGTCTACTACCTGGAAATCAAAGCTGTTCGCGATGCAGGCGTGGTTGCCCGCTATCGCGACACCCTGCGGCCGGCCGGGAATCGGCAGGTGACCCACCTGCAAGGGGTTTGCCGGATCGGTGATATCAATGACGCTGAGCAGATCGTATTCGGACACGTAGGCGAAATCACCGGCCACAGCCACTTCCCTGACCGTGGACGACAAGTATTCGATGCCGACGGCGTGCGCGGCCCTAGGGTCCGAAATATCGATTACCTGCAGACCGGAAGAGGCGACGTAGGCAAAATCGCCCGCTGTAACGACCCCGGCGGGACTGCCGTGGGTGTCGACCGTGCAGTCGATCCACGACCACGGCTCCGCCCCCCCGCGCCCTGTCCCAGATACACAAAGCGATCCACACTCGAGGAGGTCACGCCGACGTGCGCTCCGCCATCGCCGTCCGAGTACCTGCCGGGCAGCCGTGCACGGACCAGGTCGGGCATGGCTATGGCTGCCGGGCCGAAACCAATCGGTGTGCCGTCGACGGAGATCGTCAGGTAGTCGCCGTTTCTTTGAAAGGTCCAGGTTTGCCAGTCGCCCTGGGCGTTCGAGCCCGTGCTTCCGTAGCTGTTGTTCCCGCCGTTCCCGTCGGAATTGTGCACGACAAGGAAGAGCTTGCCGTACTTGGAGAAGCCGAAGCTGATGCCCGCGCCAATGAGACCGGTATCGTCGGTCAGGGCGATGCCATGGAACGAATCATTCCAGACAATGGAGTTCAGACGAATCACGACCTCGAGTGTCCAGTCGCCACCGAGTTCGGGCGTGAACATGATGAAATCGGCAGGACTCTCTCGATTCAGATTCAATAGCCCACCTGACTCCGTGACAAGGCCGCCACTGGCCCAATAGGCCGGATCGATCACGCCGTCGTTGAATTCGTCGGTGAAATCGGCCCGAGCGGGATTGGCCACCAGAATCAAGACAGCGGCGAACAGGGTCGATACGGATTGGCGCATTGGATTCCCTCCCCGGGGTCCATCAACTGCTGGAGGATGGTCGAATCAACCAACATTCCCCCCGATCGCGGCTCCCCGACACCGCATGATTGTCCCACAACACCCACCTTCCCGTCAATCCGGCCCACTCCCGCCGCATCGCTGCCCTGAATCGCGACGCAGCAGCAGCGAATCCCCCCCGCACGCACATGTCCCCATCTGCCGCGCTTGCCTGCGCCCGGCACCCTATCCCAATCCGACGTTGCCACCGTACAAGCAGCACGTGATTCGCGTCTTATTTGCCGAGTTTCCTCCGAGTCGCCCTTTCTGAAACGTGACGGCAATGCCCAAGATCTGTTCCTGCTGTCGCTTCGTTACTTCGCTCTCTTCAGATCAACGTCCAAGGCACTGCCGCTGGTCGAACGGTTCGTCATGCGCAAGTATCGCAATCGCGTGAGAGTTGCGCCGGCGCAAGTGCCCTCACCCGGCGCGCGGCCCCGGCAGGTTCCCCGCGGTCAACGCCAGGTACACGCTGTCGCAGATCTCGTCGCCGATCTGGAACGTGCCCGCCTTGCGACCGGTCTCCGCGAACCCGAGCCGCGCCAGGAGCTTCAGCGAAGCCTCGTTGCGCGGGTCCACGTCGGCAGTGACCACCGACAGTCCGCGCACCCCGAACGCGCGCGCAAGCACGGCCTGGGTCGCCTCGTAGGCGTAGCCCCGGCCTGTGAACGCCTGATCGAGCACGAAGCCGACCTCGGGATCGCGCCAGAAGCCGACGTTGCCGATCAGCCGGTCGCCGAGCACCATCACGAACTCGTCGTGCGCCTCGGCAATCGTCCGCTCGAGCCAGTGCCGGGTCACCTCGCGGTCCGCGTGCGGCGGCGTCGACCAGTACCGCATCGTGGCTGGATCCGAGAGGATCGCGAAGAGCGGCTCGATGTCGTCCGGTGCCGGGCGGCGCAGGACAAGGCGGGTTGTTCGGAGGGTTGGCGGCGTCACGATCTTCCTCGTTCCATTTGCGCCGGTCCAGGCGCAAGGTGTGCTGAACGCGATCACTTCTTGACCCGGGCCACCAGCCCATCCCCCGCGACATCCATCCCGATCACCGCATCCGCCCCCACCTCCCCGCTCAGAATCAGATCCGCCACCCGATCCTGCACCTCGCGCTGGATCACCCTCTTCACCGGCCGAGCCCCAAACACCGGATCAAACCCCCGCTCCGCCAGCCAGGCCACCGCCTCGTCCGTCACCTCGAGCGCAATCTCCTGCTCCTTCAGCGACCGCGCCACCTTCGCCAGTTCCAGCCGCACGATGCGCGCCACCTGCTCGCGGCCCAGCGATCCGAACCGCACGATGCCGTCCAGCCGGTTCAGCAGTTCCGGCCTGAAGTGCCCGCTCAATCCCTCGAGCAGCCGCGCCTCGTTCTGGTCGTCGCCCGGCCGGGCCGCATACTCCTCACCCTGGCACAGGTTCGAGGTCATGATGACCAGCGTGTTGCGGAAGTCGACCACGCGCCCCTTGCCGTCGGTCAGCCGCCCGTCGTCGAGCAGCTGCAGCAGCACGTTCATCACTTCGGGATGCGCCTTCTCGACTTCATCCAGCAAAATCACCGAATACGGATGCCGACGCACAGCCTCGGTCAGCTGCCCACCGCTCTCGTAACCAACGTATCCCGGCGGCGCGCCGATCATGCGGGCCACCGCGTGCCGCTCCATGTACTCCGACATGTCCAGCCGCACCAGGTGCGTCTCGTCGCCGAACAGCTCGGCGGTCAGCGTCTTCGCCAGCTCCGTCTTGCCCACGCCGGTGGGCCCCAGGAACAGGAACGAACCCAGCGGCCGCCCGCGATCGGTCAGGCCTGCCCGCGAGCGACGGATGGTGCGCGCCACCTTCGACACGGCCTCGTCCTGCCCCACCACGCGCGCGGCCAGGCGCGATTCCATGTCGCGCAGCTTCGCCACCTCATCTTCAACCAGGCGCTGCGCCGGAATGCCCGTCCACCGCGCCACCAGTTCGGCGATGTCGTCCTCGTCCACCTCTTCCTTCAGCAGCGGGTGCTCGCCCTGCACCGTTTTCAGTTCCTCGCGCGCGGCGGCCAGCTGCGCCTCGACGCCCTTCATGCCGCCGTACTTCAGCTCGCTGGCGCGCGCCAGGTCGCCGCGCCGCTCGGCCGTCTCCAGCTCGAGCAGCAGGCCTTCCTGCGACTTCTGCAGCGCACGGATGGCGTCGATCGCCTTCTTCTCCTGCTCCCAGCGCGCACGCACCTGGCCCAGGTCGTCCTTCAGTTCGCCCAGTTGCCGATCGATCAGCTCGCGCCGCGCCACCGCCGTTCGCTCGGTCTCCTTCTCCAACGCCAGCCGCTCCATCTCCAGCTGGTTCAGGTTCCGCTGCAGGTCGTCCACCTCGCTCGGCACCGAGTCGATCTCCATGCGCAGCCGGCTCGCGGCCTCGTCCATCAGGTCGATGGCCTTGTCGGGCAGCATGCGGTCGGCGATGTACCGCTGCGACAGCTTCACCGCCGCCACGATGGCGCCATCGGTGATGCGGATGCCGTGGTGCGTCTCGTACCGCTCCTTCAACCCGCGCAGGATGGCCACCGCCTGCTCCCAGGTCGGCTCCTCCACCATCACCGGCTGGAAGCGCCGTTCGAGCGCCGGGTCCTTCTCGATGTGCTGCCGGTACTCGTCGATGGTCGTGGCGCCCACGCAGTGCAGCTCGCCGCGCGCCAGTGCCGGCTTGAGGATGTTCGATGCGTCCATCGCGCCGCCCGTGGCCCCCGCGCCCACCAGCGTGTGCATCTCGTCGATGAACAGCAGGATCTCGCCCTCCTGCTCGGTCACTTCCTTGATGACCTTCTTCAGGCGGTCCTCGAACTCACCGCGGTACTTGGTCCCGGCAATCAGTGCACCCATGTCCAGCGCCAGCAGCCGCTTGCCCTTCAGGCCCTCGGGCACGTCGCCTTCCACGAGCCGACGCGCGAGCCCCTCCACCACCGCGGTCTTGCCCACGCCCGGCAAACCGATCAGCACGGGATTGTTCTTCGTGCGCCGGCTCAGGATCTGGATGACGCGCCGGATCTCCTCGTCGCGCCCGATGATGGGGTCGATCTTCCCCGCCCGCGCCGCCGCGCACAGGTCGCGCGCGTACTTGCCCAGCGCGCTGTCGTTGGCATCGGCAACACCGCTCTCGTCATCGCCCTGGTACGCCTGGTCGGCGCCGATCTGCTCGAGCGCGCGCGCGATCTTCGCCGGCGTCGCATCGAACGTCTTCAGCACGCTGCCGGCACGGCCCTTGTCGTTCGCCACGGCCAGCAGCAGTTCGCGCGTGCCGGTCATGGCGCCGCCATCGCCGCTGCTACCCTTGTTGGCCTTGCCCGCCAGCTGGTCGGCCTCCAGCAGCACCATCTGCAGTTCGCGGCTGGGCGATGGCACATCCTTCACCTGCACCTTGGGCAGCGACTGCAATTCCTTGTCGGCCGTCCGCGCCACCAGCGCCGGGTCCATCTCCAGCCCGCGCAGCACATTGGTGGCCAGCCCGGTCTCGCTCAGCAGGGCCCAGAGCAGGTGCAGCGGCTCCAGCTGGGCGTGGCTCAGCTCGAACGCCTTGGCCTGGGCGCGCTGCAGGGTCTCGAGGGCGTTGACGGTCAGGTTCTTCATGGGATGGGCCTCCGGATGCTTGCGATGACGATAGGGTCGATCCAGGCGGATAACGCAGGGATGGTGCCGGGACGGGCTCGATCGCCTCGTAAAATCTACAACTACAATACAGACAATATTTTATGCAGCCCGCCACGGCTCCTGTATGCTGTACACGGAGCCCGCGACCAACCAGGGGCGCCAAATTGTCATGTCATTGTGGCGGCGTTTTGGCGGGATGTCAGTAAAGCGGGCCAGCTTGCCGTTCGACGGCCGCCGCGAGTTGCGCCGGCGCAAGCGCACCTCGTTCCCCCTCGACACCACGCCGACCCGCCGCTACGCTCCGCTCCTCATCCCCATTCTTATCGCCGGAGGTTCCCATGCTGCGTTCCGCCGTCCGCCTGTTGCTGGCTCTCTCCGTCATCGCCGCGCTCACGACCACGTCCGCCGTTGCCGCCAACGAAGACCTCAACCTCGGCTTCGAGACCGGCGCCCCCGGCGGCACGCCGCGCGGCTGGTTCGCCGGCGGCGACGGTTACGAAGCCGCGCTGGTCAGCGACAATCCCCACGGCGGCGAGCAATGCCTGCGCCTGACGGCCGTCTCGTCTCCGCGCGCCTTCGGCGTCGCCACCAATGGCTTTCCTGTCGCCGACGCTGCCGGCCACACGGTGACGTTCAGCGGCTGGATCCGCACCGAGGGCGTCAGCGACGGCTTTGCCGGGCTGTGGTGGCGGGTCGACGGGCCCGACCGGAAGTCGCTCGCCTTCGACAACATGCAGGACCGCCCGGTCACCGGCGACACCGAATGGACGCAGTACACCATCACCCTGCCCGTGGCGCCTGAAGCGGTGAACATCAACTTCGGGTGCCTCCTGCCGGGCAAGGGCACGGCCTGGTTCGACGACCTGACCGTGGAACTGGACGGCGTGCCCTACGCGCAGGAAAAGACCGCGCTGTTCGCCGCCAACGACGAGCAGGTGGCCTGGCTGGCCGCCAACGCGCACCCGTTCGCCACCGACAACCCCGTGTACGACAACAGCGACCTCGCCTTCCTCGGCGACGTGGTCGGCTCCGCGCACCTGGTCAGCCTGGGCGAGAGCACGCACGGCACGGCCGAGTTCTTCCGGCTGAAGCACCGCCTGGTCCGCTGCCTGGCCGAGGAACACGGCTTCACGCAGTTCGCCATCGAGGCGAGCATGCCCGAAGCCGAGCGCCTGAACCGCTACGTGCTGACCGGCGAGGGCGACCCCGCCGCACTCGTCGCCGGCATGTACTTCTGGACGTGGCGCACCGAGGAAGTGCTCGCCATGGTCCGCTGGATGCGGCAGTACAACGAGCAGGGCGGGCACATCGAGTTCCACGGTTTCGACATGCAGTCGCCGGGTCTGGCCATGCGCACCGTGCAGGACCTGGCCCAGGCCCACGCGCCCGACCTCGTGGCGGACGTGGCCGCGAACTACGCCGAACTGCGCGGCCTGGCCCGCGCGGCCGCGTCGGGCGGCAGCGGCTACGCCCAGCTGCCTGAGCGCCTGCGCACGGACATCAACGCCCTGCGTCCACGCCTGGAGGAGCGCCGCGCCGCGCTGGCCGCCGCCGTCGGCGACTCGACCGCGGCCTGGGCGCTGCACTGCGCGCGGCTCGTCGAACAGTACGTGGAGATGTGCGGCGGCGACGGCTCGACGCGCGACCGCTGCATGGCCGAGAACGTCGACTGGCTGCTTGACCGCGCCGGACCGGACGCGCGGATGGCGCTGTGGGCCCACAACGGACACATCTCGCGTGTGGGCTACGGCATGGGCAGCGCCATGGGCACGCACCTTTCGCGCCGGCATGGTGCCGACGTGGTTTCGTGCGGCCTCCTGTTCGGCGCCGGCACCTACACCGCGTGGAAGTCCAAGGGCGACGTCGGGGCCTTCGGCACGTCGCCGGCAGCGCCCGGCTCGGTCGAATGGGCCTTCGGCCGCACCGGCCAGCCGCGCCTGGCGTTGGACCTGCGCCGGGCCGAACGCGGCTCACCCGCCTCGGGCTGGGTGTGGGAGCCCGCCGACATGCGGAGCATCGGCGCCATGGCCATGGACGACGCCTTCTCCAGCGGTGTGCCCGGCGATCACTACGACGTGCTGTTCTACGTGCAGGACTCGACGCCCTCGGTGCTGCTCGACGTGGAAACGCCGTCGTCGTGGGCGATGTGGGATTAGACGGGCTGCCGGCGTGGTGGACTTGCTCCGGCGTGGTGGACTTGCGCCGGCGCAAGTCCACCGCCCGCGTCTGCGCGCGCTTGTCAAACCCGCCGCGTCCTGCCTACCATGTACGCGGCGATGGCGCAGCCTGGGCGCTTGCGCCGGCGCAAGTCCGCGCGGAGACCGCCCGGCCCACACCTGAATCCACCGGAGACCCGCCCCGCCGCACCGACAAGCATCGCAACCGCCCATCATCCCCAAGACCGTGGCCCTCGTCGCCCACGACAACCGGAAGAAGGACCTCGCCGAGTGGGTGGCCTACAACTACGGCACGCTGGCCGACCACCACATCGTCTGCACCGGCACCACCGGCAAGCTGATCGAGGAGACGCTGGCGCGCCGCGCCGTCGAGGAGGGCGGGCCGGAGCCGCAGCCCATCATGAAGCTGCGCTCGGGGCCCCTGGGCGGCGACCAGCAGCTGGGCGCGATGATCGCCGAGAACCGCATCGATGTGCTGATCTTCTTCTGGGACCCGATGGAGCCGCAGCCGCACGACGTCGACGTGAAGGCGCTGCTGCGCATCGCCGTGGTCTACAACGTGCCCATCGCCTGCAACCGGTCGACGGCCGACTTCGTGGTCTCGTCGCCGCTGCTCGGGCGGCCGTACCAGCCCATCGTGAAGGATTATTCGGGGTACCTGAAGCGGGAGCTCGACTGAAACTCCGTTCAGCCCCGGCCGAAGACGGGATGGCGACGGGCGGCCAGCCGCACGATGCGGCTGCCCACTTCCCCGTACGAGTAGCCGGCGACGCGGGCGGCGCAGCTGAAGCTCGTGTCCTTCGACACGTCCGCGTTCGGGTTGATGTCGAGGATCTGGAAGACACCGTCGCGCAGGCGCAGGTCGAGCCGCGCGTAGTCGCGGCAGCCCAGGGCCCGGTAGCCGGCAATGCACGTGTCCTCGAGGAGCGCGGCCTGGGCCTCGTCCAGGGGAGCGGGAATCAGCGAGCGGATGCGGTTGTAGCCCTCGGATGACGGGATGAACTTGCTGTCGTAGGAACAGATCCGTTCCCGCACATCGTCGAAGTCGGAGAAGTCCATCTCGGCCGGGGGCAGCATGTCGATCGTGCCGTTGCCCCACAGCGTCACATGGAATTCGCGACCGTCGATGAACTCCTCCACGATCGCCGGCTGGCAGAAGTCGCGGTGCACCTCGGCAACCTGCGCCGCCAGTTCCGCCTGCGTGAGGACCACCGACCGCGAAGTCATGCCCATGCTGCTGTGCTCGTAGGCCGGCTTGACGATGGCGGGGAACAGCGACCAGTCGGGCGCGGCGCCCTCGGGCACCAGGCACCAGTCCGGGGTGGGCAGCCCGTGCGACCGCAGGAGCTCCTTCACCTTGCACTTGTCGCGGCTGAGGGCCAGGACATCGCCCGTGGCACCCGTATAGGTGAACCCGAGCGACTCGAGGGCGTGGGCCACGGCGTAGTCGCTGCGGTCGACGCCGGGAAAGCCCTCGCACCAGTTGAAGACGATGTAGCGGGAGGGGTCGAGCCCGTCGAGCTGCGTGGCGAGATCCACGTCCGTCACCGGCTTGGTCACGACGGAATGACCGTGGCGCCGCAGGGCGGCGACCAGGCGCCGGGTCTCGGCGGCGCACTCGGCGGCCTCGTGGGAATCCCAGGAGGCATCCAGGTCGTACACCATCAGCACTGGCAATTCGCTGTTCTTGAGCGCCAACTCCATCCAGTAACCGCGCTGTTCGGGGACCTCGTGCGGCGAACGGCTCAGTCATAAAACCGCCACTTCCTCGTACTCTTAACAGAGATCAGCGACAGCACCAGAACTTTTCTGTCGGGATCGGCAAAAAAATCGGGCCCGGGCCGGCACCGACCGCCGACCCGGGCCTCGCGGGATCCAGGCCGCTTCGCATCACTTGAGCATGGTCAACCGCCGGCTGGCCGCCTGTCCGCCGGTCTCGAGCCGGCAGTGGTACACGCCCGCGGCCACTGGCTGGCCCGCGTTGTCGCGCCCCTCCCACACAGCTTCGTGCGCGCCGACGGGCAGCACCTGTCCGTCGTGCAGCGTGCGCACCAGCCGCCCGGCCACATCGAAGATCCGCAGGCGCACCGCTCCCGGCCGGTCCAGGCTGAAGCCGATCACGGTGCGCGGGTTGAACGGGTTCGGCACGTTCTGCGCCAGCCCGAACGCCGCGACCGGAGCGCCCGGCACGCCCGACACGGAGGCGGGCGCCGCCGCTTCGCTCTCGTTGCCCGCGAAATCGACCGCCGTCACGATGTAATGTGCGCCGAAGTCGCCCACGGCGTCGGTCCAGCCCGTACCGGTCGTCTGGTGGACCAGGCTGCCGGGGCCGGGCACGAACGCGGCACTGGCCCCGCGGTACACGTTGAAGTGGCGCAGGTCGGCGTCGGCCGATTCCGCCCAGCTGAGCGCGTTGCCGCTTCCACCGTACGCCACCGCCACCTGCTGCGGCACGTTCGGCGCCAGGTTGTCGATCGAGACGCCGGCCAGGACCAGCGAGTCGTGGTTCAGGCCGACGGTGGTCGTGCGCGCACGCACCAGATACGTCGTCTCGTAGTCGCCGTTCTCCGCTGAATAGTCGGCCAGGCTCGGCACGATCACCGAATACTTGTCCTCGCCGTCGGCCGCAAAGAGGCCCAGGTAATCCCAGTCGCCGGGCGGCAGGCTCTTGGCCTCTTCCGGCGACGGCGGGTTCAGCGCCTTGGCCCCCAGCAGCGGATCGACCAGGCGGTACACGGCGTAGCCGGCCAACGTCTCAGGGCTGCCGGCGCGGTCGAAGGCGCTGCGCCGCCAGGTCAGCCGCAGTTGGCCGCCCTGGTCGTTGGGGACGTCGGCCACCGCGGTGATGACGGGGCGGTCGAAGAGGAACTCGAAGGCCAGGTCGGTGATGACGGGCGAGGTGCCGTCGCTGTCCAGTCCCAGCACGATGTTCCACGACCAGTCGCCGGTGCCGTCATCTCCGTAGTACTGCCACGGCGTGGGCGTGCCGTCGGCCGCCGGATCGAAGTCGCCCCAGGCACCGTCGACGACGACCGTCCAGGTGGCGGCTGCCGGATCCCCGCTCGTGACCGCCGACATGCGCAGGCCGAGCAGGCCGTCACAGGGCTGGGGACGATCTCCGCGTAGTTGTACTGCGGCTGCCAGGCGTGCGATGCGTAGTGCATGCCGACGAGCGCATCGGCGTACTCCGTGGTGATCCAGGCCTGTGAGGTGCCCAACGCCATGCGGACGGGGCTCAAACTGCCGGTGGGGAAGGCGCCCGTCTGCGGGATTCCTGCGGTCGGGTCGCTGATGTCCACCTCGTGCAGGACGTGGGTGGCGCCGATGTCCAGGATGACGCGGTTGCCGACGACCGCCAATCCATAGACATCATCCCCGGCGACGGGGACGGGGTAGGTGCCCAGCAGCACCGGTACGGCGCCCCCGATGTCGTAGACCAGGAGCCCCACATCATCGACGGTCGCCAGCAGGCGATCGCCATGGATGGCCACATTGCGCACGAAATCGCCGCCGAAGACGGAGGCAATGACGGCCGGCGTTGCCGGGTCGGAGACGTCATAGAGATGGATGTAGGTGTAGGTGCCGACGCACGCACGGTCGCCACGCAGGGCGACTGACAGGACGACAGGGTTGCCCGTCGGGATGGTCAGTGCGCCCAGCTGCGGGATCCCGGAGTAGGGATTGCTGATGTCCCAGAGTTTCAGACCGCCGGACATCGTCAGGGCCCGCCCGCCATCGACGGCGAGCCGGCCGACCAGTACACCCGGAACGGAGTTGATCACATTCGGCGCCGAGGCGTTCCCCCGGGGGGCCCCTCGCCCTTCTCGGCGCCGGCTGGCCTCCGAACGGGTTGTGGCGGTGGCTGCACGCTCCTGAGCCCCTCCCAGCACAATGAATGGGTTTCTTTCAATGCGGGTCGCCCACTGCTATATGGCGACCAGCGCCCACCACTTCTCCTGCGGCGCCAGCCGGACAGCGGCTGCCGGCGGCGCCTGTTTGCCCTGGTCTCGCGGCGGGGCTCGCGCGCAACAGGGGCGAGGGCCACACGGCACCCGGCACGGGTACCTGAAGCTGGCGGGCAGCAGCGCACTGGCGGGCTTCTCGCCATTGGCGGCCAGCGCTGCTGGCACGGCGGGGGGGCGCCCACCACGCACCTGCGCCCGGCTGCGCGGCTCCCAGCGACGCTGTCGCCGGCGGCTTTGGCGTCTGAAGGGGCCGCATCGTCGAGATGCGCTACTTCGGCGGGTTCACCCACGACGAGATCGCC
The DNA here is from genome assembly GCA_016703265.1 of bacterium. Classification (NCBI taxonomy): domain Bacteria; species bacterium. Next base: position 39,496 of record JADJCK010000004.1, read on the forward strand.
GCCGCCCTGGACGTGTCGACGCGCACCGTCGAACGCCACTGGCGGTATGCCCGGGCCTGGCTGTTCCGCGCCATGCGCAACGAACCGCCGGCCCCCGCAACCGACGGGGAAGTGCCTGTTGGCTGAACGGCCACGCCGGTCTTCGACTGGCCCTGCGGGTCGCGGGCGTGCGGCGACGATGCGGAAGATCATCCGCGCGGCCATCCTGACCCCGGACGCGATGCGCCGCTTCCGCAACGAGTGCCGCCTGCTGGCGGGGGGTGGCAAGGGCGGCCGGCTGGTCGTCGAGCACGTCGAGGGTCGGCCGCTGGACGCCTGGTGCGACGAGCATGCGGTGGATGCGCGCGGTCGCGTCCGGTTGCTGATGCAGGTCTGCGAGGCGGTACGCCACCTGCACCGCCACTCGATCCTGCACCGCGACCTGAAGCCGGCCAACGTGCTGGTCGATGCCGATGGGCGACCACGCCTGATCGACTTCGGCATCGCCCGCGCGCTGGACCTGGCCGACGACGATGTTGAACAAACCATCACCGGGCTGGAACGCATGACCCCGGCCTACGCCAGCCCCGAGCAGCTGCGTGGCGAGCCGCTGTCGCTGGCCAGCGACGTCTACGCCCTGGGCGTGATGGCCTACCGCCTGCTGACCGGCGAACTGCCGTACGCCGGACGCCGGCGCTGGGAACTGGAACGCGAGATCACGACCACTGCGCCGCGGCGACCCAGCGAGGCGGCCCGGCTGGCGCCCGTGGCGGCGCAGCACCTGCGGGGCGACCTGGACACCATCGTGCTGGCGGCGCTGCGTCCCGAAGCGGACCGCCGGTATCCTTCCGCCGAAGCCCTCGCGAGGACTTCGAACGATACCTGGACGGACGACCTGTCCGCGCGCGCGGCGATTCGTTCACCTACGTGGCCGGCAAGTTCGCGCGGCGCCATGCGGCGGCCGTGGTGCTGACAGTCATCGCCGTTGCTGCGCTGACGTTTGCCGCCGTGACGGGATTCACCCTCTACGGCCGCGCCGAAACCGCGCGCCGCGAAGCCGTGCGCCAGCGCGCGACAGCCGAACAGGTCAGCGGGTTCCTGGAGGGGCTTCTCGCGGCCTGGACCCCATGAGCGCCGGCACGCGCGCCGACATCACCGTGCGGCAGGCGCTGGACGAGGCCGCCACGCGACTCGAGCGCGAACTGGCCGCCGAGCCGACCGTGGCCGCCGCCCTGCACCTGACGATCGGCAACGCCTACGTGAACCTGGGACTGTTCGACGAAGGCGGCCGGCACCTGGACGCGGCGCGATCTCTATGTTTCGGGCCGCGCCGAAGGCGTGGACGGCCTGGCCATGGTGGCGGTGCGGCAGGCCGACCTCGCGATCAAGCAGGGACGCCTGGCCGTCGTCGACAGCCTGATGGCCCCCGCGCTGGCGGCAACGACCGCGCCCGTGCGGGTCGGCGCCCAGCTGAACCTGTCGCGCCTGCGCACCGAACAGTCGCGGCTCGCCGAGGCGGAAGAAGCCGCGCGCGCGGCGGTCGCCCTGGCCGACGCGCCCGGCCTGGAACCGGCGCTGGCTGTACAGACGCGCTCGCAACTGGGGACCGTGCTCTACCGGCAGGGTCGCGCGGCTGCGAGCTGATGATCGCGCGGCGGCGGCGTTCGGACAGACGCACGTGTTGACCGCCGAGGCCGCGCAGAACCTGGGCGCGGTCCTCACGGCGCTGGGCCGGCCCGAGGAAGCGGTCCTCGCCTTCGGCGAGGCGTTGGCGGTCTACGAGCGCCTGTACCCGACCGGGCATCCCGAGTTCGCCGTCACCATGAGCAACCTGGCCGACGCCGAAAGTGCGGCGGGCCGGCACGACCGGGCCCTGGGCAACTACGAACGCGCGCGCGGCGTGATCGAGGGCAGCCTGGGACGCGACCACGTGAACTGGGGCCTGACGACCAACGGAATGGCGTATTGCCGCTGGCGACTGGGCGAGCGCGAGGCGGCCGTACCGCTCTACCACGAGGCCATCAGGGTGATGGCCGCCGGACTGGGCGACAGCCATCCCTGGACAGCTGTGACGAGGAACACCTGGCGCGGGTGCGCCTGGAACTGGGCCACGTGAACGAGGCCGAGGCGCTGGCGCGGCAATCACTGACGGATCTCGAGTCGGCGTTCCCCGGCGGCCACGCCTACACCGCACGGCCGCTGACCCTGCTGGCCGAGATCGCGCTCGAACGCGGCGACCTGGGCCCGGCCGGCGTGCTGATCGCGCGCGCCGACACGTTGACAGGCGCCTCGCCCGCGGCCGGCGGCGACCGCGTGGCCGTGGGGCTGCTCACCGCGCGGCGGCTGCGATTGACCGGCCACAAGGCGCAGGCGGACGCGATGCTCGACTCGCTGCAGGCGCTGGTCGCCGCCGCGCCCCGGCCCAGCGCGGACCTGCTGGCTCGCATCACTGCAGCTCGCTGATACGGCACGCGCCTCAGCTGCCGGAACCGCCCGCCGCCACCGATCGCTCGACCTGCCGCAGCTGCCGGCTGGCCTGGATCGGCATGGTGATCGGCAGCGTCGCGTAGATGAACCCGGCCCAGACACCCATCCACCCGGGCATCACGGCCGCATACAGCGCCGAGACCAGCCCGGTGGCGCCCATCACCACGTACGACTCGATCTTGTGCCGCGTCCGCAGCCGCTCCAGCGCGCTCAGGCGCAGTTCGGGCACCCGCAGCGCGTGCGCGTAAAGCAGGCCCAGCATGGCCGACTGTGCCGCAAAGCCCAGGCCGTAGATGACGAACAGGCCCACCAGCTCCTCTCGCGAGGCGATGGAGAATTTCGCCGGCAGCGCGCCCCCGCTCATCCACGAGGCCAGCGCCCCGAAGACCATCTTCAGCGGGTACACGTAGATCAGCATCACGAAGACCATCGCCAGGCTGAGGAACGTGGAGGTGCGGTCCTCCAGCCCGTAGCGCTGGCTCCACATGCGGTGGGCAGCCCAGAACCCGGCGATGGCGGCGAAGCTGGCCGCGAAAGCGGGCACGTCGCGCAGGGCGGCCAGCAGTTCGGCGTAGCTGCCCGGCACCCCGCCGGTGCTGATCACCAGGATGGTCACCGAGAACGCGAAGGCCGCGTCGCAGAACGCCTCCAGGCGGGTGGCCGCCAGGCCGCGCTGGCGCACGTGGTCGCGGACGGGCAGTTCGGCCAGTTTTTCGTCAGTCCACTCGTTCACGGCTCGATACCTCCGGTTTGGGCCGCAGCATGGCCGCTTTCGCCCGGTTCGTCCAGATGCTAGAGTCAGCCTGTCCCTCGCCGGCGCCCCGGCCGGCGCGACTGGTCCCGAGATCCCGCGAGGTCATCGTGCGCACCATCAACCGCCGGCTGCTGCCGGCCATTGCCCTGCTGGCGATCGCCGCCACCGCCTTCGCCGCCACGCCCGTCACCCCCCCGGGCGAACCCCCGACTCCCACGCCCTTCACGCGCCTGGCCGACGCCGGCACGGCGAAGGACTTCGAGGATGCCGGGCTGGTCGTCGTCTACGAGCACGCCGTCAACCGGGTCAAGACAAGCGGCGTCACCTATGTAGACGGCTACCGGTTGACCAAGCTGCTCACACCCGAGGGCTGCCGCGACAATTCGGTGCTCTACTGGCACTACGACCCGCAGAGCCAGGCGCTGGAGATCCGCGAGGTCAACGTGCTGCGCGACGGCGCGAAACTGCCGGTCGACGTGGCCGGGGTGCACGACCTGCCGGCGCCGCAGTCGGCCATCTACTGGCGCGACCGCATCAAGACGCTGCAGTTGCCGCGCCTGCGCGTGGGCGACGGCATCGAGGTGGTCACCTTCAGCAAGGGCTTCACATACGCGCTGCTGGCCGAGGGTGGCGCGGCCAGTGGTGGCGCGGCCCTGGCCGACGCCCCCGGCGACGAGAAGTACATTCCGCCCATGCCTGGCGAGTACTTCGACATCGTCCTGTTCGCGGGCGACCAGCCCATCAAGGAGAAGCGCTACGAACTGGTGCTGCCGAAGGACAAGCGCCTGCACGCGGAGAACTACAACGGCGCTGTCTACTCCTCGGTGACCTACGACGCCGAGACCACCACGCACGCCTGGTGGTGCAAGGACATGCCGGCGCGGGCCCACGAGCCCTCGCAGCCCGACGCCAGCGACTTCGCGCCGAAGGTCGTCATGGCCACCGCCGAGAGTTGGGAAGCCAAGAGCCGCTGGTTCTTCGACGTGAACCGGAACCAGTTCGAGGTGACGCCGGAGATCCAGGCCAAGGTCGACGAGGTGCTCGCCGCCGCCCGCGCCACGAACGCCGACGACGCACGCAAGGCCGAGGTGCTGGTGCACTGGGTGGCGCAGAACATCCGTTACAGCGGCCAGACCATGGGCCAGGGCGAGGGCTTCACGCTGCACCCCGGCAACATGATCTTCGAGCAGCGCTCGGGCGTGTGCAAGGACATCGCCGGCATGCTCATCACGATGATGCGCGCGGCCGGCCTCGACAGCTACGCGGCCATGACCATGGCCGGCAGCCGCATCGACCAGGTGCCGGCCGACCAGTTCAACCACTGCGTCACCGCCCTGCGCCTGGATGACGGCGCCTTCCGCATGTACGACCCCACCTGGGTGCCGTACAACAACGACATCTGGTCGAAGTCCGAGACCGAGCAGCACTACCTGGTCGGCTCGCCCGAGGGCCAGACGCTCAGCCGCATCCCCTACTCGCCGCCGGAAGAGTCGGCGCTGATGGCGCGGCACAACGCCGTGCTGGCCGACGACGGCGCGCTGAGCGGCACCATCGACGTGTCGGGCGGCGGCGCCTCCGACGCCCGGCTGCGGCGCTTCGTCTCCGGCTCGCGGCGCCAGGAACTGGCGATGGCCGTGGCCGGCCTGCTGGCTGCCGTCAACCCGCGCGTGGAAGGCGTGACGGTCACGCACCTGGCGCCCGACGACTTCAGCGGCGACATGTGGCTGAAGATCGCCTACCGCATCCCCCGCTTCGCCACGACCACCGGCGGCACGCTGGACTTCACCAGCCCGCTGCTGCAGCTGATGCACGGCAACGCCACGTTCTACCGCGCCGGCAGCCAGGACTGGCCGAAGGAACGCGAAACCTCGCTGATGCTAATGTTCACGCAGCTGCTCGACGCGCAGGAAACCGTGCGCCTGCCCCAGGGTTGGAAGCTGGCCGACGCCCCCGAGGCCGACCCCGTCGACGAGACCTACGCCATGTTCGCCGGCAGCGCCGCGCAGGACGGGCGCGTGTTCACGGTCACGGCGAAATCGGCCGTCAAGCGCCGCCAGATACCACCTGACGGCTACGCAGGGTTCCACAAGGCTGTCGCCGCCTCGCGCGACTGGTCGAAGCAGTCGTTCCACTTCACGAAGGGGGGCAAGTGATGAAGACGCCAATGACGATCATGGCCGTCATCCTCGCCCTCATGGTGGGCGCCGGCGCCGCGACAGCGGCACCCGGCCTGGGCACTTCGGCCGGCCACGACCTCGACGCCCTGTGGGCGGCCGCGCAGCAATCGCCCGGCTTCAGGCTGCAGGACGCGGTGCTGCTGCTGGAGAGTCGCGACGTCGCGATCAATGACGCCGGCCAGGTGACCACCACCGTGCACCGCGTCGTCTGGATCGGCACGGCGGCCGGCCTGCGCGCGCACGCCGACCTGCGCGTGCCCTGGAACTCGGCCACCTGCACGTTCGAGGTCACGAAGCTCCGCACCTGGCGCGAAGGCCGCTGGTGGCCCGACGCCAACCGCATCAGCGAGACCGCCGTCGTGCACACGCTGCCCTACGCCGTCGACCATGCCGACGACTACACCGCCATGCGCGAGACGATGCTGCTTCACGATGGCGTGGAGCTGCCCTGCATCATGGAGACGCTCTACACCATCACCGAGCGCAACCTGCCGGCCGTCGACGATGTCTTCGTGCTGGCGCAGCGCGACCCGGCCATGCTGGTGCAGCTGAGCGTGAGCGCACCCTCTTCGCGCAAGCTGCACCACTTCGAGCTGAACGGCGCCCCGGCCCCGGTTGCCGGCGAGCGCGACGGAATCCAGGTGCTGACCTGGTCGCTGCGCCCGGCGCCGGCCCTGCGCCTGCCGCTGACCGGCAAGCCGGCGGCGTTCGAGCCCACGGTTGCCTGGTCGACCTTCGGCGACGAGCGCAAGCTCGGCGACGCCTGGAACAGCGCCTTCTGGGAAGCCGCCGTGGCACCGAAGGCCGTGGTCGACTCGCTGCGCGCCACCGGCCGCGAGGCTGCCGGCGACCGCGCCCGTGTCGAAGCCGGCGGCCGCTGGCTGGCCGCCACGGTGCGCCTCATCCACACCGACGAACGCTGGTGGGCCTTTGCGCCGCGCCCGGCCACCCGCACGTGGGAAACGGGCTACGGCCACGTGCTGGACCGGGCCGTACTGTGGGCTTCGCTGCTGAAGGCCGACGGCTGGCAGGTGCTGCCCGTGCTGGCCGACGCGGTGGGCGCCACCGCCGCGCCCGGCCTGCCGCACCTGGCCGGACGCGGTCGCCTGCTGCTGCACATCCAGGGCGGAGCCGACGCGCCTTCGCGCCGGCCCATCCTCGTCTGCGATCCCGAGGACTTCACCGTCAGCGGCGAGAGCGTGCTCGACGGGCGCCCGCTGCTGTGGCTCTACGGCGAGGTCAAGCCGCAGCCGCCGCGCGGCGAAGGCGGCGAGTTCACCGCCGAACTGAGCCTGGCCGCCGGCGACAGCGCCTGGACCGGCTCCGGCTGGATCTCGGGACGCGGCCTGCTGGCGTTCACCGACCGCGTGGGCGGCGCCCCGGGCGATCTCGCGAAGCACGCGAAGGCGGTTACCGCCGGTGTGCTGGCGGGCGCCACGACGCCCACGGCCGGCCTGACGATGCTGGTCCGCAGCGGTTCGGACCTCCGCTGCGACGTGAGCCTGCCGCCGGCCAAAGCTGACGACCAGGGCAACCACAAGCTCGTCGTCGGCCGCCCTGTCGGCGGCCTGCTCGACCGGCTGCCCCGCGACTGCCGGCTGGGCGAGGAATCGCGCGCCACGCCGGTGCTGCTCGGGGGCCCGCTGCGCCAGTCGCTGGTGCTGCGGCTGCGCCTTCCGGCCGACGCCGTGGTGACGAAGCCGGCCGATCGCGCCCTGGCCAACGCCGCGGGCCGGTTCAGCCTGGTCGTGACCGAGGCGGACGGCTGGCTGGACTACCGGCGGGAGCTCCAGCTGGAGGCGAGCGCCGGTGCCGCCACGCTCTGGCCGGCCCTGCGCGCCCTGTTGCTGGAAGAGGCGGATGCCGCGAACGGGACCCTTACCTGGCGTCCGGCGGCGAAGAAGTAGCGGCAGCGTCGGGACCGGTCGCGAAATGCGACCGGTCCATGCCGTGCGAGGTGAGCTCGAGCCGCAGGGCCGTCAGCGAGCGGTTCACGTCGTAGAGGAAGATCGACAGCGATATCACCAGCGAGACCATGCAGCCGATGAACAGCGTGGCGATGACGGCCGTCGCCTCCACGCCCACGATGGCGGTCACGAACAGCGCCACCACCAGCACGGCGGCCAGCAGGGCGCTGCCGGTGGCGAACGCGATGGCCGTGCGGATCTGCCCGGCGCGCCGCCAGATGATGGCGATCTGCGCCTCCATGACCGCCCGCTTGGCCGGCGACGCCTCGGCCAGCAACGGCCCCATCACCCGCGCGCGGTCGATGGCCCGGCCCAGCCGGTTGGTCATGGTCAGCAGCAACAGGCCGGTTCCCGAAACCAGGATCGCCGGCCCCACCGCGGTCTGCAGCACGGGCACCAGGTTGGTCATTCGCGCCTCCTTGTCCCCATGATGGGTAGCCGGCGGTGCCCCCGCAACCGGGGAGGCGCTTTCTTGCCGCTGGTCAATGGCTTCCGGTGCGTTAGATTGGACTGGTGGTTGCAGCGAACGTGATCCGGACGGGGAGAGATCCATGCGTAGAATCATCGTGGTCGTGCTGGTGCTGGCCGTTGCGGCCGTGGGCTTCTGGAAGTTCAGGGACAGCCGCGCCGCCGAACCGACCAGCTATCGCCTGGTCGAGATCACCAAGGGCGACCTGGCCTCGGTCGTCGCCGCCACGGGCAACCTGCAGCCGGTGACCACGGTGCAGGTCGGCACGCAGGTCAGCGGCATCGTCGACGAAGTGCTGGTCGACTTCAACTCCCATGTCACGGCCGGCCAGGTCATCGCCCGCATCGACAAGACGCTGCTGATCTCGGCCGTTTCGTCATCGCGCGCCCAGCTCGAGCGCATCGAGGCCGAACAGCGTCACGCCGAGGCCGAGTACCAGCGCCTGAGCGAGCTGCACGACCAGAAGATGATCTCCGACAGCGAGTTCAACACCGCCCAGTACAACCGCGATGCGGCCCGCGCCAGCGCCAAGTCGGCCAAGGTCGACCTCGAGCGCGCCGAGCGGAACCTCGGCTACGCCACCATCACCTCGCCCATCGACGGCATCGTCGTGCAGCGCAGCATCGACCCCGGGCAGACGGTGCAGGCCTCGTTCTCGGCGCCGCAGCTGTTCCAGATCGCCGGCGACCTGGCGGCCATGCAGATCCTGGTCTCGGTCGACGAGAGCGACATCGGCCAGATCAAGGTCGGGCTGCCCGTCAAGTTCACCGTGCAGGCCTACCCCGACGACTCGTTCTCCGGCACTGTGCGCCAGGTGCGCCTGCAGTCGGTCACGCAGGAGAACGTGGTCACCTACATCGCCGTGGTCGACGTGCCGAACGCCGACCAGCGCCTGCTGCCGGGCATGACCGCCTCGGTCGAGTTCATCGTCGACCAGGTGCAGGACGTGCTGCAGGTGGCCAATGCGGCACTGCGTTACCGCCCCGACCAGGAAACCATGACCGCGATCATCGAGCGCAAGCGCGCCGCCATGCAGGCCCAGGGCGGCCCCGGCGGGGCGCCGGGCGATACGTCGCGTACGCGGGGTGCGGCCGGCGGGTCTTCAGGCGGCCAGGCGGCGGGCGGCATGACCGGCATGCCCGGCGGCGGCGCCCACGGCGCTCCCGGCGGCATGCCCGCCAACCGCGGCACGCTCTGGTTCACCGACGAGAACGGCAAGCTCGACGTGATGTTCGTCCGCACCGGCATCACCGACGGCACCAACACCGAGATCCGCGGACGCGAGGCTGCCGAGGGCCAAAAGGTCATCGCCGGCGTCACCACCGCAGCCGCCGCGGCAACTGCCGCGACGAGCTCGCCCTTCCAGCAGCAACGCCAGTCCGGCCCCCCGCGGCCGGGCGGCTTCTAGGGGACGCCGTGGCCGCCCAAATCAGCCAGGCCGAGGGCAACCGGGCAGCTGAAGTCATCCGCATCCGCGGCCTGACCCGGACCTACGTGATGGGTTCCACCGAGGTCCAGGCTCTCGCAGGCATCGACCTGACCGTGACCAAGGGCGAGATGGTCGCCGTGATGGGCGCCTCGGGCTCGGGCAAGTCGACGATGATGAACATGCTCGGCTGCCTCGACAAGCCCACCGCAGGCTCTTACGAACTGGATGGCGAGCGCGTCGAGATCATGGACCGCAACCAGCTGGCCGACCTGCGCAACCGGCGCATCGGGTTCGTCTTCCAGGGCTTCAACCTGCTGGCGCGCACCAGCGCGCTGGAAAACGTCGAACTGCCGATGATGTACGACCGCCGCGCCCGCAAGCAGAGCGTGCGCGAGGCCGCCGAGAAGGCCCTTGCGCGCGTCGGCCTGGCCGACCGTGCCTCGCACCTGCCGAACGAACTCTCGGGCGGGCAGCAGCAGCGCGTGGCGATCGCCCGGGCATTGGTGACCGAACCGGCGCTGCTCCTGGCCGACGAGCCCACGGGCAATCTCGACTCCCGCACCAGCGTCGAGGTGCTGGCGCTGTTCCAGGAACTGAACGACCAGGGCCTGACCGTAGTCATGGTCACCCACGAGGACAACATCGCCCACTACGCCAAGCGCATCGTCGAGCTGCGCGACGGCCTCATCGTGCGCGACGAACCGGTCAGTCCGCGCGGCAACGCCGCCGCCGACCTCGCCGCCATCGACGCCCGCCGGAAGGTGAACGCATGAAGCCCCAGATGCTGATCCGCATCGCCCTGCGCAGCATCCGCCGCACGAAGATGCGCAGCACGCTGACCGCGCTGGGCATCATCATCGGCGTCGGCGCCGTGATCGTCATGGTGGCCATCGGGCACGGCGCCAAGTCGCGCATCGAGGCGAGCATCAAGAACCTCGGCACCAACATGGTCGTCATCACGCCGGGTGCCGCCAACACCGGCAACGTGCGCGGCGGCGCCGGCAGCTTCAACCGCCTGAAGACCGAGGATGCCGACAAGCTGAAGCGCGAAGCCGTTCACCTGGCCGACGTCTCGCCTGTCATCATGGCTTTCGGCCGCATTCGCGGCGGCAACGGCATGAACTGGCGTTGCCCCGTCTATGGCGTGGACACCTCCTACCAGGTGATCCGCGACTGGCAGATGACCGACGGCCAGTTCTTCGATGTGCGCGACGTGCGCTCGCGGCGCAAGGTCTGCGTGCTGGGCGCCACCGTTGCCAAGAACATCTTCGGCGAGGACGGCGGCTCGCCGATCGGCCAGGAAGTCATCCTGCGCGACGTGCCGTTCACCGTCATCGGCGTGCTGGCGCCCAAGGGCCAGACCGCCAGCGGCAGCGACCAGGACGACGTCATCATCGCCCCCTACACGACGGTCGAGGAACGGCTCGCCGGCCACCAGTTCATTGCGCAGATCCTCGGTTCTGCCGTGAGCGGCGGCGAGGTCGAGGCCGCCATGGTCGAGGCGAAGTCGATCATGCGCGAGAGCCACGGCCTGGGCGAATGGGAAGAAGACGACTTCCAGGTGAAGAACCAGGCCGAACTGGCCGACGCCGCCACCGGCGCTACCGAAGTCATGACGATCCTGCTCGCCGCCATCGCCGGCATCTCGCTGCTGGTGGGCGGCATCGGCATCATGAACATCATGCTGGTGTCGGTGACCGAGCGCACGCGCGAGATCGGCATCCGCATGGCCATCGGCGCCCGCCCGGCCGACGTACTGCTGCAGTTCCTGGTCGAGGCCATCGTGCTCTCGATGCTCGGCGGCCTGCTCGGCGTGGCGCTCGGCTACGGCGGCTCCTGGCTGGTCGGCCGCATCACGGGCTGGCCCACGGTCATCGACGGCGGCACCGTCGGCGTGGCGCTGGGCTTCTCGGCGGCGGTCGGCGTGTTCTTCGGCTTCTGGCCCGCGCGCAAGGCGGCGGCGCTCAACCCGATCGACGCGCTGCGGTACGAGTAGCGACTGACCTCGGTCGATAGCTCGGTCGATAGTTCGCTGTTACCGAAGCCGGGTGCGAAGGATCGTCATCCGCAAAGCTTGGCTCCCTTCAGCCAAGCCTCGCGCCCCCCATTTCGCATCAGTTGCTCGGCAACCCACGCCACATCTTCGGTTCCGATGACGAGATCGGGCGGGCTCGACCAGAAACAACTGGCGTGGAATCGCCGGTACGCCCGGCGCGCCTCCCGCACGCGGACCATGGCCCTGGCCTGCTCAGGGTCCAGACGGCGGCGGCTCTTGCGGCCGCCGCGGCGGCCGATCTCGGCCAGGTAGCGGCGCACTTCCGTGTTCATGGAATCAACATAAGCGACTTATGATCTAATCACAAGGGAATGAATGCGATAGCTGGCTTCTGGCGCGACTCGGCCGGGGCACTTGCGCCGGCGCAAGTCCCCGCCGATCCAGCCAAGGCATTGCTCCGCACCCCCTGCCCGCCTAGTCTCCCCCGATGCCGCACCACCGTCCCATCCCCGCCCTCATTCTGGCCTTATTGGCCATCCTGCTCTGGAGCACGCTGGCCGCGCTGACCGTGAAGCTGCGCGACCTGCCGCCGTTCCTCCTCGCGGGAACCTCGTTGCTGATCGGTTCGCTGGCCGGCATCCACCGGTGGCGCGCCTGGCGGGCGCCCGCGCCGGTGCTGGCGCTCGGGGTCTACGGCCTGTTCGCCTACCATGCCGCGCTGTTCACGGCGCTGCGCCTAGCGCCGGCAGTCGAGGCCAACCTGCTCAACTACCTCTGGCCGCTGCTCATCGTCGTGCTGACACCGGTGTTCTTCCGCGAGCGGCGCCTGACCGGGCGGCACGTAGTCGCGGCTCTCGCCGGCTTTCTGGGTGCGGCCCTGCTGGTGACGGGCGGCCGCGGCCAGTTGGCCTTCGACCGCGCCCATGCCGGCGGCTATGCGCTGGCCATCGCGGCAGCCGTCATCTGGTCGACCTACTCGCTCGCCTCGGCACGCCGCGGCGCCGCGCAGGCGCCGCCGGTCAGCCTCTTCGGCGCCGTGTCGGGACTGCTGGCGCTGCTGTGCCACCTGCTGTTCGAGCCGCGCGCCACCATCGGTGCAGCCGACCTGCCCTGGCTGCTGCTGCTGGGCCTGGGGCCGATGGGCGCGGCCTTCATCGTCTGGGATGCGGCGCTGCGACGCGGCGACCCGCGCACGATCGGCCTGCTGTCGTACCTGACGCCGCTGCTCTCGACCCTGCTGCTGGCGCTCACCGGCGGCGGCCGCTTGACCGGTGTTTCGCTGGCCGCCATGGTGCTGGTGGTCGGGGGCGCGCTGCTGGGCACGTGGCCTGTCGGGGTCCGGAAACGGCCGGCGGCGCCCGGCAACAGGGCCTAGTTTCCGCCGCGCGGATGGCCCGCTACGACCACACCGCTTGCGCCGGCGCAAGCGCCACCCGGCCCGCGAACGGATCGCTTGATGCGTCCAGCCGACATCGCCCGCCTGCTCGCGCTCGCCGCCATCTGGGGCGGCTCATTCGTGTTCATGCGCGTGGCGGCGCCGGCGTTCGGGCCGGTCGTCACCGCGACCCTGCGCGTGTCGCTGGCCGGCGCGCTGCTGCTGCTGTATTTCCGGGCCGTGCGCTTTGACGCGCAGTGGCGCCTGAACTGGCGTCATTACCTGCTCGTGGGCGTCGTCAACTCGGCGGTGCCGTTCACGCTGTACAGCTACGCGGCGCTGCACATCCCGGCCTCGTACTCGGTCATCCTGAACGCGACCGCGCCGTTGTTCGGCGCCGTGTTCGCCGCCGTCTGGCTCAGCGAGGCGCTGACCCTGCGCAAGGTGACCGGCCTGCTGCTGGGCGCGCTCGGCGTGGGCCTGGTCGCGAAGGTGGGCGGCGCCGACGTCGATGCGAGCTTCCTGCGCGCCGTGGTGGCCTGCCTGATTGCGGCGATGTGCTACGCCCTGACGGGCGTGTACCTCAAGCTCCGCGCGGCCCACATCAAGCCGATGGCGATGGCCGGCGCGAGCCAGGCCATGGCCGGGCTGGCGCTGCTGCCGCTGGCGCTGGCCTCGCCGCCGCCGCACACGCCAGGCGCGGCGGCCGTGCTGAGCGTCATCGCCCTGGCCGTGCTGTGCAGCGCCGTGGCCTACCTGCTCTACTACCGCCTCATGGCCGACGTGGGGCCGGCCCGCGCGCTGACCGTCACGTTCCTGATGCCGGTTTTCGGGATGGTATGGGGCGTCGTGTTCCTGGGCGAGAAGGTCACGCCCTCGATGCTGGCAGGGTGCGCGCTGGTGATTGCCGGGACATTCGTGGTGTTGCGGGCGCCGTCCGCGGTCAGGCCAACTCGCGCCGCAGCCACGCCTTCGCGTGGCTCCACTGGTCCCTGACCGTCCGCTCGGAGACCTTCAGTTCGCGCGCGATCTCGACCTCGGTCAGCCCGGCGAAGAAGCGCATCTCGACGATGCGCGCCTCCATCGCGTCGAGTTCGGACAGCTTCTCCAGCGCGCGATGCAGGTCGAGCATGTCCTGCGCGCGGCCGTCGTCGACGACCGCCGACTCGTCAAGCTCCACCAGCAGCGCGTCGCCGCCGCGCTTCTGCGCTTTCCGCTGCCGCGCGTGGTCCACCAGCACCTGGCGCATAGCCGTGGCCGACATGGCCAGGAAGTGCGTCCGCCCCTGGATGTCGAGCTTGTTCTGGCGGTCGAACTTGAGGTAGACCTCGTTGACCAGCGCCGTGGGCTGCAGCGTGTGGTTGCCGCGTTCGCGGCGCAGGCGGCTCTCGGCCAGCTTGCGCAGGTGGCCGTAGACCAGAGGCATGTACTCGGCGAGGCGGTCGCCTGTCTCGGATGGGCGATCAGTCATGATAGGGCTCTGCTCGTTCGTGGCGCCGGGGCGATGGCGGACGCGATGTTCGTGGGATCATTGAATGTCGGGTGATTATACTAGCCGGACCGGATGATCGCAATCGCCGCCCCGGGACACGGCCCGGCGGCCTCGCCCCGGGAGTGAATCTGCCGGTGATCTTCAGTATCACGCGGTCGCCGCCCCACGGGCCGGCTCAACCCTGCCGCGACTCCAGATCCTCCCACCGCGCATAGACCGTCGCCAGTTCCCCCGCCAGTTCCCCAAGCCGGGCCTGGAGCCCGGGAACCTCGCCGCCCGCCTCGCGGTAGAGGGCTGGATCGGCCAGGCGCCCGTGGAGGGCAGCCAGATCCGCCTCCATGGCCTCGATCTTCGCCGGCAGCCCCGCCAGTTCCTGGTTCTCCTTCCAGGTCAGCTTGCGCGGCTTGTCGCCGGCCGGGGCCGCTTCCGGGCGCACCGGCGCCGCAGCCTTCCGCTCCCGCCGCTCCCTTTCGGCCTCGGCCTGCTTCGCCACGCGCGACACGCGCAGCCAGTCGGCATAGCCGCCCACCGTCTCGGACACGAGGCCGTTGCCTTCGAGCGCCAGGGTGCTGGTCGTGACGTTGTCCAGGAACTCACGGTCGTGGCTGACCACCAGCAGCGTGCCGCTGAACTCCAGCACCAGCTCCTCGAGCAGGTCGAGCGTCTCCAGGTCCAGGTCGTTGGTCGGCTCGTCGAGCACCAGCAGGTTGGCCGGCTGCGTGAACAGCTTGGCCAGCAGCAGGCGGTTGCGCTCGCCTCCGGAAAGCCGCGTCAGCGGACTGCGCGCGCGATCGGGCGTGAACAGGAAGTTCTGCAGGTAGGTGATCACGTGCAGGCTGCGCCCGTTGAGCATGATGGTGTCGCCCACACCGCAGACATTCTCCTGCACCGTCTTCGTCTCGTCGAGCTGGGCGCGCTGCTGGTCCAGGTAGGCGATCTGCAGGTTCGTGCCGTGGCGCACCGTGCCGGCGGCCGGCTGCAGGCGCCCCAGCAGCAGTTGCAGCAGCGTGGTCTTGCCGGCGCCGTTCGGGCCCAGCAGGCCCACGCGATCGCCGCGCATGATCGCCGTGCTGAAGTCGCTGACGATGACCTTGTCGCCCCAGGAAAAGTCCAGGTGCTCCGCCTTCAGCACCAGCTTGCCGCTGCGTTCGGCCTCCTGCAGCTGCAGCACCGCATCGCCCAGCCGTTCGCGGCGCTCACGGCGTTCCTCGCGCATCGCCTTCAGGGCGCGCACGCGGCCTTCGTTGCGGGTGCGGCGTTCCCGCACTCCCTGGCGAATCCACACTTCCTCCTCGGCCAGCTTGCGGTCGAACTCGGCCCACTGGGCGCGCTCGGCGCGCAGGGTCTCGTCGCGGCGGCGCAGGAAGGTGTCGTAGTCGCAGGTCCAGTCGCGCAGGCGGCCGCGGTCCAGCTCGATGACGCGCCCGGCCATCCCCCGCAGGAACGCACGATCGTGCGTGACGAAGAACAGCGTGCCCTCGAACCGGCGCAGCTGCTCTTCGAGCCAGGCGATGGCGTCGATGTCCAGGTGGTTCGTCGGCTCGTCGAGCAGCAGCAGTTCGGGCTCGCCCACCAGCGCGCGCGCCAGCAGCACGCGCCGCTTGTTGCCCATCGAGAGCGCCGTGAACTCCGCCTTCCCGTCCAGGCCCGCCTGTTCGAGGATCGTCTCGACCAGGTGCTCCAGCCGCCAGCTCTCGCCGGTCGCCAGCTCGGCCCGGCCGGCCAGGCCGCCGGCCACCACCTCGCGCACGGGGCCGGACAGGTCTGCCGGCACTTCCTGCGGCAGGAAGCCGATGCCCATGCCGGAACGGCGGATGACCTCGCCCGAATCCGGTCGCATCTCCCCCGCCAGCAGGCGCAGCAGGGTGGTCTTGCCCTCGCCGTTGCGGCCGAGCAGGCAGATGCGCTCGCCCTTCTCGACGCCCAGGTCCACCTGGTCGAGCACGGGCGGTCCACCGAGGGACAGGTTGACCGATTTGAGTTCGAGCAGGGCCATGCCGGCAGGCTCCTCGCCTTGTTCGCGGATCCTCGCGACGGGCCGCAGGGGCGCCGTCGCAGCGTTTAGGTTCGCCCCTGGACCACGAGTCTGCAAGTGCGGCGTGAGGCGGCGCTTAACCCCCGCCGGCCCCGGCCGATAACACAATATCGTTATTGCGCACCTTCGCCCTGGCACGCCTGGCCCGCCTGTTCCGGAGGCACGCCATGAAACCGCCATTCGCCGATACCGTCACGCTCTGCTGGTCCGACCTCGGCGATGTCGCCGAGGGCCGCCCCCACCTCGGCGCCGAAGTGCCGGTGGTCGTGTATCGCCTCGCCCAGTATGCGCTGCGTGAGGCGATCGCCGCCAACTTCGGCGAGGAGATCGCCGGGAAGCTGCTCCGCGAAGGCGGCTGGATCGCCGGCCGCGAGTTCTGCCGCAACACGCTCGACACCTCGCTCACGCCCGCGGCCTTCATCGACCAGCTGCAGGATACGCTTGCCGAATAGCGGATCGGCATCCTTCGAGTCGAATCGCTGGATCTCGCAACCCTGACCATGACGCTGACCGTTTCCGAGGATCTCGATTGCTCGGGCCTGCCCGTGTCTGGCAAGACCGTCTGCGACTACGACGAGGGATTCATCGCCGGCATCCTGTACGAGTTCCTGCACGTCGACTTCCGCGTCGTCGAGATCGACTGCTGGGCCACCGGCGACCGCACCTGCAGGTTCTCCGTGACCCCGGTCACGGCAGGATCGTGACCGCGACCGCGAACACGCGCCTGTCGGCGCTGACGGCGCGCCTGCAGGCCCTGTCCGAAGGGCGGCCGGCGCCGGCAAACAGTGCCGTGCCGGCTGGTGGTGCCCTCGCTGATCCCGACCCCGCCCAGCTCGACGCCGCTTCGCTGCTCACGCTCGTCAGGGCCGCCGAGCGCCTTGCCGATGACGCCGAGGCCATGCGCGCCTTTTCTGCGGCCCTGGCAGGGGGAGACCTGGACTTCTCGCCCCCGCCGCGCGTCCACCTGCTCGGCCCCCTCAAGGCGCTGCAGTCCAGCCTGCGTCACCTGACCTGGCAGACGCGCGAGGTCGCCGGAGGGCATCTCGAGCATCGCGTCGACTTCCTGGGCGAGTTCTCCGTCGCCTTCAACAGCATGATCGATTCGCTGCGCGCCAAGCGGCAGGCCGAAGCCGAGGCGCTGCACGCCACGCGGCAGGCCGGCATCGGCCAGGTGGCGAACGCTTCCGCCCACGAGATCAACTCGGTCATCCAGTACATGGTCTCCAACCTGCAGTACCTGGCCGAAGTGATCCCGCTGCAACCCGCGGCGGATGACACCGCAGCCGCCGACATCCGGGCCGCGCTGGCCGAGACCCTCGAGGGGGCCGAGCGCATCGGGCTGACGGTGACGGCGCTGCGCGAGTTCTCGAACACCGAAGGCAGCGCGACGACCGACCTCAATCGCGCGGTGTCCAACACCCATCTCGTGGCGCGCCACACCTGCCAGTCGGTCGGCGCGGTCGAGCTCGACCTGCAGCCGGGGTTGCCGGTCGTCGCGGGCCGCGCGGCCGATGTGTGCCAGGTGGTCCTGCAGCTGCTCACCAACGCAGCCCGCGCCGTCGCCGGGCCGGCAAGTCCGGGGCGCGGTCGGATCGCGGTGTCCACCGGACGCTGCGGCGGGTTCGTACGCCTGCAGGTGGTCGACAACGGTTGCGGCATCCCCGCAGACTGTCGGGAGAAGGTGTTCGAGCTCTTCTTCAGCGGCTGGCCGGAAGGCACCGGCCGCGGGCTCGGCCTGCCCATCTGTCGCGACATCGTGATAAACCGCCTTGGAGGCCGCCTGCAGATCGACGATGCCCCCGGCGGCGGAACGGTCGTGACCGTCGACCTGCGCTGCGCCGGCTAAATCGCGCCCGGGCACTGGCCGTCCGGCAACCATTCCCTCATAATGTCGTACAAACCCGGACGGTGCCCACCGTCCGTTTTGCCCATTCCCCAGCGGAGGAATCCATGCGTTCGATCCTGTTCCTGGCCGCCCTGATCGGGCTGGCTGCTGGAGGCTCCATGGCCGCGACGCTCCCGGTCGAGACCTACACCCTGCCCAACGGACTGACCGTGATCCTGCACGAGGACCACTCCCAGCCGATGGTCACGATCAACACCTGGTTCGCCGTCGGCTCGAAGGACGAGTCTCCCGGGCGCACGGGCTTCGCGCACCTGTTCGAGCACCTGATGTTCATGGGTACCGAGCGGGTGCCCGACAACCAGTTCGACATGCTCATGGAGCGCGGCGGCGGCGCCAACAACGCCTCGACGAGCAATGACCGCACGAACTACTACTCGTGGGGGCCGCGCTCGCTGTTGCCGACGCTGCTGTGGCTCGACGCCGACCGGCTCGAGGGGCTCAGCCGCGCCATGACGCAGGAGAAGCTCGACCTTCAGCGCAACGTCGTGCGCAACGAGCGCCGCCAGAGCTACGAGAACCAGCCCTACGGCGCCGCCGAACTGATGGTCTCTGACGCCATGTGGCCCCAGGGCCATCCCTACCATCACCCGGTGATCGGCAGCCATGAAGACCTTGAGGCCGCCACCGTGGAGGACGTGAAGGGCTTCTTCGACACCTACTACGTGCCCGGCAACGCCTCGCTGGTCGTGGCCGGCGACTTCGACCCCGCCGAGGCGAAGAAGCTCATCGCCTCCACGTTCGGCGCCGTGCCCGTGCGGCCGCTGCCCGAACACCGCACCGCGGCGCCCGTCACGCTCGAGCGCGAGGTGCGCCGCCTGGCCACCGATCGCGTGCGCTTCCCGCGCCTCTACCTGGTCTGGCACTCGCCGGCCGCGTACCAGGACGGCGATGCCGACATGGACGTCCTGTCGTCGGTGCTCGCCGCCGGGACCACCGGTCGCCTGGTCGAGCGCCTGGTGATGAAGGACCAGCTGGCGCAGTCGGTCCAGGTCTACCAGGACAGCCGCGAACTGGGCTCCGAGTTCCACATCGAGGCCACAGCGGCTGAAGGCGCTGACCTCGAGCACATCAAGCAGGTGGTGCTGGAGGAGATCGCGCGCCTGCAGAAGGAGGGCCCCACGGCCGCCGAGCTGGCCCGCGTCAAGGCCGCGACCGAGTCGGGTTACCTGCGCATGAAGGAGAACCTCGACCGTCGCGCCGACCTCCTCAACGCGTATCGCGCCGCCTACGGCGAGGCGAACAGCTTCGACCGCGACCTGGCGCGCCGCCTGGCGCCGACGTCCGAATCGGTGCAGAAGTGGGCGCGCGAGGTGCTCGGCGAAGGTCGCCTCGACCTGCGCGTGCTGCCGCTCGCAGCCGAGGCGACCACTGCCAGCCTCGACCAGCGGCCCGGCAACCTGCCCGAAATCCCGGCCGAACCGGCGGTGCCGGTGAAGCTCACGCTGAAGAACGGGCAGCCCCTGTACGTGGTGAGCAAGCCGGGCAGCGGCCTGTTCTCGGGACATGTCATCATCGACGGTGGCGAGCGGATGCTCGACGCCGGACAAGCCGGGCTGGCTTCATTGAGCGCCACGCTGGTCACGCGCGGTGCCGGCAAGCTCGACGCCACGGCCTATGCCGATGCGGTGACGACGCTGGGCGCCCGCATCCAGGCGACGAGCGGCACCAACTCGGTGACGCTGGGCGTGTCGGGGCTCACCTCGCGCCTTGATGCCACGCTGGCGCTCATGGCCGACGCGCTCCTGCGCCCGACCCTCGGCGCCGCGGACTTCGACCGCGAGAAGGAACTCGCCCTGGCCGGCATCCGCGCCCGCACGGAGAATGCGGGTCGTGTGGCGCAGGCCGTTGGTCGTGCGGCGCTGTACGGCGCCGGCGACCCGCGCGGCCGCCCCTCCGAAGGCCACGAGACCACGGTGGCGAAGTTGACGCGCGAGGACGTGGTGCAGTGGACGCCGAAGCTGTTCGCCCCCGCGCGCGCCACGCTGGTGTTTGCCGGCGACTTCACGCCCGAGCAGATCAAGGCCGCACTCGATCGCGCGCTCGGCGCCTGGAAGGGCGGCGAGGCGACGGTGGTCGCGGCGCCGGCGCCTCTCACCGCGCCGAAGCCCGGCCTGCTGCTGGTCGACCGCCCGGGCGCCCCGCAGACGGTGATCTCGATCTGGCGTCCGGTCACGGCTCCCGACGGTGCCGACCGCGTGAAGCGCCAGTGCATCAACACGCTGTTCGGAGCCTCGTTCACCAGCCGGCTCAACCAGAACATCCGCGAGAAGAACGGCTTCTCGTACGGTGCGCGCTCTGGCTTCGCCGAGGATGCCGGCCAGTGGGTGCTGACCTCCGGCTCTTCGGTGCAGACAAAGGTCACCGGCCCGGCGCTGACCGAGTTCAAACACGAGTTCGAGGGACTGGCCACCGGCAACGTCACCGCCGACGAGCTCGAGAAGGCCGTGCGCACCGTGCGCTTCGAGCTGGAGACGTCTGGCGACACGACGGCCGCGTCGGCGGAAGTGGTGGCCAACCTTGTGCGCAACGGCCGTCCCTCCGACGCCGTGCGCCAGGACCTGGCCCAGGTGCCCGGCATCGACCTCGCCGCGGCGAACGCGCTGGCGCGGTCGGGCCTCTACCGCTGGGACGACCTGCTGGTGGTGCTGGTCGGCGACAAGGCCGAGGTGCTGCCGCAGCTGGCGGCGGCCGGGTTCCCGGTGCCGAAGATTGTCGATGCTGACGGGCAGCCGCTGCCCTAGGCGGGGCGATTCAGGCGGACACGACGCGAACGGCCGGCTCCCGCGCGGGGCCGGCCGTTTCGCATCATCGAAGAGCGCGTCTCCAACAGTCCGCTCAATGCGTTCCCGACACCACCGACTCCAGCGACTGCACGATCTCCTGCAGCGTCGCCGCCTGCGAACTGAGCTGCTGCCCGGCCGCCGAGAGATCCTCGGAACTGCTCGCGTTCCTCTGCGTGACCGTATCGAGCTGCTCCATGGCGTTGCCGATCTGGCCGATGCCGTCCGCCTGCAGGCTCGACGCACGCGTGACCTCGCCCAGGATGCCGGCCAGGCTGTCGATGGCGGCCGTCATGCCGCCGAGGATCGCGGCGAACTCGGTGCTCGCCCGAACGCCCGCGTCGGCATGGCCGCGCGACTGGTCGATCAGTCCGTTCGTGTTGCGCGCCGCCTCGGCGCTCCGCTGCGCCAGATTGCGCACCTCCTCGGCCACGACGGCGAAGCCCTTGCCCGCCTCGCCGGCGCGCGCCGCCTCCACCGCGGCATTCAGGGCCAGCAGGTTGGTCTGGAACGCGATCTCGTCGATCACCTTGATGATGCGCGCGGTTTCGTCGGACGACTGCTTGATGGCGGCAATCGCGTCGCGCATGCCCGACATCGCCTCATTGCCGCGCGCTGCCGAGACGCTTGCCGCTGCCGCCAGTTCGTCGGCCTGCCGCGTGCTGTCGGCGTTGTGCCGCGTCGTGGCGGCGATCTGTTGCACCGAAGCCGACGTTTCCTGCAGCGATGCCGCCTGTTCGGTGGTGCTCTCGGCCACGGCGCCGCTGGCGTCGGCAATGTCGCTGGCGCTGGCGAACACGTTGGCGGCGCCCTCGCGCAGGCCCGCGATGGCCAGGTTGATCGGCCGCGAGATGGAGCGCGCCAGCAGCCACGACAGCGTGACACTGATCGCGATCAGCACCCCGGCGACGCCGAAGACGAGGAACAGCGCCCGGTTGGCCTCTGCGGCGACATCATCCAGGTACATGCCCGAGCCGACGATCCAGCCCCACTCCGGCACCAGCTTCACGTAGCTGCTCTTGGGCACCGGGTCATCGTGCTTCGGCTTGGCCCAGCGGTAGTTCACGTAGCCGGCGCCTTCGGTCCGGCAGACGGCGGCCATGTCCCGGAACAGGAAGGTGCCGTCCGGGTCCTTGTACTCGCGCAGGTCCTTGCCGTCCAGCTCGGGCTTCATCGGGTGCATGACCATGGCGGGCACGGTGTCGTTCACCCAGAAGTAGTTGTCGCCGTCGTAGCGCAGGCAGCGAAGCGCTGTGAGAGCGCGCGCCTTCGCCTCCTCCTCGCTCATCTCGCCGCGCTTCGCGGCTTCGACGTGGAAGGCAACGGCGCTGGTCGCCGACTCCACCAGCTGGCGCAGGGCCACCCGCTTCGAATCGTAGATCGACGAGCGCAGCTGGGGATACAGCCAGCCCAGCAGCGCCGTGAAGCAGACGACAATGCCGATGCCCAGCGTCAGGATGCGTCGCGAAAGGGACAGGCGGTCCAGCATGAGGTCAGCCCTCCTCGGGTCCGGCAGCGGGAATCGGCGATGGTCACATTCCGTAGGGCGGAAGGGACGGGTCCGGACGGGCCCCTAATCACCACTACAGAAGTTCGGTATCCATAGGCGGGGCTTTAGGAGAATACCGTCCTTCGGAGGTGCCCGCGACGGGGATCCCGTCAGCGTTGAGGGCCAACGTCATGCCGCCGCGCCCATTCTTGAATAATGAAAACGAGAATTCTTTAAGGCACACAGAGGATCTGCCGATGCCATGTCCGGTGAGAACGCACACGGAACCGCGCGGAGATGGGCGGTTCAGGTTCTGCCACGCCGGCGACCCCGGGTTCCGGGCGAGATCGCCCGCACCGCCGCTGCCAAGGGAGCAGATGATGAAGAACTGGACGATCGGGAAGCGCATTTTCGCCGGATTCGGCGCTGTGCTCGCCATCATGGCCATGCTGGGCACGTTCACGACGGTGCGCCTGCTGGCGGTCCGCCACGATGCGCGCGACATCGCCGCCAACCTGCCCATGCTGCGGCATGTGTCGACTCTCGCGATGGGTGCGCGCGACAACATGACGATCATCTATCGCCACATCGGCGCGCCGACCCTTGCGGAGAAGAAGCAGCTCGAGGAAGACATGAAGGCGGCCCGCGCCACCAACAGCACGGCCCTCGAGGAGTTCACGAAGCTCGCGACCGAGGACGAGGTCAAGGCACTGCTGGCCGAACTCAACGCGGCCCGCGAAGTGTACGGCAAGAAGCGTTCGGAACTTCTCGAAGCCAGCCGTGCAGCGACGACGCCCGAGGAGTCCGCTGTCGTCCTGGGGCGCGCCAGGGACGAGCTGCAGCCGCTGGTGGTGCGGTACGCCAATTCCATCAACGCCATCTGGGAGCGTGAAGAGGCTGAATCCCTCGAGTCGGCGAACACCATCGCGGCGGCCAGTTCGCGCACCACGCTGCTGACGATCATCGCGGTCGCCATCGCGCTGGCAGCGGGCGCTCTTCTCTCGTTCGGCCTCGTGCGCGGCATCACGTCGGTGCTGCGCCGCGTCAGCCAGGAGCTCGGCGACGGCTCGCGTCAGGTCGTGGCGGCCGCCACGCAGGTGGCGAGCGCCGCACAGTCACTGGCCCAGGGCGCCAGCGAGCAGGCGGCGGCCATCGAGCAGACCAGCGCCTCGATCGAGCAGATGTCCAGCGTGACGCTGCACAACGCCGACAACGCCGACAAGGTGAACCAGCTGGCGCGCCAGGCCCGCGACGCGGCCGAGAAGGGCGCCGGCGACATGACGCACATGTCGGAGGCCATGGTCGCCATCCAGTCGGGCAGCGACGACATCGCGCGCATCATCAAGACCATCGACGAGATCGCCTTCCAGACCAACATCCTGGCGCTGAACGCCGCGGTCGAAGCGGCCCGCGCCGGCGAGGCCGGGCGCGGCTTCGCGGTCGTGGCCGAGGAAGTGCGCGGCCTGGCGCACCGCAGTGCGCAGGCGGCCCGCGAATCGACCACGCGCATCAGCGACGCCGTCAGTCGCACCCACCAGGGCGTCGCCATCAGCGGCCAGGTCGGTGCCGCGTTGAACGAGATCGTGGCCCACGTGCGGCATGTGGACGAACTGGCCGCCTCGGTGGCCAGCGCTTCGCGCGAGCAGAGCCAGGGCATCTCGCAGGTGAACCTTGCGGTGGGCCAGATGGACAAGGTCACGCAGTCGAACGCCGCCGGCGCCGAGGAGAGCGCGAGCGCCGCCGAGGAACTGAACGCGCAGGCCGAGGCCATGCGCGTGACGGTGCTGGAGCTGGAGCGTCTGGCGGGATGCGGCGGCAACGCGACGACGCCGGCCGCGGCGCCCAAGAAGCGCACGGCTGTGCGGCCGGCAGCGGCAGCGGCGGCGCCCCGCAGGACGACGGCA
This sequence comes from bacterium, assembly GCA_016703265.1. NCBI lineage: Bacteria > bacterium. The sequence goes on from JADJCK010000004.1 coordinate 63,735, forward strand.
CCGGCCCCGGCGCGCGCCAAGGCGCCGGCCCCGCGGGCGGCCGCCCGCACGCCGCAGCGCGTGCCCGACCAGGTGCTGGTGCCGAGCGACGCCGAGTGGGACGACAAGTCGATGGATGACTGGAACGACCTGTAGGCCGCGAGGGCACGGTAACCGGCGCGGACGGAAGCGGAATCGGCCCGGGGCTCAGCCTCGGGCCTGTTCCTTTCGGAATGGGCTCAGGGCAATGTCAGGACAATGCCGCCGACGGTATTCGCCCCACTGATCTCGATGACCCCGGCCGCCGCCCAGTCGTCGGTTCCCGGATACCAATACTCGATCAAGCCCGGTTCCGTCTGCGTGTCGCCGGAGAAGTCGTAGGCGCGCAAGCCGATCTTGTACCGACCGTCTTCGAGTCCGGCCAGCGAGAAACCGCTCGCCGGCCCGAGATACTGGCTGTAGAGAACGGTCAGTGAGTCCTCGCTCGTGACCCTGACGCTGGACAAGCTCCAGTTGGACCCGATTGGGCCTATCGTGCCGCTGATGACACCGCCCCGCTCGAGCACGAGGTCGAGAACCAGCGTCCCGCCGTTTGCGGGGATCGTGACCAGGGACGCGGCCTCGGGTGTCGCCGCGCGGTCAAACCACTGGTTTCGCCAGGTGCGATTGCTGGAATTGCCGGAGATCCGCGCCAGGTACTGGCCCGGCTGCGCACAGGCCATCCCGTACAGCCCCTGCGGCTGGAAGTAGAGCGACTGCACCAGGACCCGGCTGGTCGGATCCCACAGTTCCAGCCGGGCCGAACCCGCACCGGATTCGTGCATCTCCAGGGTGGTGCGAACGAGCACGCCCGAGATCGCATCATGGACGCCGGACGTCGTCACGCCCGCCTCGAGGTCGAAGACGGTCGCATCTTCCCGGCGCGGGCCGCCTACCCAATGCCGGGCCGATCCATGGACGATCGCCAGACGCACCGGTACCGGGCGCAGGAACGGCAACTCGAAACGGCCGTCCTCGTGAATCACGCACGGACCCGCGACCATGACGTTGTCCATGTCGTAGGCTTCCAGCGAGGGTGCGCTGATCCCCATGGCAAGCCAGGCACCGCTGATGGTGCCGGTCAGCCGGGCCGGGGCTTCCCAGAAGTCCGCCACCGTCGTCAGGGAGTCGACGCCTACGTGGTAGATGTCACCGTCGTCCACGTCACGTTCGCCGGGCAGCCAGAACGACTCGCCGCGTTCGGACCAGCCGCGTTGCACCCGGACCTGAATCCGGTAATTGCCCGGGACGATGGCTCCGAGTGTCAGCGCCAGGCGGCCATCGACGATGGTCGCTTCCTCCATGGGTCCCCACCAGCCATGCTCCGGGCCCTCGTCCACCCGGTACAGATCAGCTTGAACCTGCCAGCCGTCAATATCCGAAAGCCCGTCCTCGACGAGTTGCAGGGCGCCCAGCCTGAAGTTGATCTCGCGCGGCGAATCCCCGGATCGCAGGCTCAAGGTGTCGGCCAGAACCCAGGAAAGGGCGACACCGCCGTCAGCCGTCGCGTAACAGAGCATTCCCCCGACCTGTGCCGAGATGACATAGTCGCCGGCCGGCACCTCGAGGCGATAGCGGCCGGTAGCGTCGGCGTCCAAAGCAAGGGTCACATCGGGCCCATCGGTCCGCCGGAACTGGATGAAGGGAACAGCGCCCGTTGGCGAGGGCGAGATCAGCTGACCCTGGACGACGCATGTGCCCGTCGCCGGTGCCAGCGAGGCCTGGTCTTCATCACAGCCGCCGGCGAGCAGCAGCATGACCGCCGCGAACACCGCCAGGAGCGGTCGCCGCCGGCGAGACGGATTGATCATGGGAACCACCCCCCGTCATCCGTTTCCGGCACGGTCCAGACCAGGTTCCCGATCGTGTCGGAGTCGGCCACGGTGAGCAGGATCGCCTGCGAGAAATCGCCTGTTCCCGGATACCACCAGTTGTCGCCGGAAAAGGACGCCCGCAGGTAGTAGCTGCCGTCGGGCAGGCCATCCACCGAGAACGCGCCTGTCGTCGCGTGGCCCGAAGAGCCGCAGATGTCCTGACCCGCCTGGTCCTGCACGAAGATGGAGCCGATATAGCCGGCATCGCCGTCTTCCTCGACCAACGTGCCGACAAGGGCTCCGCCGGGACGCAGGACGAGGTTCACGTCGGTGAAGGCGCCATTCACCACGGTGAGCGGCATGGCTTCGGACTCGGTGGCCGCATCGTCATACCATTGCGGCAACCAAGGATCGGCAGAGCAGAACCCGGAGATGTACAGACGGTAGGTGCCGGCCTCCAGGTTGGAGATCTGGGATGGCCGCCATTGGTCGGTCGCGAACCATCGCCGACGTCCGTCGGGATGGACCAGCAGGAAATCGACTCGATCGTCTACGAGCAGACCGGGCCCGACGGTGCTGATGCGCAGCCCGCCCTCCGACAACTCCAGGCCCGTCACGTGGTCGCCCGGTTGCACATTGTAGACTGTCGCGCCCTGGAACGACGTGCCCCCGAACCACTGCTCCACGCCGTTGCAGCGTGCGCTGAATCGCAATTGTTCGGCTGCAAACAGGTCGATCCGGAACGATCCATCCGGTTCGCAGTCGACCTCGGAGCGGGTGGCACCGAAGGGCGTCACGGCGCGGACCCGCATGGCCTGTCTGCCGAGTTGCCAGCTTCCCGAAACGTTGCCGGAAACAGTGATATGACCAGGGCGCAGGTCGACGGAGTACGACACGCTGTCGGAAGCGACGTGCAGCGAATCCGCATCGGCGGCATTGACCGTGCCCGGCAGGAAGACCGCGTCGCGCCCACTGCGCGCGTACAGGATCATGCCGTACGTGGCCGGCGGCAGCAGCCGGAACTCGAACGTCGCTTCTCCGTCGACGACTTCAACGTATCGATACGCATCGCAATAGGGGCTGGCGATCTGAAGTCGCGCTTCTTCACCGTCGAACGCCGGGGGCAGGGTGACGGACACGCGTGCGCGACCGCGTACGAAGTCCTTGCGCCGCACCGCGCGGCCGACGGAAACCGTATCGAGATCGCTCTCGACCGAGCCGCTATTGCCCAATCGCAACGATGCCCTGTAGATGCCGATCGGCAGTTCCAGGCGGTACCAACCGCTCGAATCCGCATCGATATCCGCGAAGACTTCGATCCCGCCGACCAGGTTTCGCAACATCAGCCTGGCCGGGACGGGCACCCCCGCCTCGCTCACGCGTCCTTCGAGAACTCCGACTTCCGCGAGTGGTGTCGGATCCGGCATCTCGCTCACGCAGGCGCCCATGGCGACCACGATCGCGACCAGGACAACAACCAGCGTCGGCAGCAGGGCCCGATTCGAGCGGCAATGATCTGGGCTTCGGGACATCAGGAACTCTCAGGCAAACGTGCGGGGGTTCAGGATCCCCACGATTGTCGCCCACGACGGCAATCGAGTCAACCGCTGCGCCTTTCGCCCGCGCACGTCGATCAACGCAAGCCCAACCGCGTCGCCAGGTTGTGCAGGTTCCCCCGCTGCAGCCCCAGTTCGCGCGCGGCCGCCGAACTGGGCGGGAGCGCCGCGGCCCGGGGCTGATCGCCCGCCTGCGGACGGCCGCAAACAGGAAGGCGCCGCACCCCGGCGGGAGCGGCGCCTTCGTTCGTTCGTGGTCGTCAGCGGGAGCCGGCGCCCACGGTCTCCTCGTAGCGGAAGCGCCCCACCGAAACGCGCAACGCCTCGCCGAGACGCGACAGCTCGGTCGCACTCGCGTCGACCTGGCGGCCGGCGCTGTCGATCTCGCCGAGGCCCGTGTTCACGCGCGCGATCCCGTCGGCGATGGTCTCCGACCCGGAGGCGATCTCCGACATGTGCGCGTTCGAGCTGGACACGCCGCCGTTGGCCGCCGCGATGCTCGACGCCACCTCGCGGGTCACGGCCGTCTGTTCCTCGATGGCCGCGGCGATCGTGCCCGTGAACTCGCTCATCTGGGCAATGATGCCGGTGATGGCGTTGATGTCGGTCGCCGCGCTGCTCGTCGACTTCTGCACGGCCGCAATGCGCCGCTGGATGTCGTCGGCCGCCACCGTGGTCTGGCGCGCCAGTTCCTTGATCTCGCTGGCGACCACCGCGAAGCCGCGCCCGGCGTCGCCGGCGTGGGCCGCCTCGATGGTCGCGTTGAGCGCCAGCAGGTTGGTCTGCGAGGAGATGTGGGAGATCGTCTCGGTCACGTTGCCGATCTCCTTGGCGGCCCGCTCCAGCTCGTCCATGGTCCGGCTGATCTCGATGGCCTGGCGCGAAGCGTCCTCGCTGACGGCGCGCGCCCGCTCGGAACTGTTGGCGATGCTCCCGACGGTCTCGCTCAGTTCGCCCGTGGCGGCGGCGACAGTGTGCAGGTTGGCGGTCGCCTGCTGCATGTTCGCGGCCACGTCCTGGGCACCGGCGCTGAAGTTGCCGGCGGTCTCGCTCATGGTGCCGGCAAGCTCGTTCATCTCGTGCACGCCGTTCGACATGCTGCCGGCCACCGCCGACAGCTCGGTCGAGGCCGAAGCGACGGTCTGGATCCCGCCCGTGATCTCGGCGATGACACCGCGGAACGAGCGCCCCATGGCATTCAAGGCGCGGATCAGGCGCCCGACCTCGTCCTCGGGGCCCTCCGGCAGCGTGCCGGTCAGGTCGCCGCGCGCCATCGCGGCCGCGAACTCCACGGCTCCACCCAGGCGCCGGGTGATGGTGACAGCGATCCGGTTCACCATGAAGGCCAGGAAGGCGAGGGCGGCGGCAGCGAAGGCAGCCACCACGGCCAGCCAGCCGGCCCGCGCGCGCAGCAGCGCCGCCACATTCTTCTCGTCGGTCGCCAGCTGGCTGTTCGCCAGCTTCACGACTTCATCGATGGCCGTGCGGTGCTGGCGGAACAGCGGGTCGAGCTGCCCGTGCAGGACGGCGCGGGCACGGGCGCGATCGCCGCGCGAGGCGGCCGGCACCAGGTCGCGGTCGACGATCACGAAGAACTGTTGAGCCGGCGTGTAGGAGTCCTCGAGCAGCAGCGTCCGCACTCGCCCACTGATGTCGGAGTCTTCCCAGTACTTGTGCCGATCGCCGTGCTCCTGGCGCAGGGTGCGCATCCGGCCCGCCAGCTCCGTCGCCACTGCCGGCGAATCCGCGTCGGCCATCTGGTAGGCCACCAGGTAGGCTTCGACGATGTACTCGGGGGGCGGCAGCACATCGGCGATCAGGTCCTTGCCTTCGACGATCCGGGCATAGGCCGGGCCGTTGACCTTGGTGGCCCCGATCGTGTTCCAGGACAGGATGGCGAAGACGACGAATGCCAGCGCGGAAACTCCCACGCCGAGCAGCAGCTTGAGGCGGAGACTCATCGGGAACTGACCTCTGGGCCGAGGGACGTTCAAGGGCGGCGACAACACGGACGGGGGCCATGCGATCGCTGCTCCGGTTGTCCGAATTGATCGGGCCCGGTCAGGCGAACTTGAGAAAGCAAAGCGAATCGCGGCCGTTCCGGCGACACCGGCCGTTTGGAGCCCTTTGGCGCCCGTCTCAGCCCCTGGAGGGCCCGCCCAGCGCGTCGGCGACCACCCCGGCCAGATGCTCGATCGTGATGGGCTTCTGCACCCAGGCGACCGCCCCAAGGTCGAGCAGCCCCACGCCGCGCGCGCCCAGTGGATATCCGCTCATCGCGACCACCCGCACGGCGGGCGCCAGTTCGCGCAGGTGCCGGCAGAGCGCCTCCCCGTCCAGGTCGGGCATCACCACATCGGTGAGCACCAGGTCGAAGCGGCCTTCCTCGCGCGCGAACAGGTCGAGGGCCTGGCGACCCGAACCCGCCGCCGTCACTCGATAGCCCAGGTGGCGCAACATTGCCGTGATCGCGTCGCTCACCGACGGTTCGTCCTCGACCACGAGCACCGCTTGACCCGCCCCGCGCACGATGGCCGGCTTCTCCGGGACTGTCGCCGCACGCACGGCGTCCGTCCGCGGCAGCAGGAGCGTGAACGTGGTGCCGCCACCGACCTCCGAGTGCACCTGGAAGTGGCCGCCGTGCTGTGCGGCGATGCCGGCCGCCTGGGACAGGCCGAGCCCCGTGCCGTCGCCGATCGCCTTCGTGGTGAAGAAAGGCTCGAAGATGAGCGGCAGCGTCTCGACCGCGATGCCGGTGCCCGTGTCGGCGACATCCAGCCGCAGCCACGACCCGGCCAGCGACTGGCCGCAGTGGGCGCACTTGCCTGCGGTGGCGTCGATCGTGTCGCGGCGCAGCGCCAGCTTCAACGTGCCGCCGTCCGGCATCGCATCGCGCGCGTTGATGGCGAGGTTGGTGATCAGCTGCTGCAGCTGCGCGGGCTCGGCCTCCATCAGGTACGAGCCCGGCTCGACCTGCAGATCCATGCGGATGTTCTCCGGCAGCATCGCCCGCAGGAAACCCACGGTGTCGCGCACGCAGTGATCGAGATCCACCGGCTGCACGCGACGCATCGTCTTCTGGCTGAAGTCGAGGATCTGGCGCACGAGATGCGCCGCGCGACGGCTCGAGTCGGAGATGCGCCGCAGGTTCTCCTGCGACGACACCGGTGTTTCGGGCGCTGTCTGCAGCAACTCGGTGAAGCCCAAGATGCTGCAGAGGATGTTGTTGAAGTCGTGCGCGATGCCGGCCGCAAGCTGGCCGACAGCGGCCAGCCGCTCCTGCTGCACCGCTTCCTTCTCCAGGCGCTTGCGCCGCGTGATGTCCTGGTGGACGCCCGCCGCACGCAGGGGCCGTCCCTCGGCATCGCGCACCAGGACCTTGCCCGTGTCCAGGATCCAGACCCAGCCGCCGGAAGCATGCCTCATGCGGAACTCGGCGCGGTAGATCGGCGTCCGGCCCTCCAGGTGTTCCTTCAGGACGGCATTGATCCCGGGCATGTCGTCCGGATGCACGCGCTCGGACCAGGCCGCCAGGGTGCCGGGAATCTCGGTGATCTCGTGACCCAGCATCGCGGCCCAGCGCGTGTCGAAGACCACGACGTCGGTGGCCAGGTCCCAGTCCCACACGCCCAGCTCGGCACCCGTCAGCGCCAGGTCCAGGCGCTCCTCGCTCTCGCGCAGGTCGGTCTCGGTGCGTCGCCAGTCGGTGATGTCGATGAAATAGCCGCTGATCGTGGCGCCGCCGCCCACGGTGCCACCACGCGCCACAAGATTGGCCAGGACCCACACCACGCTCCCGTCGCGATGCCGGAAGCGGCAGGTGGCCTGCGCGAAGCGGCCGCTCCGTTCCTGCGCACCGGTGGCCACCGAGGCCAGCAGCCGATCCAGGTCGTGCTCGTGCACCACCCGGGAGAGCATCAGGGAGCCGTCCAGGAACGCCGACGCCTCATGGCCAAGCACCTGGGCGACATTGGCCGAGATCTGCACGACCGGCCAGCCCGGCTCGTCGCGGCACTGGAAGACCACGACCGGTCCGTCGCGATAGACGTCACTTTCCTGCTGGAGCCGGTCGTGGGCGCGCTGCAGTTCATCGACCACCTGCTGGCGCCGCGCTGCCTGCAACCGGATGATGCGATTGCCGACCGCAATGCCGCCGAGCCCGATCACCCACAGGGGCCCGAGCATCCACAGCGCCCGGAGGTGGCCGCGGCGCTCGGCACTGTACAGGGGCTCGAGCGGCACGCTGATGCCCACGCCGCCGCGAATGCTCCCCTCGAAGCCGGCCTGCTCGGCGTGACAATTGATGCACTCGGCCCGCGTCACCATCGGCCGCATCAGGCGAAGCGTCGGACTCCCTTCGCTCTTGGTGAACTCCGCGACCTCTTCGCCGCCTTCGGCAAGCTTCAACAGGGCGCTGCGCTCCCAGCTGTCGGGGGCGTTCCCGGAGTGCGCGGGCTCCAGGCTCGTGATGCGCCCCGTCACGCCGTGCATGTCGGGTTGCAAGGCGGATGGACGGCTGCCGTGGATGACCGGGTTCATCAGTGTCAGGTGCGGATCGTTGGCGGCATGGGCACGTGCGATGGCCAACGCGGCAAGGTGTGTCTCGTCACGAACGTCGCGGGCGCGCAGCACAAGCGCCACAGCCATGAACAGCGTCCAGGCCAGCGCGAGCAGCCAGGCCAGTCGCCGCAGGCGTCGGGCCGAGGGCAGGAGGGACTGGGTCTTTGCAGCGAACACGAGCGGCACCGGCTTCCTTCACGGAACAGGGTTCCGCGGGGCATATCCCACATGGTGGCGCGCATCATGCCGGACGTCGGCGCGCATGAAAAGACCGAAACGATATCCCGGCGACGGCAGCAGCAATGCCGACAACCGAGATCCCGCTTGCGACAAGGGGGCCCGTTCGGCCATATTCCGCACAGTTGTCAACGTGGCTTGCCACCGGCAAACCGGAACTCCATGGGGAATTGTGATGAAGACGTGGCGTATGGTTTTCTGTATGGCGTTCTGCGCCGGCCTGGTGTCGCTGAGCGCGCCGGCGCAGGCCATCGACAAGGGCACGGCCGAGCTCGGCCTCTTCGGTCGCGTGTCGTTCTTCGACCCGGCGCTGGATATCGCGGACTGGGGCGGCTTCGGTGCGCGTGCCGGCTACTTCGTCGCCAACAATCTGGCCCTCGAAGCCGACATGTCGTTCACGAGCACCGACGGCATCATCACCGAGGGCCTGCGCCAGGATGTGCAGGTCATGCCCTTCCACGCGCGCCTGAACTGGCACCGCCCGTACGGCGAGCGCACGCATCTCATGGTCGGCGCCGGCTATGTGCACACCGAGTACGGCGATGACGCCAACGCCTCCGGCGACGGCGCCGGCCTGCTGCTCGGCTTCCGCTACCAGACGCTGGAGAAACTGTCGTTCCGCTTCGAGGCGACGGCCGACTGGTACAGCGACACCGACTTCACCGCCAAGGAAGACCACGTCGACTACGGCGTGCAGTTCGGCTTCAGCGGCCTGTTCGGCGGCGGCCCCGGCGACGGGGACAAGGACGGCGTCACCGACGACCTCGACCGCTGCCCGGAAACGCCCCGCGGCGAGGCCGTCGATGCGAACGGTTGCCCGCTGCCCAAGGACAGCGACGGCGACGGCGTCATGGACGACGCCGACAAGTGCCCGGACTCGGCACAGGGCGAGAAGGTCGACGCGAACGGTTGCCCGCTGCCCAAGGACAGCGATGGCGACGGCGTGCTCGACAACGCCGACAAGTGCCCGAACACCCCGCGCGGCGAGAAGGTCGACCGGAACGGCTGCCCGCTGCCCAAGGACAGCGACGGCGACGGCGTCATCGACGACAACGACAAGTGCCCGGGCACGCCGGCCGGCACCAAGGTCGACAAGAATGGCTGCCCGCAGCTGTTCGAGGAGTCGAAGGCCACGCTGGTGCTCGAAGGCGTGAACTTCGAGACGGCCAAGGCCGAACTGACCCCGGGCGCCCGCGAAGTGCTCGACCGCGTTGCGGTGAGCCTGGCCGCCTATCCCGAGATCCGCGTCGAGGTGGCCGGCCACACCGACAACAAGGGCTCGCGCGCCTATAACGTGCGCCTGTCGCAGAAGCGCGCCGAGGCGGTACGCGACTACCTGGCCGGCAAGGGCATCGCTGCCGACCGCATGGTTGCCAAGGGGTACGGCCCGGACAAGCCGCTGGGCACGAACGACACCGAAGAGGGTCGTGCGCAGAACCGGTGTACGGAGCTGAGCAAGCTCTAGGGACGGCGCGCCCCTGGGCGCCGATCCATGGCGATTGAAAAAGCGGGCGGCCCCGGCAACGGGGCCGCCTTCGTTCTGCCGCCGGGATGCGCGCGGGCGGACGCGCCCCTTGCACCGGCGCATGTCTTCGGAAACGGACCCCGGCTAGCCTGCGTCCGCGCTCGCCTGCATCAACCCGACCAGGTTGCCGTCCGGGTCCTTCACATACGCCAGCCAGCCCACACCTGCAATCGCCGTCATCGGCACTGCCAGCTCACCGCCGCAGGCCAAGGCCAGCGCGACCGAGTCCTCGACGTTCGCCACGTCGACCGTGCACACGAACGCGTTGACGCCCTGACCCGGCGGCGCGGAAGGCCCCTGCCGCTGCACCAGGCCGCCGTTGATGCCGGGCGAGGCAGCCGGCCCGGTATCGACCAGCCAATACGGGAAGTCGCCCCAGGACGAGAACGTCCAACCGAAGAGTTTTTCGTAGAAAAGGATCAGCGCCGCCGGCCGCGACGCATGTATCTCGAAGTGGATCACGCGGGACATGGCCCTCTCCAATCGATGGACCGCCCTGCAGGTGGGTTGCAGGCGGTCGACCAGGGCCGGGATAATCTACAGGTGAACCCTGTCCTGCGCACGCCGGGAGACCATGTGACGGCACCACTACGGGCGCTCTACAAGCCCCGCACCCACCGCCCGCGCGGGAGTGCCACGAAACCCTCGCGCGCGTAGAGATGCGCCGCGCGCGCGTGATCCTCGGTCACCTCCAGGTCCATCATCAGGCAGCCGCGCTCCCGGGCCTGCGCCAGCGAGACGCGCAGCAGCGCGGCGCCCACGCCCTGTCCACGCCAGGCCGGCAGCACGTACAGTTCCTCCAGCCACGAACTGGGGCCGCCGTGCTCCAGGGACCAGATCATCGCCACGTACGAGACCCCCACCACCTCGTCGCCCCGGCGCGCCACGAGCAGGAAGCCCACCCGGTCATCAGTCAGGATGCCGTCGACGGCGCGCGTCACGCGGGCCGCATCCGCGGGCAAGTCGTGTTCGGCCAGTTGGCGCGTCAGCAGGCGCGCCACGGCGCCCGCCTCCGCCGCCACGGCCATCCCGATACTGGCGAATCCGCTCACGGCATCTCCTCTTGGGGAAGCACCTTCCTAGCGCACGATGGTCCGCAGCACCGCCAGTGACGCCGGTGCCTGCGTCGATGCCAATGCCAGCAGCCCCGTCACCTCGCTGGAACGCAATCGCAGGTCGGCGGCCTCACGCCGGGTGAACCAGCCGGCGCGCAGTGTGTGCTCGTCGGGCACCGACTTGGGCTCGCGGTCGTCGCTCGGCGCAGCCGAGAACAGCACGCGCACGCGGGCGCCACCGCTCTCCAGCACCGTGTGCTCGATGCGATACACGCCGTCCAGCGCGACATCGATGCCCGCCTCTTCACGCACCTCGCGCAGCGCGGCTTCGTGCAGCGTCTCGCCCGGCTCCACACGGCCGGCCGGCAGGTACCAGCCGCCGCCGTGGTCCGTCTCCTCGACGAGCAGGAAGTGATCGTCGCGGCGCACGAGCACCAGTGCGTAGAACCAGGCCGGCATGGATTCACGGACCATGGATTCGCTCCTCGGACGACCTCAAGCCGGGTCGCCGTCCAGTTCGTGGACGATGATTCCGGCGCCGGCTTCCCGGCAGGCGGCCCGCATCACGTCCAGATAGGGCTGCACCGCAGGCACGACGGCCGGCGATGCCGTGTGCCAGGTGACTTCGGTGACACCGCGCGCGCGCAGCTGCCCGGACACGCGTGCCGTCGTCGCCGGCACTTCCGCGGCCGGAAGCAGGTGATCGTACCACGGGATGGGCTCGTCCGCGGCCAGCAGGCCGAAACGGCCCGAGAGGATGAACAGCGGCGCGCCCAGGCTCCGGCCCAGCATCCACAGGCCGCGCAGCCTCTCGCTGCGATAGCGCTCGATCGCCGGCAGCAAGCCGTCGTCGTCGCGCTTCGGCGCGCTGCAGTAGGAGGCCGTGATGCGCATGTCCGCGCCCGTGGTCGTGAGCCCTTCAGCCGCCGTGGCCCCCTGTGCGAGCGGGCCGGTCGCGCCATACTTAGCACGACCGGCCCCGATTCGCCTGCGCGATCTTGCGCTGCGCGGCTAGTTCGGCAACACGGTCGCGACCTGCCACGGGAACGAGGTCGCATCGACCACCAGCAGCCGGAACGTCTCGCCCGAGGCAGCAAGCGAACCGCCCGCCACCGCGAAGGCGCGCAGCCCGGCGGTCAGGCCCAGGTCGAAGCTGGCCACGACCGGCGTGGTCGTGCCCGCGCCGGCCACGCCCACCGTCAGGGGGCCGGCCGCCAGCGCCGTGCCTGCGGCCGACGAAGCCTGTCCGAAGGCCAGGTTGCTGAAGTCGGCCACCGGCGTGATGCTCGCGCCGTTCAGGACGCCGACATTCACCGCAGGCGCATCCGGCGAGGCGTGCACGACGCGCACACGCGCACCCACCGCGTCGCCGAAGGTCTCGCCGAACGGCACCACCGTGAAGGCGCGCGCCGGGTCGGCCGCGTAGCCGGAGGCGATGGCCAGGTAGCGCTCGCCCGCAGCCAGCGACGGCGTGGTGTAGGCGGCCACGAAGGCGCCGCCGGCAGCCACGAGCACGTCGAGCGGGTAGGCGCCGGGCGCCACCTGCAGCGGTGCGGACAGTTCACCGAACGCCAGGTCGTTCACCAGCGTGGTCGACGTGCCACCCAGGTTGACGTCGACCTCGGGGGCGTCGGGCGAGGCGTGCAGCACGAACACGGTCGGGTCCTGGCGGATCAGGCCGATGGTGCCGGCGGGACCCACGGCCAGCAGGCCGAAGCCGTCGGCCGCGCGGGGCAGTTCACCCACCAGGCCGGTGGCGATGACGAAGATCTCGGCGCCGGCCGGCAGCGCCGGCGTGGTCAGCGACGTGACCTTGCTCAGCGGCGAAGCCACCCAGATGCCGAGGGCCAGCGGCGAGCCGGCCGGCAGCGCCACACCGGCGGCGCCGGTGTCGGCGAAGCGCGCCAGGGAGGCGATCTCCGGCGTGCCGTCGTTGCCCACATCGACCGCCACCGTCGGCGCGTCGGCCGAGGCGTGCACCACGCGCACGATCGCATTGCCGGCGCCGGGCGCCGCGAACGACTCGGCCATCAGCAGCACGCGCAGCTTGTCGGCGGCATTGCTCGAACCGGCCAGGCCGGCCGCGATCGCCGTGATGCGCGCGCCTTCGGGCACGGTCACCATGCCGGTCTCGAAGACGGGCGTCGAGGAAGCCGCCGCCCCTGCCGGACGCAACTGGATGTTGTACTGACCAGGCGCCAACTCGAGGTAGGGGCTGGTCGCGGTGTAGGGCACGTTGGTCAACAGGGGGGCGGCCACACCCTCGGCATAGATGTCGACGTTGCCGGCGTCGGGCGAAGCGTGCACCACGCGCAGCTCGGCGCCCTCGCCCATCGGCGTCATCGGGTTGTCGTCGTCGTCGGAGCAGCCGGTCACGGCCACCGACAGGGCCAGCATCGTCACCAGGCCCAGGGTCTTCATCAGGCCCTTCGATTTCAGCTTCAGGTTCATCATCTCTGGTTCCTCCTTCGCCCGGCCAGTGCCGAACGCGGCATGTCCTTGTCGGCGCGGGCCGGATGCCCGCGCCTGGTACAGCAGTGGCGGCCTACAGGTCGCCGGGGATGAGCACGGTGTCGATCACGTGCACCACGCCGTTGCTCGCCACGATGTCGGCCTTGACCACCTTCGCACCCTCGACGGTCACGCCGTCCTTGGTGCCGATCGCCAGCGAGGTGCCGTTGAGCGACTTCGCGGACTTGATCTTCATCACGTCGGCGGCGCGCACGTCACCGGCCACGACGTGGTGCAGCAGCACCTTCTTCAGCTTCTCGGGATTGGCGAGCAGGCCCTCGACGGTGCCGGCCGGCAGCTTGGCGAACGCCTCGTCCGTCGGCGCAAAGACCGTGAACGGGCCCTTGACCGTCAGCGTCTCCTGCAGGCCGGCAGCCTTCACCGCAGCGGTCAGGGTCTTGAAGCCGGCGGCTTCGGCCAGCGGGAAGATGGCCAGCGGGGTCTCCTTGGCCGCGGCACCGGCGGTCGACGCGAACTGGGCCGTGGCGCCCTCAGTGGAGGCCTGCTTCTTCTCGGCACTGCAGTTGCCGCCGGCGGTCGCCAGCTCGGGGCTCACGCTCAGGGCGACCAGCGCGATCGCCACGAAATTCCGGGTCTGGTTCAGCATATCTATCCGTCCTTCGGCTCAGGTTTCTCGTTCAGCTCAAGGGAGCTCTTGGCAGGGTTCACTTCGCTCAACGGGACAGAATACGAAAGCGTACACATTTCGTCAACATTTATTTTATACAATTTCTATACAGCACTGGCAGACACACGGAGTCGCTGCAAGATGTTGGCTGGCAATCAGTTGAGAATCTCGACGAGGGCGCGCTCGAACGCTTCCGGCGTGTCCGTCCGGAAGGCAGCGGCCTGGAGGAGCGCCGCGTCATAGCTGGCAGACGCCGCGCCACCGGCCAGGATGGCCAGCCCGGGGCCGGCCAGCCGGCGCAGGAGGTCGATCTGGCCGGCCACGACCACATCGCTGGCGGGGAAGATCAGGCTCAGGTACACGGCGCGGGCGCCGCGCTGCAGGGCGGCGGCGGCGATCTCCTCGGCGGGGAGGTCTGCGCCCAGGTAGAGCACCTCCCAACCGAGCTCCAGGCCCAGCGAGGCCACCAGCAGGGCCCCCAACTCATGGCGGTTCCGCGCGGGCGCCGCCACGACCAGCAGCGGCGCGCCGGCGTCGGGCATCTGGCTGGCGTTGGTCGCCGACAGGAACGACTGCACGATGGATGAGGCCATGTGCTCGTGCGCGATCCGCAGCGTGCCGTCGCGCCAGAGTTCTCCCACGCGCTCGAGCAGCGGCCGGATCAGCTCCTGCCGCAGCGCCGGGCGACTCAGGTGCATCGAGGCGCGCGCCAGCACATCCTCCAGCGCGGCAGACTGCAGGGCCGCAACCGCGGCCAGCGCCTCGGTGAGCAGTTCCGCGGCCGTGACCGGCAGGGCGCCGACCAGCGAACCGGCCATCCCCGCGCCGAGGTTGGCACCGGCGTTCATCTCGGGCCAGGGATCGGGCAGCCCCTCCGCCAGTTCGCGCAGCTCGACCAGCGGCAGGTTGGCCACATCACCGATCCGGTGATCTGCCGCCGTCAACCGCCGCAGAAGACCCAGCCGCACGATGTCGAGATCGGAATAGCGACGCCGGCCGGATTCGGTGCGGCCCGGCTCCACGACGTGGTAGCGACGCTCCCAGGCCCTCAGCACGAGCTGGCTGAGTCCCGTGCGGCGCGAAACCACCGCAATGCTGTGGCGCGGCAGGGTTTCTGGGCCGGCGGCGGCTTCCGGGGCAGCGGGGGTATCCATGGCAACCCTCCGGCTGCGTGGCGTCTGGAAACGGGAACGGTGTCGGGATGACATCGGTTCTGGCTTGATGATAAGTTTTTGTATAGTGTTTGTCTATCAAAAACATCACGCAAACCAAACCGGCCGCCGCAACCAGGAAGCCGCCCATGAAACCGCACGTCCTCGACAGCGAACAGTTCGTCCCGCGCCCCCGCCCCGAGGTCTTCGCCTTCTTCAGCGAACCGGAGAACCTCGGCACCATCACCCCGCCCTGGCTCGAGTTCCGCATCCTGACGCCGTCACCGGTGCCCATGCGCCAGGGAGCGCTCATCGACTACCTCATCCGCCTCGGTCCGCTGCCCACGCGCTGGCGCACGCTGATCACGTCGTACGACCCGCCGCGCGGCTTCGTCGACGAGCAGTTGCAGGGCCCCTACAGCTTCTGGCACCACACGCACACGTTCGAGGAGGCCGTCGGCGGCACGCTCATCCGCGACCGGGTGCTCTACGTGCTGCCGTTCGGCGTGCTCGGGAGGATCGTGGAACGCCTGCTGATCCGCCGGCAGCTGCGCGCCATCTTCGCGCATCGGCAACGCGTCATCGCGGCGCGTTTCGGCGCCGCCACGCCCGGCGATTGACCGCACCGCCGCTGCGGGGTTAATCTGGTCTGCGCGGCGCCGGGGATGTCGCCGCGTCCATCGGTCACTACACCGCGAAGCTCCTGTATTCGCCGCTCTCGCCATCCGGAGGCCATCATGCGCGCACGCCTGCCGCTGCCCGTCCTTGCCCTGCTGTTCCTCTTCACGCTCAGCGCCGCGACGCCCGCCGCCGCGCAGTTCGGCAAGCTGAAGGACAAAGTCAAGAGCAAGGTCGAACGGAAGGTCGACCAGAAGACGGACCAGGCGATCGACAAGACCATTGATGGTGCCGTCGACGGCGTCGGCAAGGACGGCGAAGCGCCGGCGCCGGCGGAGCCCGCAGAGCCGGCGACGCCCGGGGCCGGCGGCGACAAGGCGGCCGCACCTGCGCCCGGCGGCACGGCTGTTGCCGAGGACATGACGCTCTACACCAAGTACGACTTCGTGCCGGGCGACAAGGTCATCTTCTACGACGACCTGGCCCGCGAGGAGTTGGGCGAGTTCCCTTCGCGCTGGGACCTCGACCACGGCGTCTTCGAGATCGCCAAGGCCGAGGGTCGCAACTGGATCCTCTGTACCGACAAGGGATACATCCTGCCGAAGGTGCCGCAGGGCCCGCTGCCCGAGAAGTACACCGTCGAGATGGAGTTCTTCTCCAACGCCGACCAGGACGGCTGGTACACGATCCATTGGGTCGATGCCGCCGGCCAGCGCGTGGGCGAACTGCGCCTCGGCTACTCGTACATGACCAGGGTAGTCATCAACGACAAGGAGCTCGCCAGCAAGGAGGTCCCGAAGCTGGCGCGCGGGAGCCACGTCCTGCGCATCATGGCCACGAAGTCGACGATCAAGTGCTATCTCGACCAGGAGCGCATCGCCAACATTCCCAAGGTCGCCGACTTCGCGCCCGTCGGCATCCTGGTCGCAATGGACCCGTACTTCGAGAACACCGGCATCTCGCGCATCGGCACGTTCCGCTATGCCGAAGGCGGCAAGTCGCTGCGCGAGCAGCTCGACGAGTCGGGCCGCATCGTCACGCACGGCATCCTGTTCGACTCGGGCTCGGACCGCATCAAGGCCGAGTCGTACAAGACGCTCACCGACATCGGGACCATGCTCGGGGAGGATGCCTCGCTGCGCCTGTCCATCGAGGGCCACACCGACGCCGACGGGGCCGATGACGCCAACCTGAAGCTCTCACAGGCCCGCGCGGCGGCAGTACGTGCGTACCTGGGCGAGAAGCACGGCATCGACGGCGGCCGCCTCGAGACGAAGGGCCTCGGCGAAGGCAAGCCCATCGACACCAACGACACGCCCGAGGGCAAGGCCAACAACCGGCGTGTGGAGCTGGTGAAGCTCTAGGCCATCGCGCAGGCCGCTCGGAATTGGTATCGTTGCCTTACGCGGTGACGGCGGTGCGTACGGGCGAGAGCGGCAGATGGATGCTGAAGAGCGCGCCCCCGAGGGAGGAGTCCGAAACCTCGACCCGACCACCGAAACCGGTGGCGCAGGCCTTCACCGAAAACAGGCCCAGTCCGTTGCCGTCGGGCTTGGTGGTCACCAGCGCGGAGAACAGTTCCGCCCGGCGCTCCACCGGCACACCCGGGCCGTTGTCATGGACTTCGATCACGACCGCGTTGTCCTCGCCGCGCACGCGCACCTCGATGATGCCCTTCTCGCCCGCCGCCTGCGCAGCGTTGATCACGAGGTTGCCCACCAACTGGTGCATGAGCACGGGGCTGGCCGCGATCACGAGGCCGGCCTCCCCCTCGCACGACAGGCGGCAATACCGCACGTCCTGGTGCGAGCGCAGGACGGCCACCACTTCGCCCGCGGCCTCCCGCGCGTCGAGCAGCGAGCCCTCGCGCGAGACATAGGCCTGCGCCAGCCCGAGCAGGCGGCGGTTCAGGCCCACCATGCGCCGCAGCGAATGGTGCAGGCGCGTCAGGTCTTCACTACCCCGGCCGTCCTCCTCCAGCATCTCGATGTCGGCCAGCGCCACGGTCAGCACGTTGTTGACGTCGTGCGCGATGGAGGCCGCGGTCAGCCCGGCGAAGACGCGGCCTTCATTGGCCACCAGCGCCTGATCGCGGCGCATCAGTTCGCGCGCGTCAATCTCCATGCGCCGCATGGCCCAGCGGGCCCCTGCGAAGATCAACAAGGCGGTCACCGCTACGTAGACGACACCCTTGATCGCTTCGATGCGCCGCAGTTCCTCGACGGTGTGGGAGGCCCCGGCAGCCAGATAGCCGGAAAGGATGATATAGGCCCCGGCCAGCAGCACATAGGCGCCGGCCAGGTAGGCAGCGTAGAGGGTGCTCTTCATGCCCTTCCTCCTGCGGACCGTCGGAACGAAAGGGCGGCCGGCGAAAAGGCCGAATCAATGTGCAGTGGCAACGGGTGCCACGGCGCGATACTAGGCTGCAGCCGCAACAGCCGTCAAGGTCCTTGGCGCCGACCGGCAGCGCCGATCAACGCTGCATATTCCGGACCCGGCTCAGGCCGGCGCCGCCCCGCTCTCGCGCACGATGCGGCCGTCCACCAGTTCCACCACCCGGTCACACCGGGCGGCGATGCCCAGGTCGTGCGTCACCACGAGGAAGGCGGTGTGCTCCTCGCGGTTGATGCGCCGCATGAGCTCGAAGATCTGGTCGCTGGACGCGGTGTCGAGGTTGCCCGTCGGCTCGTCGGCCAGGATGAGTCGCGGCCCCAGGCACAGCGCCCGCGCGATGGCCACGCGCTGCTGCTGCCCTCCCGACATCTGGCCGGGCTTGAAGCGCAGGCGATCGGAGAGGCCCACGCGCTCGAGCATCTGTTCCGCCTGCACGCGCAGCTGTCGGCTGATGCGCCCGTCGCGCGCGATGCCGGGCAGCATCACGTTCTCCACCGCCGTGAACGCCGGCAGCAGGTGGTGGAACTGGAACACGAAGCCGATCGAGCGCCCGCGCAGCCGGGTCACTTCCGTGTCATCCAACCCCGAGGTGTCCACGCCGTCCAGGCTCACGCGCCCGCTCGTGGCGCGGTCAAGCAGCCCGATCAGGTTCAGCAGCGTGCTCTTGCCCGAGCCCGAGGGCCCCGTCAGCGCCGTGAACTCGCCGCCCTCCAGGCGCAGGTCCACGCCCTTCAGCACCTGCGTGATGACGTCCTTGCCGTAGTCGCGGGTCACGCCCTCGAGCAGCACCACCGGTTGCGCGCTGCCAGGCACGGGCTTCGTCGCGTCAGCCATGGTGGATGGCCTCCGCGGGATCGAGCGCCGCCGCGCGCCGCGCCGGCGCCGTGGCCGACAGCAGCCCCACGCTGAGCGCCATGACCAGCGTGCCCAGGAACAGCTGCCACGAGAGGTTGACAGGGAACGTGGGCGAGCCGTCGGGATTCCTGGCCAGGCTGGCGAAGATCAACGAGAGCACGGTGCCGATGCCCACGCCCACGACCCAGCCCGCCGCACCCAGCAGCAGCCCCTGGATCAGGAACACGCGCAGGATCTGCCGCCGCGTGGTGCCCACCGCGCGCAGGATGCCGATCTCGCGATTCTTCTGCACCACCCACACCACCAGCACGCTGGCGATGCCCAGGGCCACGGCCACCACCACGAATGCCTGGATCATCGTGCTGCTGCTGCTCTGCGAGCGCAGGCCCACGAGCAACTGCCCGTTCAGCTCCATCCAGCTCTCGGCAATGAGCCCCGTGCGCCGCGCCACCTGCTGCGCGATCCGCTCCGCGTCGAAGATGCGATCGACCCGCGCCTCGATGGCCGAGATGCCGCCAGACAAATCGAGCAGGTTCTGCGCGCTCTTCAGCGAAACGAGCACCCAGCTGTCGTTGACGCCCTTGTTCTGCAGGTCGAAGATGCCGCTGATGGTGAACACGTCGGTACGGCCGTCGGCGGTCAGCACGCGGATGCGGTCGCCCGTGCGCACGCCCAGGTCGGAGGAAAGGCCCGTGCCGATCACCGCCTCGGTGCCCTGCACGCGGAACGAACCGGCCACCATGTTCGCCGGCAGGTCGATGATGCGGGTGAACCGCTCGGGATCAATGCCCCGCAGCGCCACCGAGCGCGTCGCCTCTCCGCGCGTGACGAACGCCGACCCGGCCACCAGCGGCGACACCGCCGTGACGCCCGCCACCTGCTCGATGTCGCGCACCACCTGCGGCCACTGGTTGATCGAACGCAGCCGCTGCGCCGGCTTCTCGAGGCGCACCGCGAGCCCGTCCTCGCCGGGTGCCAGGTCGCGCGCCAGGGCCGCGGGGTCGGTGCCTTCCACGCGTCCCTCGTGCAGCAGCCGCGGCATCTCCTCGGTCGGCCGCACCACCAGGTGCGCCTGCGAACCCAGCGTGTTCTCGATGAGGCTGGCCTGCAACCCGGTGATGAGGGCCGAGAGAAAGATGATGACGCCCACGCCCGTCGACACGCCCAGCAGGATCAGCACCGTCTGGATGCGTCCCTCGCGCAGGTAACGCAGCGCCACAAACCATTCGAAGGGCATCACTGGTCCCCGGTCGCTGCGCGCACACGCGCGCCGGCCTTGATGCGCACGGCCTCGACCGGCACCACCGCCTCGCCGGCCTGCAGGCCGGTAATGATCTCAACCGTGCCCTCGCCGCGCAGTCCCAGGCCCACGTCCTGGCGCTCGGCACGCCCCCCGCGCACGACCAGCACCCACGGCGTGCCGTCGGCGTCGCGCACCACTTCGCCGGGCAGCGTCAGCGCCGCCTCGCTGCGCGCCACCTCCACGGCAATCGACACGGTCATGTCCGGGCGCAGGAACACCGGCGGCCGGTCCACCACCAGTTCCACCTCGACCGTGCCGCGCGCCGGGTCCACCGACGGCGCCACGCGCGTGATGCGGGCGGCAAAGACGCTGTCCGGCCAGGCGTCGGCCGAAGCCAGGGCCTGCTGGCCCACGCGCAGGAAGGCGAGGTTCTTCTCTTCGGGCTGCACCACGAGCCACGTCGGCCCGGCCGGCGCCACGTCCAGCACGCCGCTGCCGGCGGCGATCATGTCGCCCGGTTGCGCCAGGCGCTTCAGCACCACGCCGTCCACCGGCGAGGTGATGCGCGTCTGCTCGAGCTTGGCCTGCGCCGCCGCCAGTTCGGCCACGGCCAGCCGCTCGTTCGCGCCGCCCGGGCTGTTGCCGCGCACGCGCGCAGCGGCGCCGTCACGCCGGCTGAGAGCCAGGTCGCGCTCGTCCTGCGCCTCTTCCAGTTCCTGTGCGGAAACGCCGTCGCCCACGGCCAGGTCACGGGTGCGCTGCAGCTGTCGCTCGGCCTGCCGCAGCGCCACCTCGGCCTGGCGCAGGTCCTCCTGCGCCGCGCGCAGGTCCAGCTCCCGCACCTGCTGCAGGCGGGCCGCCGCGCGGGCCACGCCCGCGGCCGCTTCCTCGGCTGACAGTTCGGCCAGGAGCTGCCCGGCAACCACGCTGTCGCCCTGGTCCACCGCCAGCCGCGCCAGCACGCCGCCGGCCTGCGTGCCCAACTGCACCCGCACGGGCACGTTCACGCGGCCGTTGGCCACGATCTTCTGGACCAGCGGCCGCCGCTCGGCACGCACCACCGGCACATTCGGGCCCACCAGCGCCCTCGCGCCCAGCGCCACCGCCACCAGAATGACGACGCCGATGATGATCCCGTAGCGTATCCGCTTTCCCCCACCCATCGCCATTCTCCGGTCCTCCCGCTGCGCATGCTTCGGTTCGATGAAGCCAGTGTAGGCATCAACGGGAATCTTGTCACCCTTGACGGCCCGGGTCCCGTTGGCGCGCTCAGTGGGCGGCGTACAGCCAGTAGAGGGGATTGGGCGGGAACTGCGGGTGCTCGGCCACGCGGTCGAAGCGGAACGTGACCTCGCGCGGGCGCCCGTCCAGCTCGAGCACCATCGTCATCTCGATGGGTTCGGGCGACGGCGACGGCCTGCGCGTGATCTGCCATTGGGTCAGGCGCTCGCGCACCGGGGCCACCGCCGGCAACACGGGGAAGTGCAGCCGCACCGGCGGACCTTCCCCGTGCAGCTCCGACCCGCGTTCCCGCGCGCCGACCGTCAACCGCTGCGTGTCACGGTCGAGCGCACTCCAGGCCTGCCCGCCCTTGACCACCGTCACGGCCGTCGGCGCCACCGCCAGCACCGCGTCCGACGACCCCGACATGACGATGTCGACGCTGCTCTCGCCCCCGCGCGCCACCGCCTCGGCCCCCGCCACCGTGGCCTCGTCACCGAACTGCTCCTCGTACTCCTGCCGCGAGTTCACCGGCCCGTAGATCTCCGGATGCTCGCGCACATAGCGGTAGCGGTCGTCCGCGGTCATGCCGCCCTCGTCGCGCGCCGCCATGGCTGTCGCGGCGGGCGACGCGTCGGCGAAGGCCGCCCGCGCCGTCAGGAACACCTGGCGGCCCTCCACCTCGACCGAGGCGTGCGCATACTCCTGGTAGTGCACCACGTAGTCGTGCCGCCGCGTGTCGCAACCGGCGGTCGCGGCGACAACCACCAGCAGGCACGGGAACAGGCAGGGCAACTGACAGGGCAACCGGCGGCGCATCGGTCTCCAGCCCGGGGATGGGCGGCAGTCGGGGTGAACCCCGGTTATCGACGGGGTGCCCCGCGCCTTGAGCCTGGTGGGCTGCGGCGCCGCTCTCAGATGCACACCACTCCCCGGACAAAAAGAGCGGCCGGCGTCACAACCACGCCGGCCGCATCACAGGCAACACAAGGCTACCGCCCCAGCAGCACCGCCTTGGCGATCATCCCCGCCATCTCCGGATTCTCCTTCAGGCGGCGCGTCGAGTAGCCGTACCAGTCCGAGCCGAACGGCACGTACACCCGCAGGTGGTGGCCGTCGGCGAGGATGCGGCGGCGCACGTTCTCGCGCACGCCCAGAAGCATCTGGAACTCGTACTGGTCGGGGCGCAGGCCGCGTTCCTTGATGAGGGCGCGGGCGTCGTCGATCAGCGGATCGTCGTGCGTGGCGATGGCGGGATAGAAGCCGCCGTCGACCATCATCCGCAGCAGCTTGCGGTAGTTGGCGCGCACTTCCTCGCGGTCGGTGAAGGCGATGGTGCGCGCTTCCTTGTAGATGCCCTTGCACAGCCGCACCACGGGCTTGTACTCGGTCAGCGCGCGCACGTCGGCTTCGCTGCGGTGGAGCATGGCCTGGATGACCACGCCCACGTTCGTGTAGCCTTCTTCGCGCAGCGTGCGGAAGGCGCGCAGCGTGGCGTCGGTGTAGGGGCTGTTCTCCATGTCGATGTTCACGAAGATGCCCAGGTCGCGCCCGCGCGCCACCACTTCGCGGATGTTGTCGGTGCCGAAGTCGGCATCGATGCCCAGGCCCAGGCTGGTCGGCTTGAGCGACAGGCCGGCCGCGGCCTTCAGCTGGCGGGCGTTGATCGCCTCCAGCACCTCGAGGCTCTCGGCCTTGCTCTTCAGCGCCACCGAGCGTTCCTGCACGAACTCGCCCAGTACGTCGATGGTCGACCAGGCCTTCTCCTGCTGCTCGAGCCGCGCGGCGGTGCCAATGGCGTCGGCCAGCTTGTCACCCGCGATGTAGCGCATGGAAACCTTGCGGATGATGCCCTTGGGCACCATCGGCAGCATGGTCACGATCATCTTGTTGAACACGAGGCGCACCGCCTGGCAGGAGTCCGAAAAGGCACGGACGTGGCGGGCAAAATATGGTGAGGCGGCCGGGGCGGGGCAAATGCCATCCGCCCCGACCGGAGCGTCCCGGTGGGCATTTACGCCCGGGCCTTCTCACCGCCGAGGAACCGGTACACGGCCGCGCCGAGCACCGCCCCGATGATCGGGGCCACCCAGAACAGCCACAGCTGCGACAGCGCCCAGTCGCCGGCGAACAGGGCCACGCCCGTGCTGCGGGCCGGGTTCACCGAGGTGTTCGTGACCGGGATGCTGATCAGGTGGATCAGCGTCAGGCACAGGCCGATGGCGATCGGCGCGAAGCCCGCCGGCGCCCGCTTGTCGGTGGCGCCGAGAATGACGATCAGGAACATCATCGTCATCACGATCTCGCAGACCAGCGCCGCGCCCAGCCCGTAGCCGCCGGGCGAGTGGTCGCCGTAGCCGTTCGCGGCGAAGCCGGCTGTCGCGTCGAAGCCGGCCTTGCCGCTGGCGATGAAGAACAGCACGCCGCCGGCGACGAGTCCGCCCAGGACCTGAGCGATGATGTACGGCGCCAGTTCCTTCGCCGGGAAGCGGCCGCCGGCCCACAGGCCGATCGACACCGCCGGGTTGAGGTGGCAGCCGGAGATGTGGCCGATGGCGTAGGCCATCGTCAGCACCGTCAGGCCGAAGGCCAGCGACACGCCGTGCAGGCCGATGCCCACGCCCGGGAAGGCCGCCGCCAGTACCGCGCTGCCGCAGCCGCCGAGCACCAGCCAGAACGTGCCGAAGAGTTCTGCTCCGTATTTCCGCATGTCGCCTCCCATATCGTGGTTGTTTGCGTGAATCAAAGGTGTGGTGGCCGGGTACACGTCCCGCATTGTCCCTGATGACGGCCGGTTGTACAATGCCGTCATCGTGCGCGCGTGCTTCAATCGCCGGGGGAGCGTCCCATGACCATCGACACGCTGCTGGGCGTCGCCGTCGGCATCGGCCTGGCCGCCGCCTGCGGTTTCCGCGTCTTCGTGCCCCTGCTGGTGATGGGCGGCGCGGCCAGGCTCGGCTGGTACGAGCCCTCGGCGGGCTTCGCCTGGATGGCCACCACCCCGGCCCTGCTCGCGTTCGCCGTCGCCACCGCGCTGGAGGTTGCCGCCGCGCACGTGCCCTTCCTCGATCACGCCCTCGACGTGGTTGCCGCCCCGCTGGCTGTCGCCGCGGGCGCCCTGACCATGGCCGGCGCGCTGGGCGAAGCGTCGCCGCTGCTGCGCTGGTCGTTCGCGCTGATCGCCGGCGGCGGCACCGCCGGCCTGTTCCACGGCCTGAACGGCCTGTTGCGCGCGGGCTCCACCGCGACCACCGCCGGTCTCGCCAATCCGCTCTTCGCCTCGCTGGAAACGGCGGGCGCCTTCACCCTGGCCGCCATCGCCGTGCTGGTGCCGGTGGTGGGGTTGCTGCTGACGGTGGCCATGGTCACCGTCATCTGGCGGCTGGTGCGGCGGGTGCGGGCCGGCGGTCGCGCGGGCGTTCGCACCGCCTGACGGCTACGCCCGGATCCTGGCTTCGCGCGAATCCTCCCCGATCCGTGATGAATTTTCTCTTATATATATGCGGCCCATGCTACAATGGGACCGATTCTCATTTCCATTCCCAGGGCGCGCCGCGGGCGGGGAGATGTCGACATGATCGGCAAGTCGTTGCTGCACTATGAGATAAAGGATCGCCTGGGCAAGGGCGGCATGGGCGAGGTCTTCAGCGCCCGCGACACCAAGCTGGGCCGCGACGTGGCCATCAAGGTGCTGCCCCCCGACATGGCCGGCGACCCCGAGCGGGAGGCCCGCTTCCAGCGCGAAGCCCGGTCGCTGGCCAGCCTGCAGCACCCGAACGTGGCCTCCATCTACGGCTTCGAGGAGGCCGACGGCTTCCGCTTCCTGGTCATGGAACTGGTGGTGGGCTCCGACCTGACGCGACGCATGGCCGCCGGGCCGGTGTCGGTGCCCGAGACGCTGGTCATCGCGCGGCAGATCGCGGCGGGCCTCGAGGCGGCGCACGAGAACGGCATCGTGCACCGCGACCTGAAGCCGGCCAACATCATGGAGACCGAGAGCGGCGAGGTGAAGATCCTCGACTTCGGCTTGGCCCAGGCGTGGCTCGGCGACGGCGCGCGGCAGAACGAATCGTCGGCGATGCCCACCATCACCGCGGCCATGACCATGGCCGGCACCGTGCTGGGCACCGCCGCCTACATGAGCCCCGAGCAGGCGCGCGGCGGCAGCGTCGACCGGCGCACCGACATCTGGGCCTTCGGCGTCATCATGTTCGAGATGCTCACGGGCAAGCGCCTGTTCGAGGGCGAGACCGCCAGCGACACGCTTGCTGCCGTACTGCGCGCCGAACCCGAATGGAACCTGCTGCCGGTGGCCGAGGCGCCCGCGCTGTGTCGCCTGGTCGAACGCTGCCTCGAGCGCAACCCGAAGCAGCGGCTGCGTGACATCGGCGAGGCGCGCATCTTCCTGCAGGACAGCAGCGGCAGCAGTTCGCATCTCAGCTTCTCGCACCTGGCGCCGCCGAACGTGGCCGCCGATGCGGTGCGTGGCCGCGCGCCGGCACTGTTGCTGGTGGGCGTCACGGCTGCGTGCCTGCTGCTCGGTACGTTCGTCGGCTGGAAGGTCATCGCGCGGCCCGCGCCGGCGCCGCTGCTGCACACGATGATCCCGCCACCGCCGAAGACGAACTACAATCTCAACTCGACGGCGCCCGGTCCGGCGGCGTTGTCACCGGACGGCACCATGATGGCGTTCTGCGCCGTCGACGACGACAACAAGACCATGCTGTACCTGCGCTACCTCGACAAGGGCGAGTCGACGGTGATGTCCGGCACCAACGATGCCTCGTACCCGTTCTGGTCGCCGGACGGCAGGTACATCGGCTTCTTCGACAACCGCGGCAAGAAACTGAAGAAGGTGGCCGTGGCGGGCGGCCCGCCGGTGACCCTGTGCACCGCCGAGAACATGAAGGGCGGCTCCTGGAACGAGCAGGGTGACATCATCTTCGCCCCCAGCTTTGACAGCGGCATCTTCCGGATGCCGGCCAGCGGCGGCGACCCGGTGCGCCTCACGAAGCGCGGCCCCGAACACAACTCCCACCGTCACCCGCGCTTCCTGCCGGGTGGGCGCGAGTTCCTGTTCATCGGGCGGTTGACCTCGGGCGAGAGTGAAGGCACGGTCTTCATCGCCAGCCTGGACACCACCGGGACGCCGCGCGCCGTGGCCACGTCGCAGGGCCAGGCAGAGTATGTGGACGGCATGCTGATGACGGTGCGCGAAGGCGTGCTGATGAGTGTGCCGTTCAAGCCGGACCAGGAGAAGGCCGAAGCGGGCGGCACGCCGCTGGTGGAGGACGTTCTCTACCTGCCGGCCGCCGTGGTGGGTGTCTTCAGCTTCTCGCAAACCGGCATGATCGTGTACCAGACCGGCGCCTCGGACGAGGCGGCGCGCGTCCTGGCCTGGGTCGACCTGGCCAGTGGCGCCTCGGTCCCGCTGGGAGAGATGGGGCAGGTCTATCATCCCGCCGTCGCGCCCGACGGGCGGCGCGCGATCATTGAAGTGCGCAATGCCTCGAACGAGGGCACCGACCTGTGGCTGGTCGACCTGGCCACGGGCCTGCGGACGCGCTTCACGTTCGCGACCGGTGACGAGGTCCGGGCCTGCTGGTCACGCGACAGCGCCACGGTCTACTACGAATCGCGTGAAGCGGGCACCTACCGCATCATGCAGCAGCCGGTCGAGGGCCAGGGCGGCGAAGCCATCGTCCTGGAGTCGACGCGAGAGATCAGCCCCACCGACGCCTCGCTCGACGGGAGCACCCTGCTGTTCGATGCCGAAACCGAGGAAGGCCGCATCGAGATGCGCCGCCTGCGCCTGGACGCCGGCAGCGCGACGCCCGTCACCGTGGCCGGGGCAGGCGAAAAGGACCTGGGCGGCGGCAAGTATTCGCCGGACGGCCGCTGGATCGTCTACCACACGCAGACTTCCGCCGGCTGGGACGTCTTCGTGATGCCGGCGGCCGGCGGCGCGCGCAAATGGCAGGTCACCAGCGAAGGCGCCGTGTACCCGCACTGGAACAAGTCCGGCACCGAGCTGTGGGTATCGAAGTTCAATGGCGACTTGTATGTCTACGATGTCGACGGCAGCAGCGAGACGTTCCGCGTCGGCAACGCGCGCCGCACCGTCACCGTCTACCCGCCCGACGGCAACGGCTGCTTCTACGACCTGCATCCGGACGGCAAGCGCATCCTGCAGACCGGCGCCGACCCCGAGTTCCGGGCCGAGGTGTCGTTCCTGCACCTGGTCACGGACTGGCGGCGCGGATTGGTGCAGTAGGCGCCCGTCGCGCTATTCGGGGACGCGCGTGAAAGCAGCGCCGTCCCCGTTGGGGCCGTCCTCGGCGAGCGACAACGTGCTCGCCGTCAGGTCCATCACCACGCGGCGCCAGTGCTGCCCCGTCTCGGTGGTGATGTGCACCACTTCTTCCTCGCCGAAGACGGTGTCTTCGCGCCCGAGGGTGTACCGCCCCGACACGATGAGCTTCCCGTCCTGGAACTGCTCGTAGCGCCCGTCGGGTGCGAAGCGGATGGTGCTCGTGATCCAGGAGCCGTCGGGGTTGCCGCGACTGAAGCCGAAGAAGCCCTTGTCGCTCACTTCCCAGGCCCAGAGCCCGTGGATGGGATGCGCCATGGGGGCCTGCTTCGACTTCGGCGCACAGGCGGCCGCCACGAGCAGCGCCAGCAGCGCCAGCGCAAGGAATGACCGCTTCATCTCCATGTCTTCCCTCCGCAGCTCTACTCGACAAGCACGCCTTCGCGACGCAGGGCACGGATGATCCGCCCGTCGGAGCGCACATCCACGGCCGGGTGAAACAGGTCGATGGTCAGGCTCCGGCCCTTGAGTCCGGACGGCAGGAAGATCTTGATCCCGCCGGTCGGCTCGCGCGTCTGGTGCTCGGTGAAGAACTCGCCCGTATAGATGACCTTGCCCTCAACCAGCACCCGGAACGAATCGACGCCCGCCTTGCTGGCCACGTCCTGCCACCATGTGGCACCGCGGAGTCGCGAAAAGGCCTCTTCATTCATCGTGACGCGATGGGTGGCGAGGTCGTATTCCACGACATCGATCATCTCGACGATGGGGTACTCCTGCCCCTTGTGGACGCCGACCATCGCGAACGGCGTCACGATCTCGGCGCGACCGGCCACGGGCACGCCGCCGGCCAGCGCCACCAGGGCCGCCGCGACCATGACGGATACGACGCTCTTCTTCATGCACACCCTCCACTGCCGTCGGCCCCGAATCCCTCCACAATATCCTGTGTCGGCATTCCAGCTCCCCTGTGGGCCGGTTGCAAGAGCAAATCTGCGGCTATGATCATGACATCAATCCGGCTGCGCGCCCAGAGAATTGATCACACCCTCTCGACAACGGTACGATAGCCGTCATGGTCGACGAACGTGCGGCCGTTCACGGCCCAATAGGGATTGAAGGACGGCACTTCGACAAAGCCGGCAGCCTCCAGCGCCCGGCACCGGTGGGCCCAGGCCTCTTCGCCGGCCACGTACAGGACCAGCAGATCCTCGGCCGTGGGCGTCGGCGTGACCGGATGCGCGCGGCACGACGTGAACTCCAGGTGGTAGTCCGCGTCGGGCGGCCCCAGCATCACGCCATCGAAGCCCTGGTGGTCGGCAAACGCGCCGAGCTGGCGCCACTCCAGCCCCTGCAGGTACATGGCCGCGGAACGCGGCAGGTCGCTGACGGGTCGGGCGATTCGCATACGCATCAGGGTACACTCTCTCCCCGGACGCCCCACAGTACGGCCTGGGCGCGACTTCCGAGGTCGCCACGCACTTCCACGTACGGCAGGCCGAATCCGTAAGGGTCGTCGCAGGCGAGTTCCCTCAGCTTCTCGTCAACCGTCGCCCGCAGTTCGCCGCCGTCATCGTCATCCGAGTCGGCCAGTGCGATGCGGTCGCGGTCCTCGATCGGGACCAGGACCAACAGGTCAAGCGCCTGCAGCGCGGCGCGCACCTTTGGCAGCCAATCCCGGATGTCGAAGCTGCCGTTGTCGTCGTGCACGGCGATGTATGCCAGCATGTCAAGAGGGCAGCGGTCGAAGAGCACATCGTCGCCGGCATCCTCCAGTTCCCCGATCGAGCGCGCGAGCTGCGCTTCGTAGTCCTCGATCGATGGCGGGTTGGAGAACTCGTGGCCGTCATCCTCCAGCAGCCAGTACGGCTCATCGACGGTGCTGTAGCCGGGAAGGAGCGCGGCGAGCTCGGCGATGAGCGTCGACTTGCCGGTGCGGTGGCTGCCGGAGACGGCTATGCGCATGTGTGGCCTCGCCGGGTTCGTGTGGCCGACTCTCTGATCACGTCCAGAAGTGTCTCCTCAGTTCGACAAGCGCGTGAAGTTTCGCGGTAATCTCTTCATCTGCACTCTTGAGCTCCGCCTGCTAACGCGGCGCCGCCACTTCAACCTTGATGCGGTCCGGATCCTCACAGAACAGGGCGTAGTAGTCCGGACCGCCGGCATACGGATACTTCGACTCGTACAGCATCGCATGGCCGTTGGCCCTGACCCAGGCAGCGATCTCATCGACATGGGCCCGGGATGCACCTTCAAAGGCAAGATGATTCAGACCCACCCGCTTGCGATGATAGCCGGCGGCAAGGTGTTCGCCGGGCGCCGGCAGGAAGCACAGGTAGGCGTGCCCCTGCTTGACGTAGCTGATGCCGCCGGGCCAGCGCTCTTCTGCGTAGTCGAGCAGCTTGAGGAATGGCGTCCAGAAGGCCGCCGACCTTTCCAGGTCGCTGACGTAGATCTCGACGTGGTGCAGCAAGGCGCGTCTCCCGAATGCGTCCGTCTATCTCTGCGTGTCCGGTTCCGGACTGAAGATATCGTCCTTCGTGAGCTCATCGACAAACCAGTAGGCGGCGAGCGAGCCACCCACGACCAATGCCGCTGTCCTGATCGGGCGCCACGAGCTGCCCGCTTCTCGAACCTGACGACGTCGGTGGCAGGTATCACCTGCACGTTGCCCGCCCCCGAATCCATCAGGAGGGTGACGGCGAGGCAGTCCAGGGCGACGATCGGGCCCTCAAGCATCCGCGCATCCCGCGTCGTGATCCGTGCCCGGTCGCCGACCTGCACGCTGGCACCGGCCGTGAACTCGGGCGTGCTGGGCCTGCCCGTCCATGGGGTGGCAACGGTCGCGTACCGGGAGCATCCGGCACCCAGGACCACGCCGAGAACCATAGCAAGCATCATGAAGCAGCGCACTGCCGCAGCCTTTCGTTCACCTGTCGCGCACGCCGGCGCCAACGCCGCCGGCGGCGGGCGATTCACCGATCCACGACGAACACGTCGTAGGTCACGCTGTTGTTGTCCTCATTGGTCTCGACGACATCATTGCGTGAATCAAGGACAATGGTGATGGTGTGAGGCCCGGGTGCCATGATGCCGTCACGGACCCGGATGCAGGAAAAGGCGCAGACGTGCCGACGCGGAGTCACACGCGCGCTCGCCTCTTCGGCAACCATCACACCATCGACATAGCAGGCCATCATGGGGGTCCGCTGCCTCTGTCCCGTAAGCCAATCCCGTCGTTCCACACATGCGTAGAAGCCGCGCCCGGCCACGATCGTGTCGCCCATGGCTTCGCCGGATTCCGACTTCATCGCCCGCGCGCCGGGACCGGCGACAACGTCGGGAGTGACCGGAGCCCACGCCGGCATCGGGGTGGACACCGTCCGGCCTTCCACCTCGCCGTCGGCGCTCCGGATCTCGCAGCGGGCCGTCCAGGTCCGCGCCGGCAGGGGATACAGGGAGATCTCGTCGATGATCGCCATCGGCCCGAACCCGGTATCCCACCGCCCATCATTGGTGAAGTCCCACCGAATCTCCATGCCGCCATAGACGGACCCCGAGCGCGTCAATTGCGACGGATCAATGCTGAAGAGCGGGAACGGGGTACAATCGCCAGTCGGCTCCGCCGCGACAGTCAGTATCTGATGGGTGGCGGGCCCGGCGCCGGCTCCGTCCGGACGCGTGGATTCGCCGCAGGACAGGGCCGCAAGCGCCGTGGCGCCGATGAGTCCGAGTCCCCGCACCAGTCGCCAGGCAATCATCAGTGGTCCCTTCCCCGGTCCCTGGTCCCGACGGGAACCGGGGCCTTCATGTGTCGCCAGCTACGGCGTGATGAACCAGGACATGATGGGGTCCAGCCCGAAGCCGTCCGCGGTCGGCCTGAAGACGAAGATCCTTCCCTCGTCACAGAAGACCGCTGAATCCGCGGTGCAGGTCCTCAGTGCAAAGCCATCTACCGGCGAACTCGCGGAACCGGCTTGCGACGGCGGAAACACGCGACTGTTGGAGACGCTCAGGAGAACCTCACCCTCCAGGTACCGGGGCTCGGCCACGCTGAGGGCATACTCGTAGTCGGACACGCGCATGTCGCCGAAGAACGTGACACCCTGGAAGACATACTCCCAGATCGCGCCGTCGGCGTACTCATGGATGGTGACCAGGGTGCCCGAATCGCTGATGTGCGGTTCCGGTGATTCCGCCGGGTCGTCATCAGAGCAACCGGAACAGGCCAGCGCGGCAAGCACGAGCGTGGCAACGGCGAATCTTCGCACAATCCGACCTCTTCCGCGTCGCGCGTACGCAGCCCTAGAACCGCAATCCCAACGTCACGTCGATGCCATCGGCCACGAAGCTGCTGCCGGGCGCATCAGACGACGTGCCGTCCGAAGCCATCCTGTACACCGCATCCAGGGTCAACGGCCTACCCCATAGCGAGTGGGTGAATCCGGCGCCGAGCAGCAGGGCCAGGTCATACCCGCCCGACTCCCGGTCGAGTTCGACGCCGTCCTCCGTGACCTGTCGGGTCAGGTCCTGGCCGTCCTCCTCGACCTCGTACGCCAGAACCCAGCCCAGCGACGGGCCGGCGATCAGGGCCAGCGGCAGCTTTTCGCGCCAGGGACCATTGTACCGCAGGAGAAGCGGCAGTTCCAGATAGTCGCGCCGCAGCACAAGCTCGTCGACCTCGACCTGGCTATTGGTCAGCGACGACGACAGGTCGTGGTAGGTGCCGCCTCGGCGCACAAAGACGAGCGCCGGCTGGAAGACCACCGACGCCGACAGGGCCACATCCGCAAACGAGCCGATGACGAGGCCCGTGTTCGCCTCCGAACTCCCGTAGCCCGGGCCATCGAGGCGCATATGGGACGAGGTGCCGCCGACTTTGATCCCGATGCCCTCGAACGGCGCCGCCCCGGCTGCGGTGGCGGCCAATGCAAGCACCGTCGACAGGTTGGCGACCATCATCCGCTTCCATCCTGGTACACGCATCGCAAGTACTCGTTTCGCTATTCGAACGACGATTGAGTGACGAACAGGACGCCAACGACCACAACCAGGAAGGCAATGCCCGTCAGTGTGGCCTTGGTCACGGAACCAAAGCTCGCCTGGTCCTCCATTTCCACAAGCGTGATCTCCGAACGCGTCAGGGTGCGCCCCTCGACACCGAAGTTGCCGACGCGGCCGATGGTGAACGTCGAGTCGGTGAGCGCGGTGATCTCGCCGGCCGACCTTGCGCCATCCGGATACACGACGCGCGCTGTCGCGCCGACGAACAGCTGGGGTTGTTCGCGCCCGTCCGCGGGTAGTTGCGCGATCTCGCCGGGCAGACGGGCGGCCCTATAGGTGGCACAACCCGTGAGGGTCGCCAGGAGTAGAGCAAGGGCGAGCAGGAGCGCCGGTTCTCTGATGGGCGGCTCGCGGCGTTGGCTGATCAAGGTTCACTCCAGGGTCGATCCGCACCTGTCGACATCAACTGAAAGGCATCTGCGACAATACCAGCACCAATAGTGCCGCCGCCCCCAGGACGATGGCAAACACCGCCGAGACCGGCTTCTCGCTGCCGATGGCCTTGGGCCGGTACTGCACGGATGCGATCTGGTCGGGCGCGAAGGCATGGCGGCCGGCCAGCGGCCGGTCATCGGCGCGGATCACGATTGAATCCCCCAGGGAGACAACCGTTCCCGTCCAGTGCACGCCCGACAGGTCCGTCACTTCCGCTTCGCCGCCGACACGCGCGGGCGCCCACGACACCTCGGCGCCGGGGCCGGAGATTTGCGGGCGCACCCGGTGATACGCCGGCGAACAGGCGCCACTGAGGAGCGCACCGGCAAGGATGCCGATCACGATCACTGTCCTGCGAGCGGATATCATGCAACTCCACTTCAACTCAACTGCAACCCGACCGACACCACAGGTCCCGACTCGAACGGAAACAGGGCCTCCCGCCCCTTGCTGAGCAGCCAGCCCCGCGCCCCGATCACGAGGCCGATCTTCGTCGACACGGGGAACACGCAGGTCCCCGACCCCGTCAGGAACAGGCCGCCGTCCGATGAATTGCAGAGGAGCGTATCACATTGCCGCGAGTAGATGTCTTCATGGGTGACCACGGCCGCTCCCGCAGAAACACCGAACGACAC
This sequence comes from bacterium, assembly GCA_016703265.1. NCBI lineage: Bacteria > bacterium. The sequence continues at coordinate 97,565 of JADJCK010000004.1, forward strand.
GCAGATCCATGGACGCTTGAACACGAGCCGATCGTATCCGGCCTCCACGGAGTTCGCCGAATAGTGCCTGACGTTCGGCGCGATCTCGGGCGGCATCGTATCCAGGCCGCGGTGGGCGAAGAACAGGCCCCACCGCTGCGTACGGTCGCTGTTCGCAAAATTCTTCGACAGGTAGCCGACTCTCATGGAAAGGCGGCGGCTGTAGTCCAGGTCGGGCGCGCCCTCATAGCCCTGGGTTCGGTACGCCGGAGTGTTCAGGTCGTACTCGATGCTGATGGCCTGCCCATGCACGAGCGCCGGCACAAGCACCACAAGCAGTGCAGCCGCGCACGCTATGGCGCGCAATCTCCGGTTCGCCAGCTGCGTACGCAATTCGCACCTCAATGGAAGCGGATCCCCGCCAACTGCACCCGCCGCGTCAACATCCCGGAAATCGACGCGTCCTCCAGCCAGACCCGGAAGTGCCGCACGTCGGCCAGGTCGGGCTCACCGCCAGCGTTCACGATCGTCAGGCCGCGCCGAATGGGGATCCGGTACAGACGCCAGGAGATCCCGGCATCGATGAGATCCTGGACGTTGTCATAGTCCTGGACGACATCGATCATGGGCACTGCCGCGGCCAGGTCGATGACATGGCTGAAGTAGCTGTTCGCGCGATCCCACTGTCCATTGTGGTCAAGGTCTTCCGTGTCTTCGCGATTGTTCCGGGCCATGTTGTTGATCCGCGGGTACGGTGAGTCGAATTCCCACTCGTAATCTGCGCCGTACACACACGCATCGTAATAGCAGCCATTCAGGCCGATGTCCTCCATGTAAGTCCAGACACCGTCCGGTTCCTCCCCGAGAATGCCGTCTTCCTGCTCGAACTGGCTCGTTACCAGCTGGTTTTCATAGTCACGAGGCCAGTAGCCGTCCTCGTCCAGGCGCCCGAAGTCCACGTGCAGGCGTCCGGTCCGCTGGTCCGGATCGACGATGCCGTCGTTCACCCAGATGTCGAGCCAGGCCATTCCCGACATGTCCGGGAACCCCGTTCCCGTGGCCGTCGGGCTGCACATGATGCCGCCCCAGCTCGATGTCTCCCACGCGCCCGTCTCCGAACGTAGATACAGCTCCAGGGCGGGCACCGGGGCCTCGCCCTCCTCCTGCCCAACGTCAGGTTCCAGGTAGCGGCGCAGCACGGGGGGATTCAGCAGGAACCAGCGGATGGTCTCGACCCGGTCGTTGGCGGTGAATGTCCGCGGCGTGTCGCCGCCGGCCGCCGGGTCGACCGGCAGGCTGGCCAGGCTCCAGGAGAGCCGGTGATGGCTGAGGGTGCCGGGGGCATCGACGGGCCCTGGCGCCACAGGGCTCTTGTCATCATCCGAGCATGCCCCGACGCACAGGATCATGGCCGTGATGATGACAAGCTTGTGCCGCCGCGACAACCAGCCATGGGCGCGAGCATTTTCCATTTCCCGCAGGCACGAAACCGGCATTGCCTTGCTCCACTTCGTCGTGATCATGTCCGTTGCGTACGCTGACGCAACACGCGCGACTCACAGCTGCGACGACAACCGCTGACGGTTCCATCGCGCTCTTTCGGCGATCTCATGTCCAAGGCCAATCCCCGCGCCGATGAGGACACCCAGCTTCAGGTTCGCGATCACCACTTCGGGATTCACGGGGCCGGGCCGCAACAGGCGGAGCACCCCCAGCGCGCACAGATAGACGATACCAAAAACGACGGCCCACAGAACGAACTTTCCGAACGAAACACGCCGCATCCCGTCTTCAATGCGCAGGGCCCCAAGGACCGCGACAAGCAATGCGCTCACCCAGACCGCATTGCGGACCAGCAGGCTGGCGGACCAGGACCCCGAGATGGCCGAGGTCAAGGCGAACGCGACAACACCGACTCCGGCGACGTACTCCAGGCGGCGCGCCTGAATGGCCACCAGGAACGCGCCGCCGACCAGGCCGCCGGCAATGAACTGGAAGCTGGACAGGCTGGGATCAAAGATACGGCCTCCGCAGGCCAGTGCGCCCACCAGCATGCAGGTGAGCAGACACAGGGCAACGGTCAGCAACCCGGAGAATGGACGCGCGCCTGACATATGCCACAACCTCCCGGTACAAGAGAGCCCCGCGCGGCCCGTGCAGACCGCGAACGACAGCTGCAGGCTACTATCTGCCCTTCACCTGCCCCACGTGGGCACGGACAACCACGTTGTGCTCTTCGCCCTTCCGATAGAGATACACCGCGCCGTCCCGCCCCGAACCGACCACCGACTCGAATCCGGCCGAGCTTCCAACGGCCACCAGCGCCACGTTGCTGTCGTAGAGACACAGCAGGCTCCGGCCCGCGTCGTTCTCGCCCCGGCTGAAGGATGTGACCAGGACATGCCCGTTCGACAAGGCCACGATGCCCGAGGTGGCCGGGAACATGTGGTACGTGATCCGGTCGCCATCGACTTCCGGCATGGGCGGTTCCGGTACATAGTCGGCGCCGCCGGCCCTGGTTTCCACGAGCAGGTTTCCCGCCTTGTCGAACTTGCGGATCGCGTAGGGCGCCATCTGCGCATAGACCAGGGCATCGGGCGCCATGATCGCCAGGTCACCGCCGATGTAGGTGGTTCCCACGTACCACGGCGTGTTGCGGCCCTTCACATAGTTGTCCGAAAAGGACTTCCGGTACGCGTGATCCGGGCCATACAGGTCAATGATCGTCTCGTCCTGACGGCCCCGGACACAGATCACGACCGATCCGTCCGCGAAGACGGCGATGGCCCGCGGCAGGTCCACGGCATTGTGGCGCTCGAACGAGCCCACGTGGGTCAGCTGCGCATCGAGGATCTCCACGCGGCCTCCGTGCCCGACGATGTAGATCCGGTCATGGCTGTCGATGGCGGCACTCGGATGCGACATCAGGTCACCGGGTCCGTCACCGGCGTTGTCCAGCACCTGCTGCAACTCGCCATCCCGCGAGAACTTCATGAGGGCGGGCAGATTCCGGTCCAGGACGTAGATGTTGCCCTTCGAGTCTTCCACAACGGAGGAAACGCTCCCGAAGAAGTACTCGTCCGCAACCTCGGCTCCGCCCAGGGTCAGGTCCGCATCCAGTACCAGGTTGGGCCCACCGGCATGCGCCGCCTGCGACGAGAGCGCACAAGCGAGCCCGATGGCGGTTATCGCACCCAGGGCCATTGTTCGCCATGTTTGCAGCAGGTTTCCCATGATATGCCTCCATCAAGCGAGACCATCACACCGAGATCATCCAGGCGTTCCCCGCGGCGCGCATCAACTCTTCGCTGCCGCGACGGCATTGCGGTTGGCCATGTACAGGATATGGGCCAGGCCCGCGACCACGAACACCGGCGGCAACCAGGAGTCGAGTTCCATGAAGGTGCCGGCGCCGACGGGCATGAGGATCAGGTATGTGCCCGGGATCGCGCTGCGCTGCCGCGGAAACAGCCGCATGGCCAACAACTGGAAGCAGAGAATCGCGGCGTGCAGGACAAGTATACCTACGGAAATCTTCTGCATGATGCACCCTCCATTTCGCAGCCCGATAGTAACCCGGCAGACATTGTTTGTCCCCGTCTATTCCCTCCTGCAGGTCCAGTCAGGCACCGCCGGTCAGGCCGGAGTTGCGATCTTGAGGCCGATAATGCCGACGATGATCAGGCCGAGACTTGCCAGGCGCATGGGATTGGCCGACTCACCGAACAGGACAATGCCCAGGATCGCCGTCCCGACGGCGCCGACGCCGACCCATACCGCGTAGGCCGTACCGAGCGGCAGCGACTTCATGGCGATGCCGAGCAATCCCAGGCTGATGACCATGGAAACCGCGGTGCCGACGGTCGGCCACAGGCGGGTGAAGCCGTCGGTGTACTTGAGCCCGACCGCCCAACCCATCTCGAACAGGCCCGCCACGATGAGAATGAACCACTTCATGACTATCCCTCTTCTGGTGGGGCTGTCGTGTCAAGGACACGCTTGATGAACGGCGCCTTGGCCTCGGTGTAGGCGGCCTTGTCCGAGGCGTGCAGCACGGCCAGGTGCCGCTTCAGCTCGGCGTAGGCCCGCGTGATGTCTTCGTTCGCGCGCATCGCATCGCGGAACCCGAGATGCTGCAGCCAAAGCGTGCCCCCCAGCACGACGGCGTGGATGTGCACGCGCGGCGTCACGCCTTCAGCCCTTACGAAGTACCGACGGTCGGGTATCTGCAGCTCATACTCGGGACGGTAGACGAAACCGAGCGACGCGAGGGCCGCGACACTGGCTTGCACCTCGTCGAGTGCCGCCACGCCAAGAAGGACGTCAAGCACCGGCTTGGCGCAGAGCCCGGGAACCGCGGTGCTTCCGATGTGCTCAGGAACAATGCCGGGGTGAGTGATCGCTGATCGGAGCTCGGCCGCGACCTGCGCGTATTGCGTAGGCCACGTGTCCTGGTACTCACTGAGATGGACTTCGGGCATGTGCGCCTTCCGCGGCCGAACGATCGGGCTGACCTGCCGCGCGCGGCGCGGCCGGCGCCACGCTGGGACTACGGACAACTCCTGCCCATCTTCGACACCAGTACGCTGATGTCCGTGAGATTGATGGCGCCGTCAAATGCCAGGTCGGAGCGGAAGGCGTACGCGCCGAAGTAGTCCGCTGCAAAGTCGGCCACGTCGGCGATGTCCACGGAGAGGTCGCCGTTGATGTCCGGACTATTGACGCTCAGCAGCATTCCCGTGTTCGACAGGAGCGGTTGTGACCCCTGCCAATAGACCCGGACCAGGGACTGGCTGTGGCCTCCGGCGTGCGGAGGCGCAATCCAATCCGTGGACCCGTTCGCGCGCGTATTGAAAGTCGCCGCAAGGCCGTTCTCGCAAGCCGCGACCCCGCCATCCTGCCACCGCAGGCTCCAGGCAGTGTACGGCATGTTGGAAATGGGGAAGCCTCCACCGTCAAGCGCCCAGAGCGTGATCTTGCGATTGACCGTCTGTCCATTGATGAGCCGCGCCTCCTCGAACGAGGGGCCCGTTCCATCCGGCACGACAAGCAGGACGGGAGCCTGGGGCAGATAGGACGGAAACCAGGACGTCGACAGTACGAGATCCGGCACAGGATCGGTGCCGACCTGCGCGGTGGCATCGCAGGCTGCTGTTGCAAGCATTGTCGCCGCTATTGCTACGGCAATCTGGATTCTCGGGCGCATTGCAGTCCTCCCTATGCTGGAATCAATCTACGTGCGACGAGAACACGAAGGCAATTGCCGGCCGCCGCAGCGGGTGGGCGCGACCGAAGTGTCAGTTGTTCGGGCTCCAACCGAATATAGGACCCCAGCGCCAGAAGCACGACGCCCACAAGGCCCAGAACCGCGCGCAACCCGGGCGAGCCGATGCAAAGGGCCGCGCTGCCGCCCGAAGCAGTGGCCAGACGTCTGGGGACATAGGGTGGTTGCTGAAACCACGAAACCGCGAACAGGGCCCAAGCCACGGTCGTGAAGCCTCGACCCCAGCCTGCATCGGTGAAGACAAGTGTGAGGGAGTACAAAGAGATAAGGGCGGCGCTGACGGACCATGCCAACCGATAGCCCAAGCCCTGACGAACAGTTGTCATGTCCTCGACCTTCTTGCTGCTGTCATTCCCCGTACCGCCGGCCCTGACGGCGGCTCCATCAAACGCTGTTCGCGCTGTGTGTCCAACGGCTCGAAAGTCGTCATGTCGCTCTTCCGAGCAGGTACCCGTGAAGTATATCCCAGAAACGCCGATCCGGACAACTTCCCAACCGACTGCCACTTGAAGCGACAGAAGAACGCTCTTTGGCGTGGACGAGGGCGTGCGGCATGACGGATACCCGCACACGCCCTACGGGCCCAGACCATTAAGGTACGGCAGGATCTCCTCCGAGTAGTACGGCTCCTGCGTCCCCCAGAAGATGTAGTCGAGTCGCAGCCGTTCCGTCGCGTATCGATACAGATCCGCCACCGTTACGCGTTCCCCCGTGGCGGGGTTGGTCTCCTCGAGGTTGCCATCCTGCACGGCCACGCCGGCCGGGATCTTGGAACCGCGTGCCGCGATCAGCGGGTAGCTGTGATGCTGCTGCCCCTTGCGGTGCGGGAGCAGATCGGGCCCGCCCACGCCCACCCCGATGCTGTCGGCCCAGGCGTAGACCGCTTGGAGGTATCCGTGATCGGTCCAGGGGAGCCACTCTCCCGGCATGAAGTTGGCATACTGGATCACAACGGAGCGCGGGAACGCCTTGCGGGCCCCGACCATGATGGCCTTGATGCCTTCGACATAGCTCTCGTAGGTGAACGCCGCGGGATGGAGCTTGCCGCTCTCGCCGAAGCCGATGGATGTCTCAGCAAGGTTGAGCCCTTCGATCCGTCCATCGACTTCCCTGCCGAGCACCTCGAGCAGCCTGATGAACCGGGCGCGCACGGCCGGATCCCAGCGTCGCGCCACCCAGCCCTCGAAGTGCGCCCTGGACTCGTCGTCTCCTTCGTACTCGTATTTGCGCGCGACACCACCCCCGAAGGCCGGGTCCGTTTGGAGGTAGTCGGGGACCAGGATGTCCTCGGAAAACGATACGTCCTGAAGCTGCACGAAGAGCCGCTTGCCGTGCCTCTCGAGGAACGCAAGGTCGTCGAGCAGCGGTTGGAGCTCATACCGATCGCGCTCAGGCTCGAGTTCGCGCCAGGTGTACTTGAGCTGGGCCCCTGCGATGTGCTCGTTCTCGAGGAAGTCCGTCTCGGAGATGCGCTGGCGGTCGGTTCCGAAGAAGATGAAGTTCCTGGATCTCGCGGTATCGGTGACTTGATGGGCCCTGCTCCCGGAGTCAAGTAACAGCAGCAGGACCACGACTGTTGCCACCAATGCCGTTCTCTTGCCGTTCATGTGGTGTACCACTCAATCCGGCTGACACCATTCCGATCAGCGGCGATGCCCACCGCAATCCGCTGCCTGCTGTTGGTAGGCCCATTCCCGCTCACAGCCGGCATCAGCGTCTCCTACATCGGGTTGGTCCGGCACCGCGAGGCGAGCAGTCCTGTAGCTGCAAGGAGATCCAGGTCGGCCACGAGCAAGCCCGCTTGCCCATACGGTTGAAAGCACTGCACGGTACCGTCCGGACGCACGACGGCCGACGTGGTCCCGGAGCCCTCACTTGCGCAGTTTACCGAAGCGACGTAGCACGTGTTTTCCGCCGCACGACACAGGAGCGCCTTTTCGTGGAACGTATTGGCCGGATCAGCGAACGTGACGGGACGATAGCTTCCAGGCCCGGCGACGTGCGCATGCGGGTGAAACACGATCTGCGCGCCTCGACGTGCAGCCCACCGCACCGTTTCCGGATATCTCCATCCTTCGTGGCAGATCACCACTCCGAATGTGAGCGGCCCGGCGGTGAAGACGCGACGTTCCGTACCGAATGCGGGATAGATGGCGTCTTCCGACGGGTCGAGCTGCACCTTGTCCTGCCAGCCCGCGATCGCGCCGTCCGGACTGATCACGCAAGCCGTGATCTGCAAACCGCGGTCCGTCACACGCTCCGTGCCCAGGATCACCGTGATGCCGGCAACCCTGGCCGCGTTCGCGACATCGGACCACGCCCGCTCCAGAAACGCCGGATCTGGCGGTGGAGCGGTCGTACCGGGCCAGCGATATCCCGGGATGAAGCACTCAGGAAAGCAGACCACGAGCGCGCCTTGTCGACCCGCCTCGGCAACCGTTGATGTTGCCAACAGCACGGACTCCTGCGCTGTCGCGGGAACACGGACGTTTGCGAGCGCGATGCGAACCGTACTCATCGGCGTGCCAGCCCTCCCTGCCTTGGTGTGGCTTCTGCTTACTTTACGATCAGTTCGGTTGGCAAGTCCGCCGACGTGAACGGACCGAACAGGTTCTGTTGCCCGCTGCGCCACTCGAGTCCGCGGCCCGATCCGGCAGGCCGTTCAACCAGAAAGTACACATCTCGCGCCGCTTGCGGTACAAGCCACTCCATTTCGCTATCCAGGGCAACCGGTGGAAACTGTCCCGACCCCAGGGACACGGTCTCACCGAAAGGACCAACCGGAGGCGGGCCGGAGAACATGGCCACCCGAACTTCGCCTGGCGGCATTCCGTCAGCCGCGCGCACCATGAGGTGATGCCTCATCAATCGATCGCGCAAGTCGATCACACCCAGGTCGATCCGGCCCGCCTGATCGACCTCCGGAAGGTCTCCAGCGTCGGCACGATAGACTTCGGCGCCTGCTGTCACCGTGACCCTGGTCACCGTCTCCCTGAAAGTGCGCGAAAAGAGTCGGTGCTCATCGAATAGCACCCACGCGAAAACAGGCTCGCCACCGCCTGGCTCTTTTGTCACCACCACTTCAACGCCGCGGCTGCCGGCTCCAGGTGGCAACAGCAATTGTCCGACCAGTGTGTGCTCGAGCGACACTCGGCGCTGGGGGCTTACCGGCTCCCCGCTGCAGCTGCATACCGCAGCGAAGGCAAGGATCACGGCGAGGCACACAGTAGCTAGTGGCTTCATGGGGCGTCTCCCTGAATCCGACTGATCTGTGAGGTGCACTCGCTGGAGGGCTTCGGCCAGCCAACGTGGAGGTGACCGGTCGACACTGTTGCCGACGGCCACTATGCCTGCCTGAATGCGGTGACTTCAATCTCGATCTTCATCCGTGGATCCGCGAGTCCTGCAGAGATCATCATCGCGGCGGGCCGGACGGCTCCGAAGTACCTCTTCAGCACGGGCCAGCACTTGGAAAACTCACTGCCATCGGGCAGGACGTAGGTTGCACGCACGACGTCGTTCAGGCTTGCGCCGGCTTGTTCAAGTGCGGCGGCGATGTTCCGCAGGCACTGATCCGTCTGCGTCTCGATGTCTTCCGATATCGTCATCGTCGCGTAGTCGAATCCGGTCGTTCCGGAGACAAAGACCCAATCTCCTTGAGCAACTGCCCTGCTGTAGCCAATCTCGCTCTCAAAGGTCGAGCCCGAACTGATGAGAACGCGCTTCATGTTGACATCTCCAGGTTTCGCAGTGAAGTGGATTCGGTGCCACTGCGCTTGTCGCGACACATGAGTCAAGCCGCGCCGCGAAGCGGCGTCGGCTTCGACGAACTGTTGGGCAGCGCTTTCGCGTCGAGCCCGCTTGCCGACGCGACCATCAGCCCGAAGCCGAGCACGGGGCCGGCGCCGTAACCTATCAGCGGCGCTGGCGTCAGCCCCGCTACAGAGCACGCGAACAGCACCGCATAGTAGGCGGCAACCACCGACAGCCAGGTCCGCCCGCCGGACGAGTTCACCTGCAGCCCTACGACAAGAGCGACTGCACTGGCAATGACCGCAGCACCGGCAAACAGCGAATGGCCAAGCGCCAATGCGAAGACGCCCTCAACGTGCGCAACGGGCTGCAATGGGTCCGGCTGCGAGAAGGCCCAGGCTGTGGCAAGGGCAGCAAAGGCCAGGGCAACGATATACACTGGCGATCTTGATGGAGCTCTGGCGACGGCTACCGCCGAGGCGGCCAGCTGGGCAAGCGTCTGAGAGGCATCCGGCTGGGCGGCCAGCAGTACGCTTGCGCCGACGATTGCAGCGGACGCAAGATGCTGAGATCGCCCTCCCCGGGCAATCCAGACCGAACACGCAACAAGGAATGACGGCAACAGGGCGGGCGCCATGTAGAGGTCTATCGGCCCAAGCGATGCCCAGCGCTCGGGCCCTGGCGCCTCCGCGAGCAGGGGAAAGGCAATTCCGAGCAGCGTGAAGACAATAATCGGGCCGGCCGGGGAACGTGCGTGGGTACGGCGCCCCAGCCGCGCGCCCACCAACGCAAGCGCACACGCCAGGCAAATCGCGAGCACCTGAATGAACCAGGTGCTCCCGCCTACCGCGCCGAATGAGAGGACCGCCATGCTGGCGGCGACAGCCGGTACAGCGACTAAAAGTAGTTGTGAGTGCGACAGAGGCATCCGTGCCACCTAACACTTTGCTTCAGCAGTGGGCGCGGTTGGCGCGGCGCCTGCGCCAGCAGTCGGCGTGACAGGCGGCTTCGTCTGCTGCAGGCTCTGGTTAGGCAACACCGCGTCCGTCGCCAACGAGTGGCTTCAGCCGCCTGATCTCAGCGGCATTCGGCCCGTTCATCGCCTGCCACAGATCCCAATCGTGCTGCAGCCCCAACCAAAAATCAGCCGACATGCCGACAACGCGCGAAAGGCGCAGCGCCGTATCAGGCGTTACGGCACGACGTCCCTTGATGATCTCATTCAGCCGCGGATACGAGACACCAAGACGCCGCGCCAACTCGACCTGGGTCACCCCAAGCGGCTTCACAAACTCCTCGAGGAGCATCTCACCAGGATGCGTCGGCGGGCGCCTGCGCGGCAGCCGGCCAGGACCGGGCCTAGTGGTAGTCCGTGATTTCGACCTGGTAGGCATGGCCGTCCTTCCAAACGAAACAGATCCGGTACTGTTCGTTGATCCGGATACTGTGTTGTCCCACGCGGTTCCCCTTCAATCGCTCGAAGTGATTGCCGGGGGGCCCTTTCAGCTCAGCTACATCCCGCACGCGGTTGATCTGGTCGAGTTTCCTGCGCGCAACGGCCCAAAGCACCTGCGGGCAGCATCTTCGCGCGACGCCAGAGGCGATGCCATCAAAGATGTCTTCCGTGCCGGCATTGCGGAACGACTGTATCATGCGCCTCATTATAATGGGGTCCGTTATAGCCGTCAAGCGCCTGCGCCGAGGCGCGACGAGCATCCACACGACATGCCGAGATGCCTAACTCTCAGCATCAGCGGCCGCGCGCAGCGCCGTCCGCTCCATGCTGTTGCTAGGCGGAGCCATCGAAGCACTATCTGTCATGCTGGGTGCCTGGCCGGCGTTGCGCCACGTGCCAAAGGACGCCGGAGGGGTCGACCAAGTAGGCGATCCGCAGGCCCCATGGCTGGACAGTCGGCGGCTTTGGTGCAGGTACGCCGAAACTTGCAGGCAGATCAAGTGACGACATGTGCGTCCACCACGCATCAAGGTCGTCCACCATGAGTTGCATCATGAAGTTCTCCGCCCAGTCTTTCTGGAAGTAATTCTGCAGGACGAAGCTGCTCGCCCCTATTCCGAAGATTGCCACCTCGTCATCCAGTACCTTCGTGAAGCCCAGAGCTTCATAGAAGCGCTTGGACAAGCTGAAGTCTTTTGCCGGCAGGAATGGCCGGGCCAATTCGGTGCCCTCGGGGACTGATGCACTCATAGATCCCTCACTCGTGTAACCGCCTAACACCAGCTTCAGCAGCGAAGACGGCTGGTGCGGGCCGTGCGCAAGCACGGACCGTGACAGGTGGCTTCGTCTGCTGCAAGCTCTGGTTAGGTGGATCGCAGGCCATCCGCTGGACCGTGGCGATACCTGCACCCACCCAACACCGGACACCTACTCTGCATCCCCTGGGCGACTCCACCCGGGGATGAAAGAGACAGATTCCACTATCAGTTGCCATTCGTCTTCATGGAGCCCGCCAACATTCTTGACGACGACCTTGCATGCGCGCCCAAACCTCTCTCTGTCAACGGGCCCCCTGCAGGGGCGGCTATTGGCGCGGAAGATCAGGACAACTCCCGCGAACCCCGCGTATTCCCGGTCGCGCTTGACGTCAATCGCCTGCCTCGAACTTCGGTCTCCCAGTCGCAAAGCCCCCGGCGGCATACCCGGGCGATTGATGGCCATGTATGGCACTAGACGGCAACCCGGAAACAGCGCGCCAAATGCCGTGTCAGCTTCGAGTCTCGTGGCCACAAATGCAAGGTCGCACGGTGTGGGGAAATCCAAGCTAATCCAACAACCCGGTGTTCGTGCGCCGGCTTCGGCACAATAGCGCGAGATTGAGGTAACGCCATTTGCGCGCAGCCATTCGACGATCGGCGCCGCGCAGTGCTGAGACATGATTTCTGCCCCAGTTGACGGTCCTGACAGTTGAAATGATTGCCATACTGCGCTCGCTGATCCCGCTCGATCCATCGAAGCGCTTTCGATTGCCGCGATGCCATCGCAACACGACACAAGGCTCGCATTGCGAGCGACTGCGCAGTCTGGCGTTCCATCTCCACATATGATCAGCGATCTCAACAGATGCGGCCCGGCCGCCGCCGGATTCTCCCGGTAAACAGGATTGTGCGGGTCGCCGGTAACGCAGGCGGTTGCGCGACCAAGACGCAGCGCCTTACTCATAAACCGCGTTTCTTCACTGAGGTAGGCGAGCCCAACCACGTGACCAGGGTCGAAGTGCGCGATGGCCAGTTCAAAGGCTTCGTCGCAATCATCGGCGGCCATCAGCGTTGATGTGCCGCCAGTCGCCGCAACAAAGACTACCGCGCACAAGAACCTGCGTGCGTGCCGGAATTTGCGCCCTGCCCTCAACATACGATGCCGCCGTTCCATTCAGCGCAAGATTGCCACATCACGCCTTTCTCCCTTGGCGCATCTCGCACCTAACACCAGCTTCAGCAGCGAAGACGTCTGGCGCGGCGCCTGCGCAAGCAGGCGACGTGACAGGCGGCTTCGTCTGCTGCAAGCAGAGGTTAGCTCGCCACCCCTAGAACTCATCCTCATGGCGCCATCCGGCATGCGCTCGCTCCACGAGCAGCGTGTCGTTGACGATTGCCCGTGGAGGCAGTGCACGATGCTCCTGCGAAAGCAAGTCAATGCGCCATTGTCTGTCGCCGTCCCAGAGCCAATGAGAGCCCGATCCGTTCGGAAATCGAATCGTCGCTCGAAAGACGGGAAACGACTGCGCCTCCGCCGGCACAGGCGCTTGCCCAACAATTTGTGCAATTCCGCGATGGCATGCCGCGCCGAGTGGAAAGAACGTAACGAACTGCGTGCGCATTGCTGCCAATTCAGCGGCAGTCGTGTCGCCAGCTATCGACGCGGGCGCCGACGCTGGACCGAGTACTCGCAACAGTGGCCCGTACATCTTGTGCCTATGTGTGTATTGCGCGTAGGCGGCGGCACCAGAGGCGTCGACAATGCGCACGACGTCGCCAATTCTCGGCCGCACACGCGCTTTGTCGGTCACGCCACAATCCTTCGATTAGCTAACACCTTGCTTCAGCAGCGAAGACGGCTGGCGCGGGCCGTGCCCTGCACCCGGACCGTGACAGGCGGCTTAATCTGCTGCAAGCTGATTATATGAGTACGCTCGATGCCCGATCTCCAGGGCAGGCCGAAAGCAACGAGCCCTCATGAGTCTACGCCTGCCGCAAGTCACAATCAATGACCTTGCCCAAAGCCGCCCCGGATCGACCTACCGGCCACGAGTACGATTGGGTCCCAGACTCCAGCCCGCAGCCCGATAAGCCCGCCTGTTTGAAGCAAATTCGGCCGTCGCAACACGTCCACGCCGCCGAAGCCCGCCCGTTCCTTCAATTGCCGACCGTTCGGGGCAACGCAAGGCCAGGCACGATTCCGGCGCCAATAGTACGGCGAGCTCGGCGCACTTTGAAGCTTCTGCCCGCCAGATCCACCGCGAACTTCGTGGCGGCTGTCAGCCGGAATTGATCCCGACTCCAGGCGAGTGAAGTGACTCCGAGATCCAGGCTTGTCAGGATGATTCCGCCTGCCGGGCGATGGAGGCGACCTTCAGTTTCAGCCGGCTGCCAGCAATGCGACGGCCGCAAGATCAACGATCATGGACTCGAGTGCGATCGCAGGCACGTTCGCCGTGGTCAGCGCGGCAAATTGCCGCCAGACTCAATGCCGCGGCCGGGCGCGACCGCCAGCAAAACAAAGTTCATGCACTGCCCTATCCATATAACACCAGCTTCAGCAGCGAAGTCGGCTGGCGCGGGCCGTGCTTTGCACGGACCGTGACAGGCGGCTTCGTCTGCTGCAAGCTCTGGTTAGGCCGCCCTAGAGCTCACGCCGCACCGACAGCAGCTCGAGCCGCCCCGGCCCTACCCACTCGATCTCGTAAAAAGCACGGCCGTCGGTTACAACGAATCGATGCGGGTCAAACCACTTGGCAAACCTGAACGGTTTTTCACAATGACCACCGATTTCGCCGTCGATAATCCCTGGGGTCACAATTCTCACGTTCCGCTCTAGCCGAATGCGATTGAGGTAGACGCCTTCGATTCGGCTGGCTGGCCAACTGTACACCATTGCCTGCAATTCTTCGGGCTGGGTTATAGTCGAAAGTTGTGGATGAGCTGATCACGAAAGCGGCGTATCCTCCCCATGCCAAACTCCAACACCTCAAACGAGGTGGAAAGGATACGCCATGGGAAAGATAAGCCAGATCGGGGCCTCGGGTCCACAGCAGAATGCCACGGACGTGCTGACGGAGATCCTGCGAGCCGGCTCGCACCAGCTGCTGGCAGCGGCCCTGGAGGTCGAGATTCAGGAGTTCCTGGGCCGGTACGCGGACCAGAAGGACGAGCACGGCCGGCAGCGCGTGGTGCGCAACGGCTTCCACAAGCCGCGTGAGGTCCAGACGGGCATCGGCGCCATCGAGGTCAAGGCGCCGCGCGCGCGGGACCGGGAGCCGTCCGGCGACCAGATCAGGTTCACGTCGTCGATCCTGCCGCCGTATTTGCGGCGCAGCAAGAGCATCGAGGACCTGTTGCCCTGGCTGTACCTGAAGGGCGTCTCGACGGGCGACTTCGGCGACGCGCTGGCATCGCTGCTCGGCCCGAACGCGCCGGGGCTGTCGGCTTCGACGATCAGCCGGCTGAAGCAGGCTTGGGAAGCTGACTACGCGGGCTGGAACCAGCGCGACCTGTCGACGAAGCGGTACGTGTACGTGTGGGCCGACGGCGTCTACTTCCAGGCTCGGCTTGAGGAGCAGAAGCAGTGCATCCTGGTGCTGATGGGCTCGACGCCGAGCGGGGACAAGGAGCTGATCGCGATCCAGGATGGGTTCCGCGAGAGCGAGCAGTCCTGGCTCGATCTGCTCGAGGACGTCAAACGCCACGGCTTGGTGGTGTCGCCTAAGCTGGCGGTCGGCGACGGTGCACTTGTAAGCGTCCGACCCCGCGCGTATTCCCCCGCCCCTGATTTCGCGGCATGATGCCGCCTCCCCAACCCGGAGGTGCCTCATGTCCAGCCGTCGTCGTACTCCCGCCGAGATCGCAACCATCATCTCGCAGTTCCACGCCAGCGGCCTGAGCCAGCGTGATTTCGCCCAGCGACACGACTTCAGCGTCGGCTCCCTGGGCCGCTGGCTGCAGCGCCAGCCGACGCCGCCGACCGCCCCCAAGTTCGTCCGCGTGGTCCCGGCCGCGACGCCGACACCGCCGTCGTGGTTCGAACTCGCCTTGCCCGACGGCCGCCGCCTGCGCATCCCCGCCGGCTGCGACGAGTCGGCGCTGCGCTCGCTGCTGGGCGTGCTCGCCGAATGCTGACCGTCCCCGAAAGCGTGTGCATCTACCTGGCGGCCGGCCCGACCGACATGCGCAAGTCGTTCGACACGCTGGCGGCGTTGACGCGGGACGTGATCGGCCAGGACCCGCGTTCGGGCCACCTGTTCGTGTTCTGCAACCGCAACCGCGACCGCCTGAAGATCCTGCACTGGGAGAGCAGCGGCTACTGGCTATTGAGCAAGCGGCTCGAAAAGGGAACGTTCGCGTGGCCGGCCGCGGGCGCGGCTCGCGTGACGTTGACGGCGACGGAGTTGGCGGTGCTGCTCGGCGGTCTCGATGTGCGCGACACGCGAAAACGCCCTTGGTACGGCCGGAAAACTACAAGTTCCGCGTGATCGTGCTTGAAATGCGCGCGTGATCGTGTATGCTGCGCGCATGGACAACAACGCGCGCAATCACGAAGCCGAACTCGAAGCGCTGCGCGCGGTCAATGCCCCGCTGCTGGATGGACTCCTTGGCGAGCTGCATCACCTGCGCAGCGAGAACGCCTACCTCAAGCACGCCCTGGCACGACTGAATCATCGCCTCTATGGCCGCAGCAGCGAGAAGGTCGATCCCGGCCAGCTCGAACTGGCGCTGCAACTCGACGCCGCGGTGGCCGCCGCAGCCGAGGATCTGGTCACGGTTCCTCCCGGCCTCGCAGAGGCTCCCGATGCCGAGGTGGTCGCGCCGACGCCGAAGAAGCGCCGCCCGAACCACCATGGCCGTGTGCCGCTGCCGGCGCACCTGGAGCGTGTGCAGACGGAGATCCACCCCGCAGACCTGTCTTGCCCTTGCTGCAGCGGCGAGTTGCGGCGGCTGGGCGAAGAGACGAGCGAGGAACTTGGCCGCCGCCCGGCGCAGTTCTACGTCCGGCAGACGGTGCGGGTCAAGTACGCGTGCCCTCGCTGCCAGGACCAGATCGTGCGGCCGGAGTTGCCGGAGAAGCTGTTCGAGCGCGGCCTGGCGGGCGCCGACGTGGTGGCTCACGTGCTGGTGGGCAAGTACGCCGATCATCTGCCGCTGCATCGCCAGGAGACGATCTACCGTCGCGAGGGCGTGCATCTGGACAAGGCGACGATGTGCGACTGGGTGGACCGGAGCGCGGACCTGCTGCGGCCGGTGGTCGCGGCGCTGCGGCGGGCGGTGCTGGCCGGCCCGGTCGCGCACGCGGACGAGACGCCAATACTGTACCTGAGACACGGCGAACGCGGTTCGTTCCGCGGATGGCTGTGGGTGTACACCAACCTGCATGGCGAAGTGTTCTACGACTTCAGCCGGACGCGAAGTAGACAGTGGCCGGATGCGGTTCTGGCGGAATACCGCGGCTACCTGGTGGTGGACGGGTTCACGGGCTATGACGCGGTGGCGGCACGAGACGGCGTGGTGTACGTCGGCTGCTGGGCACACGCACGGCGCAAGTTCCACGACGCGCTGAAGACGGACCCGCAGCCGGCGGCCGTGATCCTCAAGGCGATCGGCGAGATGTACAAGGTGGAGCAGCAGGCCCGCGACGAGGGTCTTGAGGCGGACTCTGTGCTGGCGTTGCGGCAGGCGCGGACAGCACCGCTGCTTGAGGACCTGGAAGCGTACCTGCGCGCGCTGTTGCCGTCGGTGTTGCCGAAGAGCCCTATCGGCAAGGCCGTGCAGTACACCTTGGCGAGGTGGGCGGCGTTGACGGTGTTCGCCGGCGACGGCCAGGTGCCGATCGACAACAACAGCGCCGAGCGGGCGATGCGGAAGGTGGCGCTGGGCCGAAACAACTGGTTGTTCGCGGGCAACGACACGGGCGGCGAGCGGGCGGCGGTGATCTACTCGCTGATCGAGACGTGCAGCCGCTTGGGCATCAATCCTCACGAGTACCTGACGGACGTGCTGCGGCGGGTAGGAAGCCATCCCCTGAGCCGGGTAGCAGAGCTGACGCCGCGCGCGTGGCTGGCGGGCCGGGCAGCGGCCGGCGTCAGCAGCAATCAAGCGTAACTGAGGACCATACCACTGAGCGTGAGCGGCTGGAATATGCCGTTCGTCGGACGTTTACGTGCACTTGGCTTCTGGAAGGCGGTGCGCAAGGCCTATCCGTCGACGAAGCCCCAGCGCTGCTGGTTCCACAAGATGGGCAACGTGCTGAACAAGCTGCCGAAGCATCTGCATGGGAAGGCGAAGGCGGGGCTGCAGGCGATCTGGATGGCCGACAGCCGCGAACAGGCAGAGAAGGCCATGGCGGCGTTCGCGGCCACGTACGGCGCGAAGTACCCGAAGGCGGTCTCGTGCCTGGTCGGCGATCGGGAGGAGCTGCTGGCGTTCTACAGCTTCCCTGCGGAGCACTGGAAGCACCTGCGGACGACGAACCCGATCGAGTCGACGTTCTCGACGGTGCGGCTGCGCACGGCCAAGACGCGAGGATGCCTCTCGCGAACGACGGCGCTGACGATGGTGTTCCAGCTATGTCGCAGTGCTCAGCGGACGTGGCGGAAGCTCGACGGTCACGAGCTCTTGGGCAAAGTCATCGAGGGCGTGAAGTTCATCGACGGCGTGATGGAGGAGGCCGCTGCGTGAGCGGTCATACACAACACTTGACCATAGCCCTTCGGGCTTGCCGGCGTTCGTGTCTCCGAAATCGATACGGTACTCAGGTCCCGGAGGCGGCCAACCCATCTCCTCAACCACCAAATAGGCGTCCCCATCGAATCTGCCATCGCCCGACCAGGCATAGAACGAGACGCGCAAGACAACAGAATCCGCAGGAGCGCCCAATGCAACTTCAGTGAGCGTCTCGGGCAGAAGCATCTCCGGGACCGAGACTGATGGCAGCGATTCCGCGCGGGCGCTCGACGAGCTCGTCAATGATGCTAGCGCCAGTACCAAGAGCCAACACATCCGAGTTCCCTTTGTTTTGGCCGGCCTAACACCAGCTTCAGCAGCGAAGACGGCTGGCGCAGCACCTGCGCAAGCAGGCGACGTGACGGGCGGCTTCGTCTGCTGCAAGCTTTGGTTGGGTGTAACCAGCCGCAGCAGACACGGGCCGCCAATTAGCGACCACAAAGGTTGGGCAGCTCCACGCTCGATAGATCGTCCTCAGACAATTCCAGCGTGTAGTGCGCCACCTTGACAGCACTTCTAACCTCCGACCATGCATCATCTACCACGGGCGACTGCTGGTACACCAGTTGCCTCGAGGCATTGTCGTATACCGAGATGCACGTAATGGCGTCGGACGGCGCCGGAAATGTCGTGCTGGTGCCGTCCACAATCAGCAAATTAGCTCTTGCACCAGCCTCAACAACGACTGAACTGCCGATAGGGTGTACCACTACCAATAATCTTCTACTGGAAGCGTTCACAAAATCGAACTCACTGAAATTCGCTAACTCGCCCGGCGGGGATGCGTTCTCGCCGCATCCGGCCACGACGAGGCCCAGCATGGCCAACACGGCTAAGATATTCCGCTTCATCATTGCGCCTCTTTGCTTTGCGGCCGCAACGGCCCTGGACCATAGTACGCCCGTCGCCCCCACACCTAACACCAGCTTCAGCAGCGAAGACGGCTGGCGCGGCGCCTGCGCAAGCAGGCGACGTGACAGGCGGCTTCGTCTGCTGCAAGCTCTGGTTAGAATGGTCCCAAGCGCGTCCGCCTATCTGAAGAGGGCCTTCACAGAACCCCACGACGTTGATTCCACGCCGATGGCTTCGCGCGTCCCAAATAGCCGGTAGCCACCTGGGAGCATTACTGCACCGTAACCCCACGCCAAGTAGTAAGTCCCCTCATGATGGGTGTTCTGTAGGTCTGTTTCCACCAGGACCAGAGCATCGAAATTCCCGGCTGGCGTCACAACTGTCTCGGCACGCTCCAAAACACTGATGTTGGGCTCTCTGTTGTGGTACCAACTGCCGTGCCGCTACTAGTCCATGACTTGCCGACGAATAGTGGATCATCGATGAATTTCAATGGAGGTGAATATTCCCAACTATATGCCACGCCCGACCTGTCCTCATACGAAACGCTGGCGAGCGTCACGTCGCCGGACGCATCAATTTGGAACATGTCGTGCTTCGTCCACTCCCACCCCGCATCAGACATGCATATGCTGTCCTGTCTAAACCCGGCTGTTCCCCAAGGATTAGTGACTACTTCGATCGCGCGGCCACTACCATTGATATATATGTACATGTTGGCCCAGTCGAGCGGCCAATAGTCAGGACCTGGTGTGAAGTCCCAGCCAAGTGCCGGCGCCGCTGCCAGACAAACAAGAACAAGTACAATCGCAAGCGAATATTTCATGACGCACCTCGCTGCAAGTCCGCTTCCCATTCTAACACCAGCTTCAGCAGCGAAGACGGCTGGCGCGGGCCGTGCGCAAGCACGGACCGTGACAGGCGGCTTCGTCTGCTGCAAGCTCTGGTTAGACAACAACCCGTCAGGACATTGACGAAAGCAGTTCCGTCAACTTGGCCTTGAGATCTGGCACGTCCCGACTGACTACCGTCCAGACCAAATCTATGTCGATACCCAGATAGTCGTGAACGACGACGTTGCGAAAGGCCGCCAATGCCGCCCACTCGATCTCCGGGTGCGCCGACTTCAAGTCCGCAGACAACCGCTGCGTTGTCTCGGTCAACGTGTGGAGATTGCGAAGTACCGCGTCCTGAAATATGACCGAATCGAAGAACGCAGCCCGCCCTGAGGCTGTGGCAAGTTCGATGCGCCCGATCATGTCGAGCATATGCTGCAAATACGCGCGGTCCTTCGTCACAGCGCAACCGCCTCAGCCAGGACCTGGCTCCGGATATGTGGATTCAGGCCGGCCTCAGTCACGATATCGATATGTCGACCGAGTAGGTCCTCAAGGTCCAAAATCAGGCGTGCAGGGAACCAAGAGCTGACCGATGGTCCGGTAGTTACGAGAAGGTCGATATCACTGGCGTCGGTCTCCTCGCCGCGGGCAACTGAACCAAAGACGCGAATTGACGTAACGCCATGGCGTTGAGCAACTTCGAGTACTTGCTCGCGTCGAGATTTGAGTGTTTCGATGGTCGTCATGCGGCCCTCCGATTTGGTTCAGCGCGATTATATGCGACGAAATGGCGGCACCGCAACTGGCGATCAGCTATCACATTGCGCGATGCGCTGCGCTGCACCCGCAACTCGCAACGCCGGTACCAAGATTGAAAGTAAGGGCGCAGGCCGTCCAGGTTGTCTAACACCAGCTTCAGCAGCGAAGACGTCTGGCGCGGGCCGTGCGCAAGCACGGACCGTGACAGGCGGCTTCGTCTGCTGCAAGCTCTGGTTAGCACGCCCTACTCCCTCGGCGCGGGCGGCCGCG
Organism: bacterium; assembly: GCA_016703265.1. Taxonomy (NCBI): domain Bacteria; species bacterium. The sequence goes on from JADJCK010000004.1 coordinate 118,250, forward strand.
GTTTCCATTCTGGCGGACCCATCAGCGCAACGATTTCGCTCGAGTCGTCCGCTTCGCAGCTATTCGTGCATGCGTTTACGGTCAGTGGGGGATGATCGGGCTTCCCGCCCGCCCATGCGACGCTCTCTCGACTGCGCTGTGACACCGTTCCCCTATAGTAGGTAGCGAACACCAGATAGCTGTGACCTTCCACCATCGGGAATCCGCAAGAACTCGACCCCCGCTCGCTGTACACGATGAGTGTGTCGGCAGCCGCACCATTCCAAAGTGCCAACGTGGCGATCTCGTACCGTACCATGTCGTTCGACCAGATCAACATCGTGGTGTCTTCCGCTGAGATGGCGCGCGGACCAGGGGCGAAAGATTTCACCACGCGCCCAAGAAACGCATAATCAGAGCCGTCGCGCTCGGCCGCCACATCAGAACGTCCGTCGCAAGAGCACGCGTTTGCATGGCCGCCAGGAAGCGTGATGGATAATCCGGCTACGGCAAGTGCGAGCAACAGTTTCGAAGGCGATAGCATTCTGTTGAATCCCCCCCGGCTGTCACCCAACGGTCTGCCTAACACCAGCTTCAGCAGCGAAGACGGCTGGCGCGGCGCCTGCGCAAGCAGGCGACGTGACAGGCGGCTTCGTCTGCTGCAAGCTCTGGTTAGAATGGTCCCAAGCGCGTCCGCCTATCTGAAGAGGGCCTTCACAGAACCCCACGACGTTGATTCCACGCCGATGGCTTCGCGCGTCCCAAATAGCCGGTAGCCACCTGGGAGCATTACTGCACCGTAACCCCACGCCAAGTAGTAAGTCCCCTCATGATGGGTGTTCTGTAGGTCTGTTTCCACCAGGACCAGAGCATCGAAATTCCCGGCTGGCGTCACAACTGTCTCGGCACGCTCCACAACACACTGATGTTGGAAGCTCTCTGTTGTGGTACCAACTGCCGTGCCGCTACTAGTCCATGACTTGCCGACGAATAGTGGATCATCGATGAATTTCAATGGAGGTGAATATTCCCAACTATATGCCACGCCCGACCTGTCCTCATACGAAACGCTGGCGAGCGTCCGTCGCCGGACGCATCAATTTGGAACATGTCGTGCTTCGTCCACTCCCACCCCGCATCAGACATGCATATGCTGTCCTGTCTAACCCGGCTGTTCCCCAAGGATTAGTGACTACTTCGATCGCGCGGCCTACCATTGATATATATGTACATGTTGGCCCAGTCGAGCGGCCAATAGTCAGGACCTGGTGTGAAGTCCCAGCCAAGTGCCGGCGCCGCTGCCAGACAAACAAGAACCAGTACAACCGCAAGCGAATATTTCATGACGCACCTCGCTGCAAGTCCGCTTCCCATTCTAACACCAGCTTCAGCAGCGAAGACGGCTGGCGCGGCGCCTGCGTAAGCAGGCGACGTGACAGGCGGCTTCGTCTGCTGCAAGCTCTGGTTAGAATGCTCAGCACCACTAGCGCTCATGGCGTTCTTCCAAGAACTCGCGCAAACGATGCGCAACGGCCTCAATGCGGCGATGCTCGCTACTCTTCTCGCTATCGTCGGGCGCCGCAGACAATCGCTCTTCTATGAGGACAAGCAAATGGTCCAGTTCTGCGCGATTGTCCAGCGAGAGTACAAACGGTACGCCCGGATACTTGTACCGGCTGTCAATTGCATCACCGTGGTAGTACTCCAGCACCCAAAGTGCCGTTGTGCCCGCATAGTCGCCCGCGCGCGGGAATTCCTCAGTAGCGCCAGCCGAATAATCGGGTGCCGGGTGCCATTCACGAGCGGACCATGGCAATTGCAGCGTGTCGCCCACCGCGATGTCGCCAGCGAACACCTGGTCCACCACCAGCGGGCTCTTTCGCAGGGGCACGCGTTCATCAAACGGGAGCGTTTCCAACAGCCGGCCGACTACAACGACATCGGCCTCGGCGATCGCGCTGGCCTCCTGATCGGGCAGATGTACGACGTAGGCGCGCCCATCCTGTGCCGCCCACATCGCACAGAGCAGCGCCGCGACAGTCAGCCATGCCGATTTGATCGTCAATCCAACCTCGCGTGCATTCTAACACCAGCTTCAGCAGCGAAGACGGCTGGCGCGGGCCGTGCGCAAGCACGGACCGTGACAGGCGGCTTCGTCTGCTGCAAGCTCTGGTTAGCTGCGCGCCGACCCAACATCCCGAAGACCCCGCCTTGAGATCTCCCCAACTGAATGTTTCCGTCGCAACTGGAGATCGCTGACGGTAGAGTTCGGTCTTTGTGTTCGGCCCGACGCTCCCGGACGGCAGCGCTTGATAGTCGCGAAGTGTCATGTACAGCGTACCGTCGTATGAGAAGTCTATGTCCCACCACGTGTCACCTTCTCCGGTCATGGTAAACTGGATGAAGGCAGGTGGCGCATAGACTTCACCTACAGCCCAGTATGTGGACATCTGCGGGACTTCATCGCGATATGTGAGGAACGTGTGATCCTCATTGAACGATATTTGCCGGGTGTAGCTAACAGTGGCCGGAGTGTCTTCTCCACCGGCGGTGTAGCTCGTCGATATCCACTCCCACGTTCCGATCATGAAGGGATCCTGGCCCGCGGCAACAGTTGGCACCAAGATCATCATGGCGACGATTGCCAACACAAATGACGACATATGCCCACCTTTCAGCAGCTAACACCAGCTTCAGCAGTGGGCGCGGTTGGCGCGGGCCGTGCTTTGCACGGACCGTGACAGCCGTGACCATCTGCTGCAAGCTTTGGTTAGATTGCGCCGCACCGGATCACGGTATCGACCACCCAGTCAGAGTGTCGATATAGCGACCAGTGCTCGCATCGATCACCGCCGTCTGTGAAGTGACACGATCCTTTGCGTCGACGATACGCACCTCCACGGCCCACACGATTCCGGTATGCCATCGAACGTGCAAAGCTCGGTCTTACAATCACTACCGCCAAATTCCAGCCCGTGATCACGTGCAGCCTGAATGGCGTCGCCGCGCGAGATTCTTACTTCGCAAAGTTGAGGGCTCTGCCGGCAATTGGGGATGGGTCCGCCGATCGCCCGGCATGGCTCTGAGTCGCTCGCACGAACGGAAAACCTGACCCGCTCTTTTGGCGCAGATGGCGGCGCATATTCGAAATGCACGGCAAAGGCGTGACTATCCGGCGCCGCCACGTTGATACCGGTGTACTTCATTGATTGCAGGTACATCTCCGTGCCGATGCGCTCTACCACGAACGCCGTTGCCGCCTGAACATACGGAGCGATCTCACTGACCACCATAGGCTCATCGGCGCGTGCGTTGTCGCAGCCCACAATCAGGCCGCATACGAGCAATATCGTGGCGCTGCGTCTCAAGTTCGTCCCCAGCAATCTAACACCAGCTTCAGCAGCGAAGACGGCTGGCGTGGCGCCTGCGCAAGCAGGCGACGTGACAGGCGACTTCGTCTGCTGCAAGCTCTGGTTATGCCGCACGCCGCTCTCCATTATCTGTAGCAGGCCTTGACCGTGCCCCATGTCGTCAACTGTGCTGCAAGAGCGGAGTCGTATGCAACATGCACCGTAACCGCCGTGATGTCGGCAAGTCCACCCTCACAGGGCCGAGGTCCGCTGCAGCCGAAGCCCCCAAGCGCGTCAATCTCACGGATGCGCAACGTGGTGTGGCCATCCAAAAACAGGTCTCCCCACTGGGGACGGGGCTCCACTACGCCAAATGCTGGCAGCCAAGACTGAGTGCGCTCCACCCCAGCTAGATGCACTGATTCCGCAAATGGAGCAGCGACTCCGCTTGACATGAAGCTGCCAGCGATGCAGTCCATGATCCCGTCCGGTGACACTACACCATCCGGACAAGTTCCCTGGGATGGCTCGTCAATGAAGGACAAGAACACGAGATCTCGACAACCTATGGTGCCGGTTGTTCCCATGCCGAAACAGACCGTGTTGGTGCCAATTGCACTCGTGCCCGTGATGTCAATCCAGACGCTGTCGATTGTGGAGACACCAAATCCCAAGTCGATCTCGAGGTCCATGAAGTAGCTATTCGGCTCGGTGTTCGTCCACTGCGCATTGTCAAACACCCGTGTAATGACTTCGGCCGATGCGGCACCGAAGAACGCGACACAAATGGAGAGTACGGCGCAAATCGTTTTCACAGCTCGACCCCCTGGACTGTCGGCATAACACCAGCTTCAGCAGCGAAGACGTCTGGCGCGGCGCCTGCGCAAGCAGGCGCCGTGACAGGCGGCTTCGTCTGCTGCAAGCTCTGGTTATGCATCACACTGCGTCAGCGGTACCTGCTCTTGAGCACGCCCCATGTGCACCCCTCATTGCGCACAACACCGGCGCAGTCCCACGCCCCCCCGTGAATCGGGAAACTCCCGTTGATCTGCGCGACCGCATTGCCAGAACCTAGAAAGTCCACCTGTGCCTGTTGGCGTCCGCTGTCATTCAGGAACAGAACTGGAAGCGACCCGGGTATCGAGGGACTGTCTACCGCGAACATTCCGATACATCGCGTTTCTGGCGTCGAAAGGAACATCGGCAAGGTCATGAGGACCGTCGTCGCGCCGCACGGCAATGGTGTCGTATAAGCTACTGAATACTGTGGCGCCGCCAAACTGTTCGAGCCACCATGGGGCAGGACCGCCGGCAGCATGTGGACCGGGTCTGAAAAGTCTATTCCGGCCTCCCACCCTGTAACGGCGCTCATTGTGGGATAGCTCAGAATTACGTACGCGTTGAACAATTCAAATGGCGCCGCAGTACGGCCACTCGAAGCTGCACTCTCGTCAAAGTACACGCCCAAGAGGTTTTCGGGCTGTTCAATCTGCGCCAGAGCGGCGATCGGCAGCGCAAGTGCCGCCAAAGCCCAAATGAAGGTTCTCATGAAATTGCCTCCCAGGTCTGACTACATTTGCGCAGGTTGCGCGCTCCAACCCAGTTGATCACCCGCGATCCGTGGCTCAGCCAATAGTCCCAACATACGCAGCGCTCTATCGGTGCGCCGAGTTGCATAACACCGGCTTCAGCAGCGAAGACGGCTGACGCGGCGCCTGCGCAAGCAGGCGACGTGACAGGCGGCTTCGTCTGCTGCAAGCTCTGGTTAGGCACCAACAGCCGTCGCTTCATGGGCATCTCCAGGCACCGCGCGACAAATGCGCTCGGCCCAACAAGTGTCATGTCCACCATCAACGGGACGGTGACCGTGGCAGTGCCCGATCACTCATTGATTCAGACACGGCTACCGATAGATGGCTTTCAGACCACCCCAGGTCTCTGACTGCGTCGGCATCGCCGCACTATATGCGATGTGGACCGTGACCTGTGCAATATCGGCATACCCGTTGAAGCACTTGCCCCAATCGCAGTCCTTGTCGTTCAAGCTGCGAATCGAAAGCACAGCATGCCCATCGAGAAAAATGTTGCCGAAGTCGGGATCTGAATCAAGCTCCTCATGGGCGTACCGGCAACCCGAGGCGACTAGCTCAAGCCCGGACATCTTCTTCGCGATGGCGAAAGGCTGCAGATCCCCAGTGGGGGCCAACCGCGCTCCGTAGCAGTCGATCACACCATCAGGATGCGGACTACACATACACGTACACTCGGGCTCAGGTTCGCCTCTGAACGACACCAGAAGGTCATCCTGGCATGGGCGGTAGTGTACGGGGTTGTCGCCAGTTACGATGATTATTACTCCTTGATGCGAGACGCCGGAAAGTTCAATCCACACGCTGTCGGGGTGTGCAACTCCAAAGCCAAGGTCCACGTCGATAGCCATGCATTGCGCAGAATTCACATAGCACGAATACCATGGCGGTGCAGAAAACGTCTGCGTGAACACTTCGCCGATGGCCGCGTTGCTCATCCCGGAAAGTGCGATGACCAGTAAGATCGTCCGGCATATCATCGCCATGACATCACCTTCCATAGTTTGCGACTGCCGCCGCCGGCGTTCCGACCGCCTAACACCTAATTGTCACGTTCTCGTTAAGCTGTTATCCCAACACCCCGCCCACGAATCAATACGAATCCGGTCGGATCTGGGCCTGTTGGGCGAGTTCCTGATAACAGTTAAGGACGAGTCTGGGACAGAGCAATAGTCGCGATCATCGGCGGCCGCAAAGCTCTTCCGCCCCAAGCAAGCCGCCATGTCTCCGCGATCTGAAGTATCCTAGCACATCGGACACCACGGGCGCCATCTCCATGCGGCCGTGCGCGCAGGCTGCGCTAAACGATTGGCCGGGTCTCGATAATCGGCAGGCGGGCAACTGTACCGCCACTGGCCGCCGGCACGCGGCCAGCCTGGCACGCCGTCATGGACATAAGCCGGCCCGCTTGAGCTCTTCCCGCAGGATCCGGCGCAGGGTGCGGGCGTCCACGGGCGGGCGCGACTTGCTCAGGTAGTCCCGGAGGGCCTGATTTACCATCGTCTGGTATCCCTGGCCGCTGGCGTCGCCGCGCTCACGAAACTCCTCCAGGACATCATCGTCGATGTAGATGGTGATGCGGGTCTTACCAGTTTGGGTGAGCAACGGACCGCGGCGGCCTTTGCTGAAGTCATAGTCTTTTTTCATGGGGTTTCCTTTCTTGGCCGTTGGCACTGCGGGCAGGCGCTGTCGCGTTGACCGGAGCCCATGGAGTGATCATATCTGTATTATATACATATATCAGACTCTGCTCAACGGCGTCCGGCGACGCCACGTGCGCCAACGGGGGCAGAGTCACCTAACCCGTTCGTCGGCACGCCTTCCTCTGGCAGCGCTTGACCTCGACAACCAGGCGGTCGCCCAGTGCGTCCCTTTCGCTCTCCAGATCGTGGTCCATCTGCAACTGCAGCCAGAATTCGGGCGAAGTGCCGAAGTAGCGCGCCAGGCGCAGCGCCGTGTCGGCGGAGATGCGCCGCTTGCCCAGGACGATCTCGTTCACGCGTCGGGGTGGGACGCCGAGGTCGCGGGCCAGTTGGTTCTGGCTCAGCTCCAGCGGCACAAGGAATTCCTCCTGCAGGATCTCGCCCGGATGGACCGGCTTCGGTTTTCTGGCGGCCATGGGAACTCGCTCCGGGTCAGTGGTAGTCGACAATCTCGACGTCGAGGGCATCGCCTGCCTGCCAGCGGAAGCAGATGCGCCACACCGGCTCGCGAAGAAAGATCCGTTCCGTATCACGTGACGCGAACGAGCGGATCATGGTGTGATTCTATGACGCGTCGCGTCATATGTCAAGCGGCACCCGCAACGGTAGCAGCTTTCCACGCGTATCATCGCATCCGCTCCGCGTCCAGCGGGCTCCGCACCCCCCGCCCTCCCTTGTTCAGCACGTGGGTGTAGATCATCGTCACCGACACGTCGTTGTGCCCGAGCAGCTCCTGGATGGTGCGGATGTCGCTGCCCGCCTCGAGCAGGTGGGTGGCGAACGAGTGGCGCAGCGTGTGGCAGCCGGCGGGCTTGGTCAGGCCGGCGTCTCGGCGGGCGTGGCGCACCGCATGCTGGATGACCGTCTCGTGCAGGTGATGGCGCCGCAGCTCACCCGTTTCCGCGTGCCGATAGATGCGCGTGGCCGGGAACACCCACTGCCAGGCCAGGTCGCGAATAGCGGCGTGGTTCTTCGTCGCCATGGCACCGGGCAGTTCCACGCAGCCGGCACCCGCCGCGAGGTCGGCTTCGTGCTGGCGACGGACGAACGCGATCTGCTCGCGCAACGCGGCCCGGGTGCGCTCCGGCAGCGGCACCCGGCGGTCCTTGTCGCCCTTGCCCTGGCGAACAGTGATCTCGCCCGCACTGAAGTCGATGTCCTTCACGCGCAGCCGCATCGCCTCGAGCAGGCGCATCCCGGTCCCGTAAAGCAGCTGCGCCACCAGCAGCGGCGTGCCGTCCATGGCTGCCAGCAGCGCCCGCACTTCATCCTGCGTCAAGACCAGCGGCACCTTCTGCGACCGCTTCGCGCGCACCACGTCGTGCAGCCACGGCATTTCCACGCGCAGCACGTCGCGGTACAGGAACAGCAGCGCCGCCAGCGCCTGGTTCTGCGTCGACGCGCCGACCTTCCGGTGCGTCGCCAGGTGTGACAGGAAGGCCGTCAACTCCGGTTCACCCATCTCCCGCGGGTGTCGCCGCCCGTGGAAGCGGATGTAGCGAAGGATCCAGCCCGTGTACGCGCGTACCGTGCGCGGGCTGTAGTGCCGGGCGGCAAGCGCCGCACGCACTTGCTCCATCAGGCGGGGCGCCGGGGCGCTCCCTGGGGTGTCCGTTGGTTTCTGGTCCATGGGCTGCGATGGGCAAGGGCGGGGCCGGGTGGGCGGGCGACTTGCGCCGGCGCAAGTGCAACGGGCGCAGCTCGCCGGAAAAGGGCGACAATAGGTGTCAAAAATGAGCTATTATGGTATAGTAAAAGATCTGGACGACCCGGAGCTGCCTGACTTCGAGTTCGACGCGGCCAAGAGCGCCACGAACAAGCTCAAACATGGCATCGACTTCGTCGAGGCGCAGGCGCTCTGGCTGGACGACCGACTGCTGGAGGTTCCGGCCCGCTTGGCCGGCGAGGAGCGGTTCCTGGTCACCGGCTGCATTGGGCGCCGTCACTGGTCGGCCGTCGTGAGTTACCGTGGGGGACGTGTCCGGCTGATCTCGGTTCGACGTGCCCGCTTCGAGGAGGTCCTGGCGTATGACCGCCGATGAATTCGACCAGAAGTTCGACGACGGCGAGGACGTGTCGGAGTACCTCGACTACACGCGTGCGCGCCGCCTCAACCTCGAATCCCGCCGCGTCAACGTCGACTTCCCCGCCTGGATGGTCCACGAGCTGGACCGCGAGGCCTCGCGCATCGGTGTCACACGCCAATCCATCATCAAGATGTGGCTCGCCGAGCGGCTCGCGAAGATCGCACCGTGACCCTCACCCACGACATCTCCCTCCCCGCCCACGCGCTCGCGCTGCTGGGCGGCCTCGTCGCCGGCACCATCGACGCCATCGCCGGCGGCGGCGGGCTCATCACCGTGCCCACGTTGCTGGCCATCGGGTTGCCGCCGCACCTGGCGCTCGGCACGAACAAGGTGCAGAGCACCATCGGCGTTGCCGTGGCGATGCTGCGCTACCGGCAGGGTGGGCTGGTGCGGCTGCGCGACTGGAAGCGCGCCATCGTGTTCACGGCGCTGGGCGCGGCGGCGGGCACGGCGCTCATCCAGCGGTTGTCGCCGGGGCTGCTGGCCTGGCTCATCCCGGTGCTGCTCGTGGCGATCCTGTTCTACACGCTGCTGACGCCCGGGCTTGGCGAGCGCGCGCGGCCCGAGCGCGTGAAGCCCGCCGTGCTGCAACCGGTGGCCGGCACCGTGCTCGGTTTCCACGACGGGTTCTTCGGGCCGGGCACCGGCACCTTCTGGGCGATGACGCTGGTGGGACTGGGCGGGCTCGACCTGCGGAAGGCCACCGGCGCCACCAAGGTGATGAACTTCACCAGCAACCTGGTTGCGGCGGTGCTGTTCCTGGTGGCGGGGCAGATCGTCGTCACCGTCGCGCTGGCAATGACCGTGGGGCAGGTCGCGGGCTCGCTCATCGGCTCGCACCTGGTGCTCAGCCGGCCGCCGCGGTTCATCCGCTGGGTGCTGGTCGTGTCGGTCACGGCCACGGCGGCGCGACTGCTCTGGCGGCAGTTCACCGGGCAATAACCCTAGGCTTCTTCCGGCGCCGCAGGACCCGCGCGCAGCAGCGCCACCCCGCAACCCACCAGCGGCCCGCACAGCATGAGCGCCACGCCCGTGTTCACGATCAGCCCGCCCATGCGTTCGTTGCTGTAGTAGCCGAAGGCCACGTACATCACCGCGGCGACAACGACCATCAGCGCGCCGGCCACGCGCGGCCAGCGCCACGCCAGTCCGGCCAGCACGAAGTACGGCAGCGCCGGCAGGCTCGACATCAGCCAGCCCAGCGGTTCGTCGCCGGCATCGGCCAGCGCGAACGAGAGCCACGCCACGCCGAACCCGAGCAGCAGCCGCGCCGACGCCTTGCGCGCGCCCCAGAACGTCAGCAACGAACTGAGCAGCCAGGTGAACCACAGCATCGCGAGCATGAGCGTTGCCAGTTCGCCCGGGTTCTTCAGTTCGCTCTTCGTGGCGCGCACGAGCGCCACCAGCACGAAGCCGAACAGGCCCGTTGCCAGGAACGCGTGGTAGCCGGCGCGCTGCTCCGCGCGGCGCGCGAACTCGTCCTTGTCCTTCAGCACGCCCAGCTCGCGCAGGATGCCCGGCCCGCACGCGCCCACACCCGCCAGCGCGAAGAACCACCAGCTCACCTGCGCCAGCAGGAAGCCGGCGACCACCACCACCGCGCCCACCATCGTTGCGGTGGCCGGTCGCCCCTGCCACAGCCGTTCAATCACCGGAGCCATCGTGCCCCTCCTGTGCGTCCTCGAGCCGGAACACATCCTCGACGCGCGCGCCGAACGCCCGCGCGATCCGCAGCGCCAGCCCCACCGACGGGTTGTAGCTCCCCTTCTCGATGGCGATGATCGTCTGCCGACTGACCCCCACACGGCGGGCCAGCTGCTCCTGGGTCATCTCGCCGCACTGGAACCGGTGCCGGCGGACCTCGTTGTGGATGCTTTCTTCCATGCCCCTCAGTCTGCGGCCATTATCGGCATATGTCAAGCTGATTTTACATAAAGTAAAGACAGGGCTACATCGCGGCGGCCCGCAGCACGACGAGGGCCCGCCGTCCGCCGGCGGGCCCATCGCCACAACGTATTGTCCCACAGCGCCTTGGCTGGCCTACAGCCAGAATCCCACCCCGAGCATCACCTTCGACGCCCAGCCTTCCTCGTCGATCGGCGCGTCCACCTCGAGGTCGCCGCCCGGCAGGTCCAGCAGCACCCGCGCCTCTTCCCAGTTGATGGCCTCCACGCGCAGCGCCCCGTGCAGCGTGGCGCGCGAACCCAGGCGCAGGTGCATGCCCGCGCCGAAGGCCACGCCCGGCCCGCGGATCTCGTAGACCACGTCATCCTGCTGCGACTGCGCCTGGTAGCCGCCCACGCCCGCGAACAGGTACGGACGGAAGGGCTTGCCTTCGCGGAACAGGAACACCGCGTCGAGCGTGCCGCCGCCGAAACGGATCGTCACGTCCGGGTCGCTCGTCTCGTGGTCGGCGCCCACGGCCGTCAGCCGCAGCATGAACGAAGGCTTCAGCATGTACCCGAACTGCAGGCCCAGGCCGCCGGCCTTCTCGTCGATGATGATGGCGTCCGGCTCCGCATCCTCGTTCTCGCCCACCGTGCCGGCCACCAGGTCCACACCCAGCAACCAGCGATGGTCGGCCATCTGCGCCTGCGCAGGCATCGCGCCCAGCGCCGCCGCCAAGGTGACCGTCAAGGCAAGCGCCGCAACCAGGACGGCGCGGCGCGCGTGATGTGGCGTCAGCATGGCTGTCTCTTTCGGCTGGCTTTCGCGGTTCAGCTGCCGGCGCCGCGGCCCTGCAGCACCTGCCCGGTGTCATCACCGCGGAACAGGGCGTACACCGCCGCCACGAACGGACGGCCCCAGCTGTCGACCGGCAGTTCCTCGACCCACGGCCGCGCATCCGGCTCGATCGGCGATTCCGGCGTGGCCGCCATCGTGCCCAGCGTATGCGCGGGCGGCGGCACGGCCGTCAGCACCGACAGGTCCACCGGCTTGCCGTGGGCCGCCGGCCACTGGCCCATCTCGGTGTGGTAATCGAGGATGGCCTGCGCCACGCGCCCGGCGTGGTCGCGCGAACGCGCGTTCTTGGCCATGTCCAGCTGCTGCCCCAGCCAGGGCAGCCCGGCCGCCACCACGGCCAGCACCCCGAGGCCGAGGATGACATCGAAGCTGGTGAAGGTCTTCTTCAGCGCCGTGCGGTCCTGACGATCCATCGTATTTTCCGCGCTCCTGTGGTCGCCTGACCCGAGGTCCGGGGCGTGTCCCGGCGTGTGTCCCACCCGCCCGGAAGCAACCGGCGTACCCGTTGCAACGTCAATATAACCACTTGCCGGAAAGATCGTTAGCGGAAGGTTGGGAAAAAACACCCAGCCGGGCGGTGGGAAGTTCGGGAGCGGGGGTGGCGCAAGTTGCGGCGCCCGGAGTGTCGCAGCGGCGGCCTCCGCCCTGCCGCCGCTCCTGCCATCGCCGCGGTCCTCGCCAACCCCACCTCCTCCAGATCTCCCTGAGGGTCCACCACGTGTGCGCTCGGCGCTCAGGGCCACCGCCCCACGCACCCGCGCCAGCCCGCCCCGGTCCGCGAGCCCCGACGCCTCTGCGTTCGCAGGGCGGCGCTCCCTGATCTGGACGTTCCACGGGGCGCGGATGCAGGCTCGTCGCGTAACACTTGCGCCGGCGCAAGTGTGAGGGCACACGTGCGCGGCGCGCCTTCAGTCCTTCCTCGGAAACACCCCGGCCAGCGCCTCGCGCAAGATGCCCTTCACCTCTTCGCTGAAGTCCTTGTTCAGCATCCACTCGAGGTAGCCGCGCTTGCGCTGGTCGACGGCCACCAGGTTCAGCACTTCGCCCTGGTGCTTGCCGAAGGTGAAGACGGCCTGGCCTTCCTCGTTCCACACGAACTTGCGGCCGCGATCTACGAAGCGGCCCTCGTCGGGATTGCACAGCGTGTGCAGCGCGTCAACGTCGTCGGGCACGGCGTCGTAGAAGGCGACCTGCGCGTCGAGGATCTCCAGCGTGGCCTCGGTGTCGGCCAGGGCGCTGTGGGCGTTCACCAGGTCCTTGTCGCAGTACTTGCGGTAGGCGGCCGTCAGGTTGCGCGGCTCCATCATCTTGAAGATGACCATGGCGTCGAGGTGTCGCGCCGCGCGCAGGTCCAGTTCGCTGCCGGCGCGATGCAGTTCGGCCTGCAGCAGCGGGGCGTCGAAGCGGATCGAGTTGTAGCCGGCCAGGTCGCTGCCCGCGAGCATGCGCTCCACCTCGACGCGCACCTGCGCGAACGGGGGCTGGTCCTTCACGTCGTCGTCGGTGATGCCGTGCACGGCCGTCGCCTGCGGCGGGATCGGCCGTCCGGGATTGACCAGCGTTTCATACGTCTGCCGCGCACCGCCCGGCTCCACGCGGATCAGCGCCATCTGCACGATGCGGTCGTTGTCCGGGTCCACGCCCGTGGTCTCGAGGTCGAAGAACGTGAGCGGGCGGGTCAGCTTCAGGTGGCGCAACGGTCGGTCCTCCGGTTCGCAGTCAGTCCGCGGCTTTGTCCTGGCTCTCGGGCAGTTCGTCGAAGAACGTCACGACCCCGGTCTCCAGCGAGTACTCGGCGCCCACGACCAGCACCCCATCGTCGCGGATGAGCTGCTCCATCAGCGGCGAATCGTGCCGCAGGTGATCGACGCTGTAGGCGATGTTCGCGCGCATGGCGCGCAGCTCGAGGTCCTCGTCGTCGTCGTGCGCGTCCTCGGCCACCACCATCTCCACGGCGGGGCGGATGCGGTCGACGATGTCGCGCAGGTTGCGCGAGTCGTGCTCGCCCGAACCCTGCAGGTCCTCGATGGTGGCGGCAATGGCGCCGCACCGCGTGTGCCCCAGCACCAGCACCAGCTTGGTCTCGAAGCGCGAGGCGGCGAACTCCACGCTGCCCACCAGCGACGGCGCCACGATGTTCCCCGCCACGCGGATCACGAACAGGTCGCCCAGGCCCTGGTCGAAGATCAGTTCGGCCGGCACGCGCGCGTCCGAACACCCGAGGATGATCGCGAACGGCCGTTGTTCCTCGATGTCGGTGCCGTGCGGCGCGGCCGGCGACGGGCGCGCATGGTCGCCCGCGTCCAGGTTCGCCACGAAACGGCGATTGCCGGCCTTCAGTCTCGCCAGGGCTTCGATTGCTGGGATCACGCGCCTGTCCGTTCGTTGGAATCACCGCGTGACAGTATCAACGCACGGCGGCGCGGCGGCAAGCCGCAGGGCTTGCCCGGTCCGGTACCGGGATCAGTCCAGGACCCAGTACGTGGCACCGCTTCCGTCCAGGAACGCGCGCGCCCCCGCGCCCTGCAGCATCGCCAGCGTGGCCAGCGCGCCGGCTTCAAGACAGGTGTCGGCCAGCACCGTCACCGAACGGGGCGCCCCGGTCACGGGCCAGCCCGTGCGCGCATCCAGGATGTGCGGATAGCGGACGCCGTCCTTCAGCAGGAAGCGCCGGCTGTCGCCGCTGGTGGCCAGCGCGCCCTGGGCCAGCTCCAGGTCCACCGCGCCGCGCTGCGCATCCACCGCACCCGGCGCCTCCACCCCCACGCGCCACGGCCGCCCGTCGCGCCGCGTGCCAAGCGCCCGCAGGTCGCCGCCGAAGTTCACCAGCGCCGCCGTCGACGAGCGCAGCGCCAGCAGCTGCGGGCGTCAGTTCCGGGCGCCGCCAGGTGACCTTGTCCCAGCCCACCAGGGGCAGCAGCGCGCGCACGGCCTCGCGCGCGGGCACGTTGGCCGAGCCGTCGAAGCGCCACAGGCGCCGCAGCACCCCCGCGGTCACGTCGAAGCGGCCGTTGCTCAGGTGGAAGCAGTGGTCGGCAAGATCGAGCAGGCCGGCCGTCTCGTCGTCGACGATCACCGGCCGGCCCGCGGCATGATTGACGGCGTGGATGACGTTGTCGTCGCGGTAGCGGCTCAGCATCCGTTCCAGGCGCATGGCCTCGCCGGCCACCGCCTCGCCCAGCGCGGCGGCCTCGTCGCGCGTGTCGACATCGAGCAGCGCCTCGCACGGGCTCGCCATCGCCGCGAATGCGGCCTGCCAGCCGTCGGGACGCTGCTGCAGCGCAACGGTCACGCCTATTTCCCGAACGTGTAGCCCACGTTCACGATCCAGGCGTCGACGGTCGGGAACAGGTCCAGTTCCGCCAGGTCGCCGAACGCGCCGGCCGGCTGGTTGCCCGACTGCGCGTAGTATTCCACGCGCAGCGACAGCTCCTGGCCGCCCTTGAGCGTGGTGCCGTACTTCAGCCCGTAGGTCATGGCCGTCATGTCGCCCAGGCGGTAGTCGGCCGACACGAAGTCGGGAGTCTCGCCCTCCACCAGCCAGCGGCGGTAGAAGTCGGCCTCCGTCTGGTGGTACCAGCGCACGTTCGGCTGGAAGTAGCGCCCCTTGGCGAAGTTCAGGCGGTAGTGCAGCTCGCCCGTGTGCGAGGTGATGCCCCAGTCGTCGTCGAAGTAGCGATACGACAGCGTCACCACGTCGCGGCCCAGGCTGCGGATCAGCTCGGCGGCGATCGCGTTCTTCACGCGGTTGTCGGGCCGGCTCTCGTACAGGTAGAGGTCACGCGTGGGATCACCCGACACGGGCGCCGGTGCGCCCGTCACGCCGTCCACCACCGAGACGATCTTGTAGGGATCGGTCTGGTAGCCCGCCACGCGGCTGTTCGTGTAGTTCAGGCTCAGCACCGTGCGGCGGCCCAGCACCTGGGTCAGGCCCAGGCCCAGGTCGGTCACGCTCTTCGTCGCGTCGCTGCCTTCATCATCGTCGGCGCGTTTATCGTCACCACCACCGCCCGGCACCGGCGCCGGCATGGCCGCCATCGCCATGGGCACGCCGCCCTCGGGGTTGATGGTGTCCTCGAACCGCGCGGCGCGCAGCGTCACCGTGGTGTTCCTGTGGTTGAACTCGCGGGCCAGCGAAGCGTTGGCGCCCAGCGAGGTGTAGTCGTGCTCGAACGATCCGTACAGGCCCAGCGAGGCCATCGTCAGCCGGCCCCACGGCAGCGAGAAGCCGCCGCTCACGGCCACGCGCGTGTCGTGGAACGTGTTGTCGAGCGGGGTCATCCCCGGCTCGGTGGAGTAGCTGCCGTTGCCCGAGGGGCTGGTGAACGTCTGCGTCTTCTGCAGCGCGGGCACGGCGCCGCTGGCCGACGAACCGGTCAGCGCATCGTACACCAGGCGGATGGTGCCCACCTGGCCGCCGGCGAACTCGTGCTTCACGTCGCTCAGCAGTTCCACGGCCGACACGCGCCCGGGCTCGTGGTAGCCCAGCACGCCAGACTGCACTTCCGTCGCCTGCGCCTTCACGCCGGCCACGCCCAGCAGCCCGCAGGCCGCCGCCAGCGAGGCCCGCAGCTTGTCAGTTGCAGCCACAGCCGCCCCCCCCCGAGCCCAGCCCGCCGGTCGACGCTTCCTTGCTGAAGTAGATATGCTCGTCCAGCGACGTCAGCACCACGTCCTCGCCCGGGGTCATGCCCGGCTGCGACAGCACGTCGCGCTCCCAGGGCTGCACGCCCATCGAGGCGCAGCCGCCCAGCAGCGCCAGTCCCGCCGCCAGCGGCAGCCACCAACCGTCCCGTCTGCGCATCACTTGCCCTCCTTGAGCATGGCCGCGATCTCGGCCTCGCGCTTGCCGGCATCGGCGTCGCGGTAGCCCACATGGCTGGCCACCAGCTTGCCGGCGCGATCGATCAGGTATGTGGTCGGCATGCCCTCGAGCTTGTACTGCGCCGCCAGTTCGCCCTTCGGGTCGAAGACGACGATGATGCCCGGGTCGATGTCGCCGAGCCGCGACCGCATCGACGCCTCGTCGGCATCCACGCTCACGGCCACGATCTGCAGCCCCTGCCCGCCGTACTGCTGCTGCATCCGCGACAGCCACGGCATCGACGCCTTGCACGGCTTGCACCACGACGCCCAGAAATCGAGAGCCACCACCTTGCCGGCATGGTCGGCCAGCGTGAACTCGGCGGCGGCGAGCACCGGGCGCTCGGCCGGCTCGCCGGCCACGGCGCCGGTTGCGATAAGCAGGCACGCCAGCAGCGGCAGGAACGAACGGGATCGAAGCACGTCGGCCTCCTTGGAATGCTTGATGACAACAGAAGATCAGGTTCGGGCCGGGTCGGCAAGCCCATTCCCGGCCGCGCAGGGGGGAAAGGCCTTGAACACGCAAAGTCGGCGGCGGGTTCCCGAACCGGCTGGACGGCTCCCCTGCACCCGAAAACGGGAGGCCCGGCCGCTTCCGGCCGGGCCCATCCCCGAGCTTCCCCGTGCTGCCGCCGGTCAGGCGCCGTCAGCGCTTGTCCGCGAACGACGGCACCCTGTGCAGCCACTCCGGATGCCGCGTGCTGCCCCCGGCGTGGATGCCGGTCAGCGTCTCGCGCAGCTGGCGCGTCAGCTTGCCCTCGCCGCCGTCGCCGATACGGTGGTCGGCGCCCTTGTAGTGGATCGTCCCCACCGGCGTGACCACGGCCGCGGTGCCGCAGGCGAACACTTCCTTCAGCTTGCCGCCGTGCGCGTCCTCGATCACCTGGGCGATGGCCGGCGCCTTCTCCTCCCAGGTGACGCCCATGTCCTTCAGCAGCACGCCCACGCTGTCGCGCGTGACGCCGTGCAGGATCGTGTCGCCCGCCTTCGAGGTGATGACGCGGTCCTCGTAGACGAACATGATGTTCATCGCGCCCATCTCCTCGACGTACTTCATCTCCCTGGCGTCGAGCCAGATGATGTTGTCGTAGCCGGCGTCCTGCGCCTGCTTGATCGGCAGCAGCGCCGCCGAGTAGTTGCCGCCGGTCTTGGCGAACCCGGTGCCGCCGGCCGCCGACCGCACGTACGTCTCCTCGACGCGCAGCTTCAGCGGGTTCACCCCGCCGGTGAAGTAGCTGCCCACCGGCCCCACGATGATGAAGAAGATGTACTCGGTCGAGGCGCGAACGCCCAGGCCGCGCTGCGACGCGAACATCGTCGGGCGCACGTACATGGCGTCCGGGCTCTCGGGCACCCAGTGCCGGTCCATGTCGATCAGCATCTCGGCGCCGCGCATGAACAGTTCCGAATCGATGCGCGGCATGCACATGCGGTCGCAGGAGCGGTGGAAGCGCTCGAGGTTCATCTCGGGGCGGAACATGTGCACCGAGTCGTCGGCCACGTTGTGGTAGGCCTTCATGCCCTCGAAGATCTCCTGCCCGTAGTGCAAAACCTTGCACGCGGGATCGAGCATGAACGGGCCGTATGGAACCACGCGCGGGTCGCGCCAGGTGCCGTCTTTCCAGTCGGCCACGAACATGTGGGGCGTGAAGAACTGGCCGAAGCCGAAGGGGCCGTCGGGGGGCGACTTCGGGTTGGGATTCCTCGTGACGCTGATCTGCATCCCGTACTCCTCCTGCGGTGTCGATCCTGTCGCGCTGAGCGCTGACGGGACGAACAGGTGCCGGTCGCAAGCGTTTCGGCTGTTCCAATTTCGTTTGCGCGGAGGGTGAAATCAAGCGGTGCAGGAAGCGTATCGGCAGCTGCAAACCAAAGTAAACCCGGATGGTTCGTCGCCCGAGGAACCATCCGGGTTTGGGGGTGCGGCGGGAATGGGTTCGCCCTTCCACTCCCGCCGCGGGGTGATCCGGTCCCTCGCTCATTGACCGGATCCTGGAGGTGCGCTGGGCAGGTGGATGCAATCGCGGGGCCCGTTGTTCAACGGCTTGCCAACTGGTTGCACAGGGCCAAGTTGCCAATCAGGAGTTCATGGGGTGTCCCGCTCCTGTTGGTGAAAGGCCCCCAAAAGCGTCCCAAGAAAGTGTCCCATCGCAGGGGCCGATGGGACGGTTTGGGACAGTTGAAAGTGCGGTCGCGAAAGGGCCGCGCGCCTCAGGGGCCGGTCGCCGGCGCACAGACGTCGTTGCCCCGGTCGAACACCACGCGCCAGCGGCCGTCGGGCTCGAGCCGCCAGATGGTGCTGAAGTCGGCGATGTGCCGGCCTTGCGGGTCGAACACCGGGCCGGCGGTCAGGGCCAGCGTGCCGGAGTCGAGCACTTCCACGGTATCGGGCTTCCACGAGAAGGGCGCCGCGGGTCCGGTGAAGAAGCGCTCCCAGGCTTCCATCACCGTGGCGGCGCCGCGCAGCGGGCCGTTGGCGCCGAAGAAGACGGTGTCGTCGGCCAGGAACGAGCCGAAGGCCGCGTGATCGCGCGCGGCCATCGTCGCGGCGAACGCGGTCTCGGCCGCGCGCACCTGCGCGACCAGTTCCTCGCGCGAAGCCATCGGCGCCGCAACGACCGGAGCCGCGCACATCATGATCGCAGCGGCCGCGGCCAGGCCGTTCAGGAACAGCTTTCTGCTCATCGCGATGCTCCCATCTGTTCTGCAAGCGTTGCAGGAATGTTTCAGGCCGCCAACGCGGCCTGCAGTTTCAACAGCGTGTTCCTGTTGCGCGTCGTGATGTCGTCACCCATCAGCTTCGAGACGTCCTCGAACAGCTTGTCGGTCAGCACGCCGCCCGGACACCACAGCCAGGCCGCATGCACGCCCATCGTCAACGAGGCCGGCGACCAGTCGCGCGCCGCCAGCGGCTTCAGCTTCGCCAGGGCGCCGGGCACGCGCGGAAAGGCGGCCAGCAGGCGCGAACCGTCGGCGCCCGCCGGCAGCGAAGGCGCCTCGTCGATGACGGCGTTGAACGCGGCCGCGGCGATCACCGTCACGCGCACCTGCAGCGCCAGCGCCGAGGCCAATTCCTGCTCCAGACGAGCGGCGACGATTGCGGGTTTCAATGGCCGCGGCGTGGTGAACACGACGTTGCCGCTGGCCAGCACGGTGGTCACGTCCGCGAAACCGCACGCCGCCACGGTCGCGCGCAGGTCAGCCATGGCCACGCGATTGCCGCGCCCGACGTTCACCCCGCGCAACAGGGCCACACACCGCTCCGCCACGTCTCACCCCGCAATCCGATGTAAACCTCTCCGCAATTCTATCTCGTTGGCGCGCATCACTATACCAATAGATCGGCGGCGAGTCCAGACCCGGTGACCGAAACAATAAAGTCAACCCGTGTCCAGCCATGCCGATAAACCGCTACCAACTGCCGGTCCGGGCTTCCCGCCGGCGCCACGCCGTACCGTGCGACGAGGAGGCAACTCCATGCGTCCGATCGCGATCCTGCTGCTGCTGGCCAGCGTCTTCGCCCTGAGCGCCGCCGCACAGACCGTGCCTGCGAAGCATGACCTGCCGGAGATCAAGGCGGCCGGGCAGCTGCGCCACCTGGGCATTCCCTACGCGAACTTCATCACCGGCGCCGGCGACGGGCTCGATGTCGACCTGGTGAAGATGTTCTGCCGCGAGATCGGCGTGGAGTACGTCTACGTGGAGACCGACTGGAGCCGCACGTACTCCGATGTCACCGGCCTGGCGTTCACGCGCAAGGGCAACGAGGTGACCATCACCGGGCCGGCCGAGGTGCGCGGCGACATGATCGCCCACGGCATGACCGACCTGGCGTGGCGGCGCGAGCTCGTCAACTTCGCCGAGCCGATGTTCCCCACGCAGATCTGGCTGATCGCGCCGGCCACTGCGAAGATCGCGCCCATCGCGCCGACCGGGACGCTCGACGGCGACATCGCGCTCACCTACCGGCTCATCAACGGCATCAGTGTGCTGGCCAAGCCCAACACCTGCCTGGACCCGAAGCTGTACGACCTGAGCGGCCACGGCGCCATCGTCGTCAACTACGAGGGCAGCCTCAACCACATGGCGCCGAACCTCCTGGGCGGCATGGCCGACCTCACGATCCTCGACGTGCCCGACGCGCTGGTGGCGCTGCGGCGGTGGCAGGGCAAGATCAAGATCCTGGGCCCGCTCTCCGAGCCCCAGTACATGGCCGCGGCTTTCCCGAAGAACTCGCCGCAGCTGGAGGCCGCGTTTGCGGCGTTCCTGAACCGCTGCCAGGCCGACGGCACCTATGACGCGCTGGTGCGCAAGTACTACCCCGGCGTGTGGACGTACTTCCCCGACTTCTTCACCACCGGTGGCAGCGTGCAATGATCGCGTGGACCGGCACTCACGGCGGATCCCGCCGGCGGCCGTGGCTTGCGGCCGCCGGCGTGGGTTTGCCCGCCGTCGCGCTGGTCGTCTATCTCATCTACGGCTTCTACGTCGGCCGGCAGGCGCAGCACCAGGCGCTGGAGCGCGACGAGCTCGCCCACACGCAGGCGCTGGGCGTGTCGCTCGACCACTTCCTGTCGGGACTGCAGGCCGAGGTGGCCGAGCTGGCCGACGGCCGCGAGGTGAGCGCCTGGTTCGAGAACGCGGCGCTGGGCCTGAGCCTCGAATACGGCCTGCGCATCAACCTGCTGGACCTGGAAACCGAGTTCGACAGGCGGCTGGCCCACAGGCTGCCGGGCGGCGAACCGATCTACGCGCGCCTGCTGCTGCTCGACGCCGACGGCCGCAAGGTCTTCGATTCACGCGAGCCGCGCCGCGATCCCGGCGACGCGTTCGCCGAAGGCTGGACGCGACCGGCGCCTGCCGACTCCGGGGGCGCACGCGCGGCCTACCTGCCTGACGCGGACCAGGTCGTGCTGGCCACCGAGTGCCGCGTGCTCGACCGCAACGAAGGCTGGCTCCTGGCCTTCGTGCCGTCGACCACCCTGCATGCGCAGGTCCAGGGTTCGCGGCGTTCGTCCGACGCGCGGCTGTGGCTGGCCTGGGATGACCGCATCCTCGGCGGCGGCGACGCGGCCGGCGAACTCCCTTCCCGCAGCGCACCGCCCCCTGGCTCCGCAACGCTGCTGTCCGACGGCATGGCGGACAACCGCCCGCGCCTGCTGAGCTGCGCGCGCGCCGCGCACTTCCCGCTCACGGTCACGCGCATGAGCAGCGTCGACGGCGCCCTGGCCAGCGACCCGCGCCTGTTCCTGTGGGGGCTGGCCGCGCTGGCGATCGTGCTCATGGGGCTTTCGGGCATGGTCTGGTGGGGCCAGTTGCGCTCGCAGGCGCTGGTGGCCAGGCTCGACACCGAGGCGCTGCACGCCCGCGACCTCGCCGTGCGCCAGAAGGAACTGGAACGCGAGATCGAACTCCGTCGGGCTGCCGAAACCGACCTGGTGAAGGCCCGCGACGCGGCCGAGGCCGCCAGCCGAGCCAAGAGCCAGTTCCTGGCGAACATGTCGCACGAGATCCGCACCCCGCTCAACGGCGTGCTCGGCATGACCGAACTGGTACTCGACACGCGGCTGGACGACGAGCAGCACGAACAGCTGTCGATCGCCCTGGATTCGGGCCGCTCGCTGTTGACGATCATCAACGACATCCTTGACATGTCCTCGATCGAGGCCGGCGAGATGCGCCTGAGTCCCGACGATTTCGACCCGCGTCTCGAACTGGAGAACATCCGGCGTTCGTTCCTGGCCGGCGCCCGCGCGCGCTCCCTCGAGCTGGAATGGGAACTGGACCCGGAACTGGCCCCGCTGCTGCGCGGCGACGCGGCGCGCCTGCGCCAGGTGCTGGTCAACCTGCTGGGCAATGCCCTGAAGTTCACCGAGCAGGGCTCTGTTGGCTTGTCGGTTCGCGTCGAGTACGCCACCGAGCGCCGGCAGCGCCTCGTGTTCCGCGTGCACGACACGGGCATCGGTATCGCCCCCGACAAGCGGGAGATCATCTTCGGGGCGTTCCAGCAGGCCGACGGCTCCCATACGCGCCGTTACGGCGGTACCGGGCTTGGCCTGCATATCAGCCGCCGCCTGGTGGCCATGATGGGCGGGGACCTGCAGCTCGAACAACGGGAAGGCCCGGGCTCGGTCTTCACGTTCACGCTGACGCTGCCGGTGGCGAGCCGCTCCAGCGAGCCCGCGCCGGACGCCGGCACGGCGCCACCCGCGCCGGCCCGCGAGCCGCTGCGCGTGCTCGTGGCCGAGGACAACCCGGTCAACCAGAAGCTGGTGGTGTCCCTGCTGGAGAAGTGGGGCCACAAGGTGACGCTGACCGCCGACGGCGAGGAGGCGCTCGCGGCGCTGCACGCCGGTACCTTCGACGCGGTGCTGCTCGACCTGCAGATGCCGAAACTGGACGGGATCGAAGTGGCCCGCACCTGGCGCGCCCACGAGGCCGCGACCGGCCGGCCGCGCCTGCCGCTCGTGGCGCTGACCGCGCGTGTACTGCCCGAGGACCGGGCCCTCTGCCTGGACGTCGGCATGGACGCCCACCTGCCCAAGCCGCTCAACAGCCGCGCGCTGCGCGATACGCTCGACTGCCTCGTGCCCGCCCACGGCGGCGTCAGCTGTCTAGCCCGGGTTAACGCTTGCGCGAAGACCAGTGGATGGCGCGGATGCGCCAGGCTTCGCCTTCCTTCGCCAGCACCAGCAGCTCGGTCCCCAGGGAATCGACCTCGCGCCCGCGCCACGAGCCGCGCACCGAGCTGACGGCCCACAGCCAGGCCGCATCACCCACCTGCCGCACACCCGTCACCGTGCGCTCGCCGCCAAGCGCTTGGGCGAATTCGATGTCGGCCGCCAGGTGGTGTGCGGCGTACTGCGCCCGCGTCTCCAGTTCGCCGCCCTCCAGCACCACGGCATCGGCGGCCAGCAAGGCCAGGGCGGCGGTCGAGTCGCCGGCGGCCAGGGCCGCGTGGAACGCGGCCGCCGTTGCGGCGATGGCGGTGGAGTCGGGTGCCGATGCCTCCATGGCCTTCGTGACGGCCGGCGCTGCCAGCAATGTGACCAGAATGACAGCTATTGCCACCGCTTTCATGGGGCACTCCCGATGTGCTTGAGGGTGCAACTTGCGCCGGCGCAACTCCAGGTCGGCCGTGGTGGCTGTCTCGATGTTCATCACGCCGCCTTGCGCGCGCCCGACACTTCGCGCCGCGACGCGCCTTCGCCTTTCGCGGGCGCCGCCGTGGTCAGGGCCAGGCCCGCCACGACCAGCGCCAGGCAGAAGCACCAGCCGCCGGGCAGCAGCCGCAGCTGCGGGCCACCGGTGGCGCTGGCGGCCGAGCGCAGGCCGAGCAGGAACACGATGCCCAGGCCGGTCACGATCCAGCCGCGCCACCGCAGCCAGGTCACGGCCTTGCGCACCGGCGTCGCCATGGCGCGCGGCGGCAGCCAGGCCGCCAGCAGGGCGGCCAGCAGCAGCGCCACCGGCAGCACGACGATGACCACCGAGACCAGGATCACGTTGAGCAGGGGCTGCTTGTTTGCCATGTGGTCCAGGAACTGCAGCATGGTCAGCGAGCGCGAGAACGGGATCGCCAGCAGGCGCACGGTGCCGTGGACGAACGGCAGGAAGGTCGTGGCGGCGTAGAGCAGCAGCGCGGCCACGGTCAGCGGCCGGGCCAGGCGGCGGGCGGTGGCGGTATCCATCAATCCGAAGACGCGACGCACGGCGGTTCCCCTTCACATGGAAGCGGGGGCGCCGGCGCGGCGCCCCCGTAACCAATATATACCTCGGGCGCCGCGACTAGTAGAAGGTGAACCCGGCGGTCACCTTGGCGTCCGGCGAATCGGCCGCACCCAGCTTCAGCTCGACGAAGAAGTCGTTCCCCGCCGACAGCTTCCGGCTCATGCCGCCCAGGAAGTTCACGCCCAGCTCGGTTTCCGAGCCGTCGCCGGGACCATCGTTGTCCCAGCTGTAGAAGTTCAGGCCCAGGCCGGCGCCGATGTAGAAGCCCCAGTCGGAGCTGCCGCGCTTGCTGAACTTGTAGACCAGCTCGGGATTCAGCGCGATCAGGGTGATGTCGTCCCCGAAGCCGATCTCGATGTTCGGGATGAACCAGCCGTCGTTGAACAGTTCGCCGCCGTTCATGTGGGCACCGACGTGGACCTGGTCGGGCTCGAACGTGGCGCCGCCGCGCAGCCCCCAGGCGGTCTCGGCCTGGGCGGCGCCGGCACCGGCGACCATCATCGCCAGCAGGCAGAACAGGATCCTCTTCATAGGGCATGACTCCTTGTCGCTGGGGTTGTCTTGGTGTCCGTCCACGATAGCAAAGAAGCCCGGCGGCCACAACGCGGGTCGGCAGCGCACTAGCGGGTGCCGTGGCAGTGCTTCAGCTTGCGTCCGCTGCCGCACGGGCAGGCCTCGTTGCGCCCTGTCCGCGCGATCGCTTCGGTTAGTTCGTGGTCGCGTTGGTCCATCCAGCCCATCACCCCGGCCGGTGGCCGCATCGCCTGCAGTTCGGTGGCCATGAAGTCCAGCGCCGGGCCGATGTGACGGAAGAACGCGCGGTAACCCTCGCACAGGTAGTTCAGCCCCGGCTCGCCGTCGGGAGTCGCCATGAAGCGGTCCTTTGGGCAGCCGCCGTGGCACAGCTCGAGCACGTCGCACTGCCGGCAATAGGCGGGGAGCGTGGACTGCTTCTGCTGACCGAACGCGCGCTGTCGCGGCGAGCCCACCATCTCGGTGAGGGTCGCTTCGGCCAGGTTGCCCAGCAGGTAGCCCGGCTCCACGAAATGGTCGCAGCTGAAGAGGTCGCCGTTGTGCTCGAGCACGAGCGCATCGCCGCAGGTGGGCGCGTGCACGCACAGCGCGTAGCGGCCCACGCGATTGCCCAGCGCCACGTCGAAGGCCTGCACGAAGACGGTGCCCACGTCGCGGCGCACCCATTCGTCGAACACTCCACCGAGGAAGGCGCCGTACTGCCGCGCGCCCACCGAGCGCGGTGCCGCGCGGTCGCCGCTCTGCGTGTACAGCGGGCGTTTCACGGAGCGCCCGGTGCCCCAGCCTTCGGCCGTCGCCGTCTCGGCGCCGGGCTTCGCGCGCTCGACCACGGGGATGAACTGCAGGTGCCGTGCGCCCAACTCGTCGCGGAAGAAGCGGTAGGTGCCGCGCGGATCGTCGGCATTGTCGCTGTGCACGGTACACAGGATGTTGACCGCGACGCCGGCGTCACGCAGGTGGTTGTAGCCGGCCAGCACCTGGTCGAAGGTGCCGCCGCCGCCCTTGGTGACGCGGTGGCGGTCGTGAACTTCCCGCGGCCCGTCAAGACTCACACCGACGAGGAAGTTGTGCTCACGGAAGAAGTTCGCCCACTCGGCATCGAGGCGCGTGGCATTCGTCTGGATGGTATACAGTATTTTTGCGTCGATTGGCAATACCGTTCAGCCAGCACCACCGCGCGGCGGAAGAAATCGAGTCCCATCAGCGTGGGCTCGCCGCCCTGCCACGAGACGGCCACCTCGCCCTCGGGATGCGCGGCGAACAGCTGCTGCAGCCACGCCTCGAGCACCTCGTCGTCCATGCGGAAGGTGCTGCCGGGGTACAGCTGGTCCTTCGACAGGAAGAAGCAGTACGAGCAGTCGAGGTTGCACGCGGCGCCGGTGGGCTTGGCCAGCAGGTGGAAAGGGCGTGGGTCCATCGGCGGAGTGTGGCGGGGGGGGGGCGGCCGGCGGCCTGAGGGCGGCGTCGGGTGCCAGCCCCGCTTGACGTTGCGGGGGCGGCGAGGCCAGGTTAGACACAATAGGCGCCCTTGTCATGACGAACGACGCTATGACCTGCGCCGATTCCCGCCACCACGCCGACCAGCCACGGCAGCGCGCCAGACCGGCATTGCCGGGCGATCACCCGGCCACCGGAAGCCCCAAAAAAAACGAAAACAGCAAAATCAGATGCCGTCGCCATCGCCCCTGTCCATGCGTGCGGGATCGGCAGTGTGGCCACCCAACTGCTCCAGCTCGCGCGCCAGATAGTCCGTCAGGCTGCCGCAGACAACGTCGCAGATCTCGAAGACGCGCGCGTCGGCCACAGAATAGTAGACGAACATGCCCTGCCGCCGCCGCCTCACCAGGCCGCCGCGCAGGAGCAGTTGCAGATGTTTGGAGACGCTGGCCTGGGCGGCGCCACTGCTGGCGACGAGGTCGGCCACCGACCGTTCACCGCCCTCGAGGGACTGCAACAGGCGCAACCGGACAGGATCGCCAAGGAGCCGAAAGCGTTCCGCAATCAGCTCTAAGGTTTTGTCGTTCAACACGTTGCCAGACATCGCGTTTTTCCTCTCCAGTTGCGCTTGACGCCGTCGATGAAGTATAATATATTCGATTATGTGCATATGGTCAATAGGCCATAATACAAGAATGGTCTGGTCGGGTTGGAAGCGCAAGTCAGGACAACAAGTCGGGGTTGGGAAGCGCAAGGGGCGCCCGCCACGCGGGCCACTTCACCGGAAGGTTCGACCATGAAGATGACGGAGATCCTGGTCCTGGGCGCAGCGCTGCTGGCAGCCTTCGGCGCCGGGGCGCCGGCCGCTGCGGCCACGGCAAACGAGACGCTGACGCTGCCGGCGGCCGTGCAGCTGGCCCTGAAGAACAGCCCGCAGGTGCTGCAGGCGCAGGCGCAGCAGGATGTCGCCGCGGCGGGCAAGCGCGAAGCGAATGCGATGCGGCTGCCGCACCTGCAGGTGCGCGAGGTGGGACTGCGCACCGACTCGCCGGCCGATGCGTTCGGGCTGCAGCTCATGCAGGAGCGTTTCGATTTCCCGACGTTCACGACGAGCGACCCGAACAACCCCGAGCCCATCAACAACTACGCGACCGAGTTCGAGGCTGCGTGGCCCATCTTCACCGGTGGCCGCGTGATGGCGGGCATCGGGCAGGCCGACCGCATGGCGAAGGCCGCCGCCGCGGTCAGCGACCACACCGACGAGGCCATCGCCCTGGCCACCGCCTCGGCCTACATGGATGCCGTGCTGGCGCAGCGCGCGGTCGAACTGGCCGAGCGCGCCTTCGAGACCACGAAGAAGCACGTCGACCAGGCGCAGGCCTTCTTCGACACCGGCATGATGGTCGAAAGTGACCTGCTGCAGGCCCAGGTGCAGCTGGCGCGCATGGAAGAGAAGCTCATCAGCGTGCGCAACGGCGCGCAGCTCGCGCGCGCCGGCCTGTTCCGCGTGATGGGCATCGCGCAGGACTCGGGCTACGCGCTGGACCCGGCCGTCGCCGAGGTGGAGCCCAGCAACGTCGACCTGGCCGAAGCCCTCAGCGGCGCCCGCGCCCGTCGCAACGACGTGAAGGCCGTGGCCGCGCAGGTCGACGCCGCCCGTCTGGGCGTGCGCCGCGCGCAGGGCGAGTACCTGCCCGAGGTCGTGGTCATGGGCAAGTACGCGCTCAACGCCGACAACGTGTTCGGCGACGACGGCGACAGCTTCACCGTGATGGCCATGGCCCGCTGGAACCTGTGGAACTGGGGCCAGACGCGCGCGCGCGTGAGCGGCGCCCGCTCCTCGCACGTGGCGGCGCAGCAGGCGCAGCGCGGGCACGACCAGCAGGTCGAGTTCGAGGTGCGCCAGGCCTGGCAGCAGGTCGCCGAGGCGCGCGCCCGCTACGCCGTGGCCACCGGCGCCGTGGCCCAGGCCGAGAAGGCCCTCAACATCCTCGAATCGCGCTTCGAGCAGGGTGTGGCCCGCGTCACCGACCTGCTCGACGCCGAGACGATGCTCGACGACGCGCGCGTGCGCGAACTGAACGCGGGCTTCGACATGCGTCGCGCCGCCCGCACCCTCGATTTCGCTGTTGGTCTTCCCCCTGTTCCGGAGGTTTCGCGATGAAGCGCGCACCACTGACGATCACCGTGGCCCTTGCGGCCATCGCCCTGCTGGCCTTCGCCGGCTGCCAGGGCGGCCAGAAGAAGGATTACGCCGCTGCCGGCGCGCCGATCGCGGTGCGCGTGGTGGCGGCAGCGCCCGCCGCCGTGGCCGAGCAGGTCGAAGTGACCGGTTCGCTGCACGGCGCGCGTGAGGCCGTGCTGTCGGCCAAGGTCATGGGCACCGTCACCGCCATCCGCAAGACTGCCGGTGAGGTTGTGCGTCGCGGCGAGGTCGTGATCGTGCTCGACGACCGCGAGGTGGCCGGCAACATCGGCCAGGCCGAAGGCGCACTGGCGCAGGCCAAGGCCGCCGCGGCGCTGGCCGGCTCGAACCTGCAACGCTTCGAGCAGCTGAAGGAACGCGGCGCCGCCTCGCAGCTGGAGCTGGACCAGGCGCGCTACGCCCACGAGACGGCCCAGGGCGCCGTGCGCCAGGCCGAGGCCGCCGTCTCCACCGCCAGCAGCTACAAGAGCTACGCGCAGGTGCCGGCGCCGTTCGACGGCCAGATCGTCGACCGCATGATCGAGGTGGGTGACCTGGCCGCGCCCGGCCGCCCGCTCATGCGCGTGGAGGACGTCAGCACGCTGCGCCTGCACGTCTCGCTGGCCGAGGACAAGGCCATCGCCGCCCAGACGGGCGTCCAGGTCGAGGTGACCATCCCCTCGCTGCCCGGCCGCACCTTCACCGGCACCGTGGCCGAGGTCGTGCCCGCGGTCGACCCCGCCACCCGCACGCAGCTGGTGAAGATCGACCTGCCGCAGGACGCCACGCTGCGCTCGGGCCTGTTCGCCCGCGCCCGCTTCACCACCGGCTCGCGCCAGACGCTCAGCCTGCCCAAGGATGCGCTGGTGCGCCGCGGCGGCCTGACCGGCGTCTACGTCGACGACGCGGGCCACGCCTCGTTCCGCCTGGTCGAACTGGCCGACAGCCGCATCGGCGACACCATCGAGGTGCTGTCGGGCCTGAAGGCCGGCGACCGCGTCATCATGCTGCCGCCCGCCACGCTGACCGAGGGCGCCGTTCTCGAGGTGCAGCCATGAGTCGCGGTATCGGCTTCTCCGGCAGTGTCGCCAAGGCGTTCATCGACAGCAAGCTGACGCCGCTGCTGGTGCTGGCGGCCCTGGCCATGGGCATCTTCGCGGTGGTGGTCACGCCCCGCGAGGAAGAGCCCCAGATCCAGGTGCCCATGATCGACGTGATGGTGCCGTATCCCGGCGCCACCGCCCGCGAGGTGGAAGAGCGCGTGGCGGCGCCGCTCGAGAAGCTGCTGTGGGAGATCCCCGGCGTGGACTACGTCTACACCACCAGCGGCCCCTCGTACGCGCTGGCCATCGTGCGCTTCAAGGTGGGTCAGGACCCCGAGGAGAGTGCCGTCAAGCTGCACACGAAGCTGATGGCCCATCCCGAGGTGATTCCCACCGGCGCCGGCCCGGCCACCGTCACGCCCAAGGGCATCGACGACGTGCCCATCGTGGCCTTGACCGTCTGGAGCGAGACGCAGGACAGCGGCACGCTGCGCAAGGTGGGCGATGAACTGGCGCTCGAGATCAGGAAGATCCGCGACATCTCCGACGTGAATGTGATCGGCGGCGAGCGCCGCGAGCTGACCGTGCGCCTGGACGCCGGGCGCCTGCAGGCCAGCGGCCTGAGCGCCCTGCAGGTGGCGCAGTCGCTCAAGCAGACGAACTGGAGCCTGCCCGCCGGCTCGCTGACGGCCGGCAACCAGGAAGTGCTGCTGGCGGCCGAGGGCGCCCTGCGCACCGCCGACGACGTGCGCGGCGTGGTGGTCGGCGTCCGCAATGGCCGTCCCGTGCGGCTGGGCGACGTGGCCGACATCAGCGACGGCACCGCCGAGCGCCAGACCTACGTCATGTTCGGCGCCGGCCCGCAGGCCTCGCACAAGGACATCGACGGCATGCCGGTCGATGCGCAGGCCATCACCCTGGCCGTGGCCAAGAAGCCCGGCAGCAACGCCGTAGTGCTGGCCAAGCAGATCGAGCACAAGCTGGTCGAGCTGGAGAAGACCCTGCTGCCGGCCGACGTGCACGTGACCTTCACGCGCAACTACGGCGAAACGGCGCAGGAGAAGTCGAACGAGCTCATCTTCCACGTGCTGGTGGCCACCGGCGCCGTGGTGCTGCTGATGCTGTTCGCGCTCGGCAAGAAGGAAGCGCTGGTCGTCGCGGTGGCCGTGCCGGTCACCCTGGCCCTGACGCTGGCCGCCAGTACTGCCATGGGCTACACGCTCAACCGCGTGACCCTGTTCGCGCTGGTGTTCGCCATCGGCATCCTCGTCGACGACGCCATCGTCGTGGTCGAGAACATCCACCGGCACTTTCAGATGGGCAAGGGCGACCGCAAGCTGGCCGCCGTGTTCGCGACCGACGAGGTGGGCAACCCCACCATCCTGGCCACGTTCACGGTCATCGCCTCGCTGCTGCCGCTCGCGTTCGTCGGCGGCCTCATGGGCCCGTACATGCGGCCCATCCCGGTCAACGCCTCGTGGGCGATGCTGTTCTCGCTGGTCGTGGCCTTCGTGGTCACGCCGTGGGTCACCCTGCGCGTGATGGGCCGCCACGGCGGCCATGGTCCCGACGACGGCGGCCACGGCCCCTCGAAGTCGGACCTGCGCATCACCCGCATGTACACCGCCATCATGAAGCCGCTGATCGGCGACTCGCGCCGGCGCAACCTGGCCCTGTTGGGCGTGGTGCTGCTGCTGGGCGCCTCGGTCAGCCTCATGTTCCTGCGTGCGGTGCGCGTGAAGATGCTGCCGTACGACAACAAGAGCGAGTTCCAGGTCATCGTCGACATGCCCGAGGGCACCACGCTCGAGAGCACGGCCGCCGCCGCCAAGGCGCTGGCCGCCGCGGTGCGCACACTGCCCGAGGTGACCGACACCCAGATCTACGTGGGCACCTCGGGCCCGATCAACTTCAACGGACTGGTCCGGCACTACTTCATGCGCCAGGGCGCCAACGTGGCCGACATCCAGGTCAACCTGGTCGGCAAGCACGACCGCAAGACGCAGAGCCACGACCTGTCCAAGCAGGTGCGCGACCTGCGGGTACCCATCGCCAAATAGCACGACGCGAACATCAAGGTGGCCGAAGTGCCGCCTGGCCCGCCAGTGCTGTCGACGATGGTCGCCGAGATCTACGGCCCCGATCCGCAGCGCCAGCTCGAGGTGGCACAGCAGGTGCGCGCCGTGTTCGAGGCCACGCCCGGCATCGTCGACGTGGACTGGATCGTCGAGGCGCCGCAGCCCAAGGTGATCTTCGCCGTCGACCGCGAGAAGGCCGCCGTCGCGGGCATCAGCCCCGAGATGATCGCCTTCGAACTGCGGATGGCCGGCGCCGGCGCCGAGGCGGGCCTGCTGCACACCGAGCACGGCCGCACCCCGGTGCCCATCATGCTGCGCACCGACCGCGCCGGCCGCGCCGGCCTGGCCCAGCTCGAAGGCGTCTCGCTGCCCTCGCCCGAGGGACGCATGGTGCCGCTGGCCTCGCTGGTCACCATCCAGGAGACCGTCGAGACCGCCAGCATCTACCACAAGAACCTGCGTCGCGTGGTCTACGTGACGGCCGAGGTGGCCGGCGCCACCGAAAGCCCGATCTACGGCATCCTCGACATGAAGCAGAAGATCGCCGCCCTGCCCCTGCCCGAAGGCTACGCCATCGAGCAGCTCTACTCGGCCATGCCCACCTCGGAAGACCGCCTGGTCATGAAGTGGGACGGCGAGTGGCAGATCACGTACGAGGTGTTCCGCGACATGGGCATCGCCTTCGGCGTGGTCATGCTGCTCGTCTACGTGCTGGTGGTGGCCTGGTTCAAGAGCTTCCTGACGCCGCTGGTCATCATGGCGCCGATCCCCTTGACGCTGATCGGCATCCTGCCCGGCCACTGGCTGACCGGCATGTTCTTCACGGCCACCTCGATGATCGGCTTCATCGCCCTGTCGGGCATCATCGTCCGCAACTCGATCCTCCTGGTCGACTTCATCGACCTCGAGCTGCAGGGCGGCGCCTCCCTCGAGGACGCCGTGCTGCGCGCGGGCGCCGTCCGCTTCCGCCCCATCGTCCTGACCGCCGCGGCCCTCGTCGTCGGCGGCCTGGTCATCGTCCTGGACCCGATCTTCCAGGGCCTGGCCGTCTCACTCATCTTCGGTGTCATCGTCGCAACGGCCCTGACGCTCGTCGTCATCCCGCTGCTCTACTACCTGCTGCTGCGGCACCGCGCCGCGCGGCAGCAGCCCCAGGGAGAACAGTCATGACCCTCAACGAAATGCTCCGCGCCATCGCCGGCTTCTTCGTCCTGCTCTCGGTTGCCTTGGGCTGGTTCGTGAGCCCGTACTGGTTCGCCTTCACGGCCTTCGTCGGCGTGAACCTGATCCAGTCGGCCTTCACCCGGTGGTGCCCGATGATCGCGCTGCTCCGCAAGCTCGGCGTGCCCGAGGTGCGCGGGGGCGGGTGCTGCTGAGGCTCGGGTTAGCACGAACAAGGGCGGGGTGATGCCCCGCCCTGGCGCCAGGGGACCGGTTCTGCCGGTCCCTTCGGCTTTCGTGCACGCCTGTTGGCGGCAGGATAGCGCGGAAGTCGCGGCGGCGCCAAGTCCCCATGCGCGGCCGGGGGCGCCGCCAGGCGCGCGGGCCGGGCGCGCCCGCCCTGCGGTCATTCGTGCCGGCACTTCTTCGGGCAGCACTTGTGCCGCCGGCGCCTACACGGCCGCTGCCAGAGCCATCGCCGTTTCCTTCACCGGCACTTGCGCCGCCGGCACTTGCTCCGCCGGCACTTGCTCCACCGCCACTTGCTCCACCGGCACTTGCGCTCTCACTTGCGCCGGCGCAAGTGCCCCCCTCGCATGCGCGAACGCATGACACCGGCTGCACAACGTCACCAGGTTGTCCGCTGTGTTGGCCCCGCCGGCCTGGCGCGGCGTGATGTGGTGCACTTCCAGGAACCGCGTGGCCCCGCAACCCGGCGACGCGCAACGATGCCGATCCCGCACCAGCACGGCCGCCCGCAGCGCGGGCGGAATCGTCGCCCGGTTGGGCCGGCCCCGCTCGCGCACGCGCGCGTCGCAGGTCAGCGCCGCGACTTGCGCTGGCGCAAGTGGCAGTTCGCCCCGCGCGGTCACGGCGGCAGCGGCTTCGCAGGTGGGACACTGGTGTACGACGATCTGCGTGGCCATATGGCGAGTGGCCCTTCTCGCGACGTTGCGACCGGGTGACTCCTTCGCGGGCAATGCGGGCGCAGCTGACGCCGCCTCGGCGTCATCGACGGCCATCATTGCCGGCTCCCCGCCACCAACACCCGCCCCCTCGACCAGCGCCGCCAACCCCGCCAATACCAGCTCGGCGCGATCGGCCGTGGCCGGCGCCACCCGCGCCTTGCGCGCCGCCTCGAGAAGCGCCTCGAAGCGGGCGAGCTGCACAGCATCGAGGCGCAGCGTGACCTGGTATGTGGATGCCTCCGTGGCCTGCAACGGCGCGAACCCGGGGTCCGGCGCGGACACCATCGCCGGCACTTGCGCCGGCGCAAGTGCGGGATCATCCCCGAACGTCATCTGCGCAGAGGCCGCCGCCGAAGCACCCACCCGCGCCCGCTTCCGCGCCGCCTGCACCTCGCGCTCGAGTTCGCGCCGCCCCTGCGTCTTCGCCTGCGCCACCCAGGCGGCCTGCGTTTCGGCGGTGGCCACGCGCGCCACCTGCTGCGCCTTGGTCCAGCCGAGCTCCCCGACGGTGACCGCTTCGCGGAGCAGGGGCAGCCGGTCGAGGTCATCGGCCAGCCGCTTGAACTGCCAGGCGCGGTTGTCGCTGAAACCGAGGGCCTGCGTCGCGTAGAGGTGACGGCTGGCGTAACCCAGCTCGCGAAAGAGCCCGCGCCGCTGCACCTCGGCGAACCAGAGCACGGCGCATTCGTGGGCCCGATCGCCCACAGCAAGGGCCTGGTGCAGCGCTTCATCGACACGCGCGGCCGACTGGCCGGCTTCATAGACGGGCAGGGTGAAGGCGGGCATGGCGCGGCCTTTCGAGGGATTGGGATGGGAGGAGTGATGGATTCAAGATAGCGAACAAAGAACGTAACATCAAGCAATTAAAATAAATATACAGTATACACAACATGGATCCCGGTGAGGGCTGCGCGCCCGGCCAG
This sequence comes from bacterium, assembly GCA_016703265.1. Lineage (NCBI taxonomy): Bacteria > bacterium. The sequence goes on from JADJCK010000004.1 coordinate 152,626, forward strand.
ATGCGGTTGCGCCCGTCGCCCGCTCCACCCCCACCGGCTTGCGCCGGCGCAACAACCCACCTCCCGACAACGCGACATCCAACGGAAGAGCCGGCCGCCAAACCACGCGGGGTTTGGCGGCCGGCTCCAAAAGACCGAAAGGCGACGCGGTCTACTCCACCAGCACCACCGACCGCACCTCGCGCACCAGCTCCCCCCCGACGCGTGCACTCAGCACCACCTGGTACACACCCGAGGCCACCGGCCGGCCGCCGAAATCTCGGCCATCCCAGACAACGGAGTGCACACCCGCATCGTAGCCCGCCGCGGGGAACGCCCGCACCAGGCGACCCTGCACGTCGTACACGTTCAGGGCGGCGTCGCCGGCGGCGTCCAGGGCGAAGCGGAGCTGCGTCGAAGGGTTGAACGGGTTCGGGGCGTTGGGCAGCAGGCGCGCGGCGGCGCCGACAGAAGAGCCCGCACCCGGCACCGATGCCACGTACGTGCCCACCGTGAAGTCGGCCACGCGCGGGGCGTGGTCGCTGGCGGTCGGGATGTCGGACGCCAGCAGGCCGGTGGCCGTCAGCGTGGCCGGCTGCATCGTGCGTGTCTCGAGGATGAAGTGGTTGTGCAGCGTCAGGGCGCTGTCGGTGTAGAAGATCCAGTCCAGCACGCCCGGGTAGAAGGTGCTGGTGTCGCTGCGCCAGGTGTAGCTGGCGCGGCCGTCGGGGTGGCGCGAGGGCGGCACGGCGAAGGCGGTGCCGTCCCAGTCGGGCGGGGAGTCGACGCCGTAGGTGCCGTTGTCGATGATGTCGCCGGTGAGGATGGTGTCGAGCTGCTGCTGCCAGCCCACCAGGTTCATGTCGCCGGCCATGATCACCGGCGTGTTCGCGGGCAGGGTGAGGCGGCCGCCGGCGGTGCGCGCGTCGCGCAGGAACGAGATGATGCCGTCGGCTTCCTCCTGGCGCGTGGCGTCGTCGGTGCAGCAGCGCAGGTGGGCGCCGATGAACAGCAGGTCCGTCGACTGCGAGGGGCCCAGGTCGAGCAGCGCCGCGGTTTCGCGCAGCGAGGTGTTGTTGTTCACCAGCCATGTCTGCAGGATGGGGAAGCGGCTGACGATCACGTTGCCGTCGTCGATCTTCGCGGCGTACCACTGTTCGCCGGGGCCGCTCGGCAGGAAGACTTCCACCTGCGCGGCGGTCTGCGCCGCGGTGTGGTTCCACACCTCGCACAGCACCATGAAGTCGGGGTCGATGGCATCGAAAATGCGGTTCTGCGCCGGCTGCTTGGACGCAGTCCAGAGACCATCCGACAGGATGTTCCACGACATGATGCGGATGTGCGACGGATCGTTACGGCCCAGCGGCAGCGTGGGCGCCACGTCGCTGCCGACGGTGAACGTGTAGCTGATGCTGCCGGTGTTGGGCGCCAGGTCGCCGGAGGTCGCATCGCGCAGGATGAACCGCACGGCCGCGCCGGTCATGAACGAGGTCGATCCCGCCGGCACGCTGCCGCGGCGCAGCGCCACCTCGAACTGGTTGCCGCTCACGGTGGGGCCCATCATCAGGCCCACGTTGTCGTGGTACACCGTGTAGTTCGTCGTGGCCGGCCGGAAGGTGCCGTTGCGCAAGCCGAATCTCCAGACCAGCTCGGCGCCGATGCCGCCGAACGAAGTGCCCGTGGCCGCGTTCAGGTCGGTGTCGAGGTACAGCTCCATCGACTGCTGCTCGTCGGGCTGCACGTCGCCGGTCACCTCGAAGCGGATGTAGAGGAAGTCCTGGTCGTTGGCCACCGCCACGGCGCGGAAGTCGACGGTGCCGCCGTCGCCGGCCGGGTCGGTGTGCAGCGGCGTCACTTCCGCCCAGTCGTCGAAATCGCCATCCAGCTGGATGGGCATGAGGTCGGCACGGGCGGGCAGGGCCGCCAGTGTAAGCAGCGCGCACAACACGACCGGGCCGGGGGTCCGGAACAGGTTTCTGGGCGACACGATGGGCAACTCCCGGAAGAAAAGCGGTCCTTTGGTGTATTTTTGCAATTATATCACCTTTCCCGGCCCGGGGCCACGACAACCGTCCCGGCGGGGTCATTTTCGGTTCCCCCGATTTTGGATATCTGGTATCGTCTTATGCGGAATCTACGCATACCGGAGGGTCGTTCCCGCGATGTCCCATGATATGGATCCACCGACGCCGGCGGATGACGCCAGCTCCAGGTCGCCAACGGCGGAACGCGCCCGCGATGTCCTTCACTCCACGCTCGACCTGCTCCAGCTGGTCGACTGCGCCTCGATCGACGAGATCATCCAGCGGGGGCTCGACGAGTCGGTGCGCCTGACGGACAGCTGCATCGGCTATTTCCATTTCATCAATGCCGACCAGGCCACCATCCGGCTGCACACCTGGTCCACCGGCACGAAGCGGATCTGCACCACGGTCGAGGCCACGCACTATCCCATCGCGCAGGCAGGCATCTGGGTCGACTGCGTGCATCGCCGCGAACCCGTCATCCACAACGACTACGCCGCCGAGCCGCACCGCAAGGGATTGCCGCAGGGCCACGCCGTCCTGATGCGCGACCTGGGTGTGCCGGTGTTCGAGGAAGGGCGCATTGCCGCGACGCTGGGCGTGGGCAACAAGGAGACGGCGTACGACCAGGACGATGTCGAGCTGACGCAGCTGCTGGCCAACACCATCTGGAGCATCGTCCAGCGCAAGCGCGTGCAGGAGCACCTGCGCGAACAGATCGTGGCCCGCACCGAGGAGTTGCGCCAGCGCAACGAGCAGTTGCAGCAGGCGCTGGCCGATGTGCAGACGCTCAGCGGCATCGTGCCCATCTGTTCCTACTGCAAGCAGATCCGCGACGATCGTGGCTTCTGGAACCACCTCGAGTCGTACCTGTCGCGGCATACCGAGGCGCGGTTCAGCCACGGTATCTGCCCGGCGTGCGCGGCCAAGGAATTCCCCGACCTGCCGCTGCACCCGCCCGACAACTGACCGCGAACCTACTCCACCGCGATCGGGAAACCCGCCGCCTCCCACGCCAGCATGCCGCCGCGCAGCGTGTACACTTCGGGGTGCCCCAGGTCCTGCATGATGCCCGCGCCCAGCAGGCTGCGACGGCCGAGGCGGCTGACGAAGACCAGCGCGCGGTCGCGCGGCAGGAAGGCGCCTTCGGTCGCCAGCAGGCGCAGCGGCACGTTGCGGGCCTGGGGGATGTGCCAGTTGCGGAACTCGCCGGGCTCGCCCACGTCGATCACGAGGGCGCCGCCTTCCGGCCTGTCCAGGCGTGCCCGCAGGTCGCTGGGCGACAGTTCGGCCGGCGCTCGCTCCGGCAGGTGCTCGTAGTCGGGCAACCGCGCCCCCTGCGGGTCCTTGGGAATGGCCTGGCACTCGCCGAACACGCGTTCGGGGCACTCGTACACACAGTAGCCCGGGTTCAGCACCTTGTGGAACAGGTGGCTGATGGCGTTCTCCTCGTCCAGCATGTTGCCGGCGCCCAGGACGGCGTTGAAGCCGGACAGCGCGCTCATGCGCCGCACGTCGGGCCGCACGCCCTCCAGGAACATGTCGCCGCCGCGCCGCCGGTACAGGCGCAGGATCGACTCGAGCATGTGGAGGCCGCTCACGTCGCAGTGGTCGACCATGTGCATCCGCAACAGCAGGTACTTCTGCTGTGGATTCGCCTCGAGATTGGCGCGGATGGCGTCTTCGACGTGGTTGACGGCGCCGAAGTAGAGCGGCCCCTCGATCTCGATCACGCCCAGCTGCGGGCACGACGGCTGGCCCTCCACGCGCACGAAATGCCGGAAGTTCTCGTCCGGCACCACCGCGTGCACGCCCGGCGTCGACGTCTTCAGCAGGAAGCGGCCGAAACTGACCAGCACGCCGGCCAGGATCGCGAACTGCAGCGGCATCGTCAGCGCCGAGACGAACGTCGCCACCATGATCGAGGTGTCGCCGCGGCTGGTGCGGATCACGCGCGCCATCTCGCGCCGGTCAATGAGCGAGCCCGCCGTCAGGATGAGGATGCCGGCCAGCGCCGCGCGCGGCAGGTAGGCGGCCAGCGGCGCCCCCGCCAGCACGATCAGCAGCAGCCAGAGGCCGCTGCTGGCCGCGGCGATCGGCGTGCGCCCGCCCGCCTCGCGGTTCGTGGCCGAACGCAGCCAGGAACCGGTGCAGGCAAATCCCGTGAACATGCCGGCGGCCACGCTGGCCAGGCCCTGGCCCACGAACTCCTGGTTCACGTCGAGCCGGTCGCCGTCGCGCGCGGCGATCGCGCGCGCCATCGAGATCGACTCGACCAGGCCGATGGCCGCCACCGCCACCGCGCCCGGGGCCAGCCGCCAGATGAGGGCCATGTCGAGCACCGGCAGGTGCGCCAGCGGCGGCAGCGAGCGCGGGATGGCGCCCAGCACCTGCACGCCGTGGCTGTCGAGGTCGAGCAGCGCCGTCGCCACGCCGGCCGCGGCCATGGCCACGAAGGCGCCCGGCATGCGCGGGCCGCCACGCTTGAACAACAGGGCCACGAGGAAGGCGCCGAGGGCCAGCGCTACGCTCGGCCAGTGCACGAACTCGATGCGCAGCAGGATCATTCTCACGGTCAGGCCCAGCTCCGGCACGCTGGGGATCTCGAGCCGCAGCACGTGGCGCATCTCGTTGATCATGATCAGCACGCCGGCGCCGGCCGTGAACCCGACGATGACGCTGTCGGCCACGAAGTGCACCAGCACGCCCAGGCGCAGCAGGCCCATCGTCAGCCGCAGCAATCCCACCATCACCGCCAGGTAGCCGGCCGCGCGTACGTAGTCCTCGGTGCCGGGCGCCGCGGCGATCAATAGCGTGGCGAAGATGAGCATGCTGCTGGTGTTGGTCGGGCCGGTCTGCAGCAGGCGCGAACTGCCCCACAGCGCACCGACGATGGCCGCCACGACGCCGGTGTACAAGCCCATCTGCGGCGGCAGTTCGGCCAGTGTGGCGAAGGCGATGGCCTGCGGCAGCAGCACCACGGCCACGGCCAGGCCGGCCGCGAGGTCGGGCTTCAGGTTCGCGGCGCGGTCATAGCCGCGCAGCACGGCGGCAGGCCGCGCAAAGAACACCGACTCGCCGGCCAGCCACCGGCGCGCAGGTTCGAGTCGGGCTGCCAGGCGCGCGTTCAACGCAGGCGGTGCTCCGTGGCCATGAAGCGGCGGGTGCCGGTCTCGTAGCGCAGGACGAGTGATTGCGTCTCGGCCGTATCGCCGAACAGGCGCACGCCCGCGAGCATGGCGCTCTCGGTCACGCCCGTGGCCGAGAAGAACACCTCGTCTCCCTTGATCAGGTCATCGGTCGTCAGGACGCGGGCCAGGTCCATCCCGGCGTCGAGGCAGGCCTGCTTCTCGGCCGCGTCATTCGGTTCCACGCGCGCGAGCATGGCCCCGCCCAGCGCCTTCACCGCGCACGCGGCCAGCAGGCCTTCGGCAGCGCCGCCCACGCCCAGCATCAGGTCGATGCCGGCGCGCGCGTCGGCCGCCAGCAGCGAGCCGCCCACGTCGCCGCCGCCGCGCAGCACCACGCGGGCGCCGGCCTTGCGCACATCGGCGATCAACGAGTCGTGCCGCGGCCGGTTCACGATGAACACGGCCAGGTCGCGGATGTCCTTGCCCTTGGCGCGCGCCACGGCCGCCAGCGTCCAGCCGATGGGGGCATCGAGCGCCTCGGGCCCGATCGCGCCGGCCACCGTGCGGTCGACCACCAGCTTGTACATGTAGACGGCCGGACCGGGACGCCACATCGCCCCGCGCGGGGCCAGCGCCGCGGCTGCCAGCGCACCGGGCTTGCCCTTGGCCACCAGCGTGGCGCCGTCGATGGCGTTCACCTCGACGTCCAGCTCCGGCCCTTCGCCCGTGCCCACGTCCATCCCGCTGTCGAGCGGCGAGGTGGCGCGCAGGCGTCCCTCCTCGCCGCTGACGATGCGCCCGCGCATGGGCAGCAGGTTCAGCGAGCGCGCCATGGCGTCCTGCGCGGCCTGGTCGGCGGCATCGCGATCGCCGCGCCCCATCCAGCGCGAGGCGGCCAGCGCCGCCGATTCGGTCACGCGCACCAGCCCCAGGCCGGGGTGATGCGGCGGTTCGCGGTCGCCCCACTGGGGCTCGTGGTTGTAAAGGCTCATCGCGGCACGCTCCGGGGCTGGGGGACCTGTCGCCATGATATCGCCCGCGCGCGGCGAACGTGAGGGGAAATCGGCCCTGCCTGCAAGTCCGAAAACGGCGAGCCGCCCTGCCGCCGACCTGATATCGTGGGGCCCATGGAACTGGACGACGACATCTGCTACCGCGCCGTGCTCGCCCGCGACCCCCGTTTCGACGGCCGCTTCTTCACCGCCGTGCGCACCACGGGCATCTACTGCCGCCCGGTCTGCCCCGCGGTGACGCCGCGCCGCCGCAACGTCACGTTCTACGCCTGCGCCGCCGCGGCCGAGCAGGCCGGCTTCCGCCCCTGCAAGCGCTGCCGCCCCGAGGCGTCGCCGGGCACGCCCGCCTGGCTGGGCACCTCGGCCACCATCTCGCGCATGCTGCGCTGCATCGCCGAGGGCGCGCTCGACGACGGCTCGGTCGCCGACCTGGCCGCCCGCCTCGGCCTCGGTCCCCGCCAGTTGACAAGGCTCTGCGAACGTCACCTGGGCACGACACCCGTACGCCTGGCGCAGACCCGCCGCGTGCACTTCGCGCGCGCCCTGATCGAACAGTCGGCCCTGCCCCTGTCGCAGGTGGCGCTGGCCGCGGGCTTCGGCTCGCTGCGCCGTTTCAACGCGCTGATGAAGGCGACCTACGGCTGCGCGCCGGGCGACTTGCGCCGGCGCAGTTCAGCGAACCCTGACGCGCACTTCGCAGCCGCCCCGACCACCCCGCTGGCCACGCTGACCTGCCGCCTGGCCTATCGCCCGCCCTACGACTGGCCGCAGCTGGCGCGCTTCCTGCGGGGTCGCGCCATCCCGGGCGTCGAGCACGCCACGGATGACTCATACACGCGCACGCTGGCGCTGCCCGAAGGCGGCGCAGGTTTCCTGACCGTCACGCCCGGCAGCGGCCACTGGCTGGACCTGCGCCTGGAGCTGCCCGAGCTGGGCGGGGCCATTGCGCTGGTGGCGCGGGCGCGGCGCATGTTCGACTGCGGCGCCGACCCGGCGGCCATCAACGCGCACCTGGCGCGCGATGCGGCACTGAAGCCGCTCGTGCGCAAGCGGCCGGGCCTGCGGCTGCCGTCGGCGTTCGATCCGTTCGAGCTGGCGGTCCGGGCCATCGTCGGGCAGCAGGTGTCGGTGGCCGCGGCGACAACGGTGACCGGGCGCGTGGCCGCGCGCTGCGGCACGCCGCTCGCGGAGCCGCGCGCCGGGCTCACGCACCTGTTCCCGGCGCCGGCCGCGCTGGCGTGCGCGAATCTTGACGGCCTCGGCCTGACGACGCGGCGCGCCGACACGCTGCGCGGCTTCGCGCAGGCGGTGACGGCCGGCGACCTGCTGCTCGACACCCCGCGCGGGCCCGACGCATTCGCCGCGCGCATGATGGCGCTGCCGGGCATCGGGCCCTGGACGGCACAGTACGTGGCGCTGCGCGCGTTCGGCGAGCCCGACGCGTTCCCGGTCGGCGACCTCGGCCTGGAGCGCGCACTGCCCGGCGTGGACCTGGCGCAGCGCAGCCTCGACTGGAGCCCGTGGCGCGGCTACGCGGCGCTGCACCTGTGGGCCGGGCCGGGCGACTGAATGACGGCACGCCCCCGCAAAGGAGTGACGACAATGGCCATCATCTACACGACCACATACAAGTCACCGCTCGGCAAGCTCGAGCTCGAGAGTGACGGCAGGTCCCTGACGCGGGTGCGCCTCCCGGGCGAGCCGAAGCTGCCACCGCACGGCGCCGGCGCCGGCGCCGACATCCAGTTCGTGCGCGACCCGAAGCCGTTCGCCGCCATCATCGCGCAGCTCGACGAGTACTTCGCGGGCACGCGGCGCAGGTTCGACCTGCCGCTGGCCCCGCGCGGCACGCCGTTCCAGCTGAAGGTGTGGCGCGAGCTGCGGAAGATTCCCTACGGGAAGACGATCACCTACGCCGTGCTGGCCCATCGCGCCGGCAACGATGCGGCCTGCCGCGCCGTGGGCGCCGCGAACGGGCGCAATCCGCTGCCCATCGTGGTGCCCTGCCATCGCGTGATCGGCAGCGATGGCTCGCTGACCGGGTTCGGGGGCGGCATCGCCGCCAAGCGCAGGCTGCTGGAGCTGGAGGGCGCGGACCTCGGCTGAGGCGGCGGCCCCTCAGCGGCATGAGCCTCATCCCCCCGCCGGCGGCTCCTCGCCCTCGGCGTGCTCGGTCTTCGCCGTGGTCACGCCGTACTGCGCCGCCCAGTCGGCGGTGTGCACGCGGTACCAGGTGCCGCCCGGCACGCGCAGCACCTGGCCCGGGATCATGGTGGCCACCTGCGGGGCGCCGTTCACGAGCAGCGTGATCTCGGCGCGCCCCGACAGCTGGTGCATGAGGGCGTCGCCGCCCGTGTGCCGCGTCCAGGGGCCGGTGCCCTTGAAGTGGCCTATCCACAGCTGGCCCTCGTTGAACGGCGACGGGATCCAGAATTGCGACTTGCCGTCGTCGCTGGTCCAGTCGGGCGGGCTCTTGAGGGTCTCGACCAGGTCAAGCGCGCGCACAGTCGCTCCTTCGGCCGGTTCAGTCGTTCACGGGCTGCCGGCCCAGTGTGGCCCGCAGCACGAAGTAGCCCAGCACGCCCGAGATCAGCGTGCCGAGCAGGATGCCGATCCGCTCGAGGCCGAGATATGCCGCATCGCCGCCCTGCTCAAAGGCCAGCGAGGCGATGAACAGGCTCATCGTGAAGCCGATGCCGCACAGCAGCGCCACGCCGTAGAGCTGGCGCCAGTTCACGCCGTCGGGCAGCGTGGCCAGGCGTAACCGCGTCGCCAGCCAGCACAGCGCCATGATCCCGGCCTGCTTGCCCAGGAACAGGCCGCTCACGATGCCCAGCGGCACCGGGTGCAGCGCATCGGCCGGCGAAAGCCCGGCCAGCGAGACGCCCGCGTTGGCGAACGCGAAGATCGGCAGCACGCCGAAGGCCACCCACGGATGCAGCGAGTGCTCGAGGTCGCGCAGCAGCGATGCGTGCGGCTTCGGCCGCAGCGGGATGAACATGGCCACCACGACACCCGTCAGGGTCGCATGCACGCCCGACTTCAGCACCGCCACCCACAGGGGGATGCCGACCAGGATGTAGGCGGCAGGGCGCATCACGCCGCGGCGATGGAGCACGAACAGGACGACGATGAGCGCCGCCGCAATCAGCAGCGATGTCATCGAGAGTTTCGCGGTGTAGAACAGCGCGATCACGATGATGGCGCCCAGGTCGTCGAAGATGGCGACGCTCAGCAGGAAGGCCTTCAGCGCCGTCGGCACGCGCGGGCCCAGGAGCGACAGCACGCCGAGGGCGAACGCGATGTCCGTCGCCGTCGGGATGGCCCAGCCCCTCAGGGCGCCGGGGTCGCCGCGGTTGAAGGCGACGTAGATGAGCGCAGGCGCCGCCATGCCGCCGATGGCGGCGAAGGCGGGCAGGCTCGCCCGCCGCAGGCTCGACAGGTGGCCCTCGACGATCTCGCGCTTCAGCTCCATGCCGACCAGGAAGAAGAACACGGCCATCAGGCCGTCGTTGATCCACAGCAGCAGGGGCTTGCCGACGCCGAAGTCGCCGAGCTTCACGACGAATGGCAGCTCGAGCAGGCGATTGTACCAGGGCGCGAGCGGGGAATTGGCGATGATCATGGCCAGGACGGCGGCGGCCATGAGCACCATGCCGCCGGCCGCTTCCAGGCGCAGGAAGTCGCGGAGCGGCTTCAGCAGCCCGCCGTCGGCGGATGCGTCTTGTTTCGGCACGGACATGTGTCGATCTCCAGGGAAGCGGCGTGAAGGAGCGGCCGGGCCCGCTCAGGCGACGAGCTTCGGGAACCGCTCCGGGTGATTCGTGATCACGGCGTCGACGCCCAGACCGGCGAAGTGTCGCATCGCGGCCGGCTCGTCCACCGTCCACACGTGCACCATCTTGTCGGCCGCCGCCGCGAACTCGCAGAAGGCCGCATCGACCAGCGACTGCTCGACGCTGAGCACGTCGACCTTCGCGCTGAACGACCAGCCCGGCAGTTCACCACTCCCGAAAATATAGCCGGCCACCTGGGCAGGCGCCCGCTGCTTCAGTTCGTCGATCAGGTCGGCGTCGAAGCTGGTCACGACGCAGTGCGCCGCGAAGTCGTGGAGGGCCACCTGGCGCAGCAGTTCGTCGAGCATGGCCTCGGAGCGGGCGTCGGGCTTCAGTTCCAGGTTCAGCATCAGCCTGCCGCGCGCCAGGTCCAGCACCTGCCCCAGCTCGGGCACGTGCTGGTCGCCCCACTCGGGGCCGAACCACGAGCCGGCGTCGAGGCTCGCCAGCTCGTGCATCGTCAGCGCGGCGACCGGGCCGCTGCCGTTGGTGGTGCGCTCACACGTGGCATCGTGGATCACGGCCAGGCGGCCGTCAGCCGTCAGGCGCAGGTCGATCTCGGCCATGTCGGCGCCCAGCTCGATCGCGCGCTCGAGTGCCCCCAGGGTGTTTTCCGGCGCCTGTCCCGACGCGCCCCTGTGGGCGCAGTTGTTGGTTCGCCCGCCCGGCAGTATCATGGGCCCCGCTTCCGCACGTTCACGGTTGAAACAACGGCCGCAGCGCCTCGGGCGAAGGCGGCCACGGATATCATGGGCGACACGACGCCGGCAAGATACACCTCACGCCCGCTGCCGGACTACCGCCATGTTCCCGGGCGCACCCCGCATCCGACCCGCGATCCGGCAGGCCATTCGTACGGCCGTCCGCCGGCGCCCGTGCCCGACCTCAACCAGGCCGATTGGCGCACCTGCGACGAGTACCTCTACGGCCTGGACCTGTTCAACGCGGGCTACTGGTGGGAGTGCCACGAGGTGCTGGAAAACCTCTGGCATGCCGCCGGGCTGGGGACCATGGCCGGGCACGCGTTGCAGGCCGTCATCCAGTGCGCCGCATCTCATTTGAAGGTCGAATGCGGGCAACCTGTTGGTGCTAAAAGACTTGTGGAGCATGCGGCGGCCCATGCGGAATGGGGCGGTGTCCTCGGTCTGGGGCTCGACCTGCGGGCCCTGGTGGCCGCCACGCGCGGGCACATCGGCACAGACGCACCGCCGGCCCTGCTGATTTTGTCTCCGGATGCGCGCGAATAGGGCGACAATCGCGAAGTTTTGTAGTATTGTCTGGAAAATCCCGTTGGTGCGATAGGTGGTCCCGCCGTTTCCCGCGGCGGACACCGGACCCGGAGCGGCGACCATGCGCGTGAATCGACCCGTGAATTGCCAACTGAAGCGCCTGCGAAGCGCCGCGCTGTGCCTGGCCGTGGGGCTGGCCGCGGCACTCGCCGTGACGCCGGCCGGCGCCAGCAACTATGTGGGCGATGTCATGGACGATTTCACGCTGCTCGACGTCAACGGTGTGCCCGTCTCGCTGTACGACTTCGCCGGCGACATCATCGTGATCAACTTCTTCGCGACCTGGTGCCCGGGCTGCAATGAAGAGGCGCAGAGCCTTGAGCACGACATCTGGCAGGCCTACCGTGAGGACGGCGTGACGGTGCTGTCGATCGACCTGCAGGAACAGCTGGCCGTGGTGCTGCCCTGGATCGCCAGCCAGGGCGTGACCTACCGCGTGCTGATGGCGCCCAACTGGAACGTGTTCTCGCGCTTCCCCTACGCCGGCGGCCTGCCCTACAACGCCATCATCGACCGCGACATGGTGTTGCGCTACGGCCACGTGTTCTACGAGCGCGACATCATCATCGGCATGCTCGACGAGCTGCTCGGGCGCGCGCCCGTGGCCACCGAGACCACTTCCTGGGGCTCGGTGCAGGCACTCTTCCGGTAGCGCATCCGGCCTCCGCTCCCGCCAGCCTGCGCGTGACTATCGGCACCGTTGTGCTACATTTGCGGCGTTCGCGTTCACCTCACCGATCCCCGCGGGAGCCCCATGACCAGCTTCAGCCTGCGTCGCGCCGTGTTCGGCGCCGTCATGCTCACCGGTGTCCTGCTGCTGGGTTGCGGTTGCAGTCGCGACGGCGCCAAGCCGGCCGGCAAGCCGCTGGCCTGGCTCGACGGTCGCGTGGTGCTGCCGGCCGACACGTTTGCCGGCGAAGGCCCGGTGGGTGCCGCGCTCGACACGACCGTCAACGGGCGCCGGCTGCCGCTGGCGCAGGTGCCGGTGCAGGGATTCAGTTCGCTGCTGCGCGACGGCGAGGAACTCATCGCCCTGCAGGACAACGGCCTCGGCACGCTGGCGAACAGCGCCGACAGCCCGCTGCGCTGGTACCGGCTGCGGCCCGATTGGGTCACGGGCGCGGTCACCGTCACCGGGACCGTCGAATTGAGCGACCCCGACCGGCTGCTGCCCTTCCCCCTGGCCGGCGACAAGCGGCTGCACGAGGGCCGCCGCCTGTCCGGCGCCGACCTGGACCCCGAGGCCATGGTGGCGATGGACGACGGCACCTTCTGGATCGCCGACGAGTTCGGACCTTCGCTGGTGCCGGTCGACGCGCGCGGCGTGGTGCTCGACAAGCCGGCGCTGGTGCCCATGCCGGTGGCAATGCGCGCGTTCGCGCGCGGCTCGCCGTACCTGCGCACGCCCGACCATCCCGACTTCCGCGCGCTGCGCAACGACGCCTCGCGGCGCGACCTGGCGAACCTGCCGCGCAGCGGCGGCATCGAGGGGCTGGCGCGCTCGGCCGCCGGCGACAGGCTTTACGCCGTCATCGAGAAGGGCCTGCTCGACGATCCGGACGGCACGCGGCGCCTGCTGCTGGAGTTCGACCCGGCGCGGCGCAACTTCACGGACCAGTGCTGGTTCTACCGCGCCTCGGCGGCGAACGTCTCGCTTTCATCGCTGGACAGCGACGGCACCGGCGGCCTGCTGGTGCTCGAGCGCGACCCGGGCGAAGGGCGCCAGGCGCTCATCAAGCGCGTGTATCGCGTGGTGCCGGGCCAACTGGACGAGACGGGCTACCTGGTCAAGACGCTGGTCTGCGACCTGCTCTCGATCGACGACGAACGCGGCGTTACCGATCACGAGCGCGGCGCGATCGGCCTGGGCCGCAACTTCACGCTGCCCTTCGTCACGCCCGAGTGCGTGCTGCTGCTGGACTCGTCCACCCTGCTCGTCGCCAACGACAACAACTACCCGTTCAGCGCCGGCCGCCGCGCCGGCAAGCCCGACGATAACGAGATCGTGCGACTGCACCTGCTGACACCCCTGCAGACAGCGGGAGCGGCCGCTGTCGCGACCGCTCCCGCAGGTTCCCCTGAGGCCGCGCCTCAATAGGGCTTCGAGATCACTTCGCCGACCGAGGGATCCGAGTCGCTGGGCTTGATCTTCACCTCGGGGTTCGGCACGGCCGCGTCGAAGACCGGCTGTACCGCGACGCCGTAGGCCACCAGAACGCCGTCCTTCCAGGCGCCCGTGACGACCGCAGTCCGCCCTTCCTCGAGCACGCTCAGCGGCACGCCCTGCTCCGTCATCACGCAGTCTTCGCGCAGGGACAGCTCGGCGCCGTCAAGCTTCCAACCGGAGAACGCACCCCGGCGGAGGACACCCTGGGCGAAGGTCATCTCCGGATAGCGGTCGAACCGCCGCGAATCACGTGATCCTTCGGGCATCTCGATGCGTGTGATGGGCGCCTTGCCGGCGCTCCGGTCCTTCTTCCTGAACACGCCGCCCTGGGCCTCGTGTCCCGGCGCGGTCGCCAGGATCAATGCGAGGAGGACGACCGGTGCGATGGTGCGTTTCATGACTCCGCCTTTCGCCTGGCGCGACCAGCGGCCGCGCCCGCCGTCGAATTACTGGACCTGGGCCGGTTCCGGCGCCGTGACGTGATCGTAGTTCTCCTGCCACGAGCGCACGTTCATCCGCTCGATGGGCGCCGCGATGGGCGCGATCGTGATGCTGGCGTCGCTGGACTGCACCACGACGGTGCCCGAAGCCAGGTCCACCACCGGGTGCGATGCCACGCCGCCGCCCAGCTCGGTCTCGCGGTCCGACGGCGATTCCTGGTCCTCGGTCTGGCCGCCGTCGTCGTACTTCATCTGGTACAGGTAGGACGTGCCGCCGGCCACGCAGGTCTCCTCGGCCGGCGCGAACGCGGTGAAGATCACGGTCTTGGCGACGACGACCGCCTGTTCCACCACGCGCAGGCCGTCGGCCGAGCGCAGCGAGTAGTACCACCCGTCGGCGCCGCCCATGTCGTGGACCGTCGAGGTCTGGTTCACCAGGTCGCTCTTGTTCACCGTGGAGCGGTCGTGGCGATCGATCACGCACAGGAAATCGTTCAGGTTCGTCGTGCGCAGGTCATCCGGCGTCAGGTAGGCGCCGGTGCCGACGTAGACATAGACCGTGCCATTGAGACCGTACGCCGTCGTCACGTCAGCCGTGATCTCCTGCGTGCCGTTGTAGAGCTCCGTGTGCGACCAGGAGTCGGGGTCGGCCGAACCATTCGTTTCGAAGCGATGGATCTCGCCCAGCATGTCGGCCACATAGACCAGGTCCGTGCTGTCATCCAGGTCCAGGTCGATCGCCGCGGGGCGGCTGGCCTTGTTCCGTGGCGCCGCGGGGTTCGAGCTCAAGAGGACCGAACCCAGGAGTTCGCCGTCCTCCACCGCGTACCCGTACATCGACGCCGCGCACGTAGTGCTGTCCAGGCCGCTGCTGACCAGGGCCACGGCTTCGCCGCCGATCGAGGTGATCTCGACATCCGAATTGAAGCGCATGCCGTCCGGCAGGCGCGTCTGCCACAGGAACTCGGGGCTCAGCGGACGCGTCACGTCCAGCGCGAAGATGCTGTCGCCGCCCTCGCGCCCGCCCGACAGAAGCACCGTCCTCCAGGTGCCGTTCAGCATCACGTCGCCGACGCTGACGGTCTGGTCCAGCGAATACTTGTGGCAGTAGTTGCTGTCAGCCATGATCTCGAAGGCCGGCAGGGCGAACTCCGGCACGAAGGCCCACTCCTCGCGCCCGCTGGCCGCGTCGAACGCATGCAGCATACCGTCGTTGGCGCCCACATAGACCATGCGCTGACGGGCCTCGTAGGTTTCGTAGAACTCGAGATAGCTCTCCGACATCACGAAGTCCGCCGGCGGTCCCACCACCACGGGCGTGGAGTGGACGATGGGGCCCAGGATCCAGCCGTCGCGGCTGCGGAGCCCGGTTACGACCTCACCGCGGCCCCAGTTGATCAGGTCGGCCGCGACCACGTCATCGGCGGCGCCGAGCGCCGACGCCAGGTTCGAGGCGTTGCCGGCCGTGAAATCGAACTCGTGATCGCTGACCACGGTGAAGATCGACCGGTCGCCCGGCGACCTCGCCGCAAGCAACTGACCAGCCTCCCACAGCGGAGCGTCGCCGTCCGCGTAGGGCAGTTCGTAGCATTCCAGGTAGCCGGTCCAGTCCACGGGCATGAACTTGCCGCGGTACAGCTTGTCGTCGGTGCCGCGCTCGGTCGAAACGACGGCCACGGCCGAACCCGAGGAGATGCGCCGCATGATGTCCTGGAGCGCGAACTCGATGCTCAGGAACAGGTCCACCGCGTTCGTCGCCGAGAAGTACAGGCCATGGCCGTCCGTCGCGGTCTCCGACAGCAGCGCGCCGTCGACGTTGAACCCGATCGTGTAGGTGTTGACCGTCTGCACGCCTTCCATGTCGGTGCGCAGGTCGGTGTTGGCCATGTAGTAGGCGATGTCGTCGATGTAGTCCGTGCAGTCGTACGAGTCCGGGTACGGAGCGCCCAGGGTCGTACAGGTGGTCGGATCATCCGTATCGCCGTCGGCGTTGCGCAGGTAGTTGCTCACGTCGAGGTCCATGGTCGGCAGACCGTCGGTGACCACCAGCACGAAGTTCGTCTGGCACGGACTGGTGATGGGCGCACGGTCATCGGTCCGCTTGAAGTAGTCGAGGATGTCCTCCATGGTCTCACCCAGCGGCGTCCAGGCGTCGGCCCGGATACCCGCGATGCGCGAGGTCAGCGTCGCCGCATCAGCGCCGCAATCGGCCACGATGGTGCCGCCGCTGCCGCCGTTGAAGACGGTCAGTCCGAAATCAAGGCCTGAGGACCGATTGACGATCTGCGTCAGCACGTTCTGCAGGGCCATGATGCGCGTGACGAGCGGAATCGTCGTCCTCTGCGCCACGGTCGCGTGGAAGAACAGCCAGTTCAGGTAGTTGCCGCTATAGTCGGCCGACTCGCCGTTGGCGGAGGTGACCAGGTACACGCTGGGCGTGCTGGGCCAGTACTTGTTGAAGCTTCGCGGCGTCTTGTTGCCCGAGGTACTCACCGAATAGGTCGAGGTGCGGGTGAAGTTGCCGCTCCAGGCCGTACTCGCGTTGTACGCCGTGCTGTAGACGATCTCGTTCATCGATCCCGAGTTGTCCGCCAGGATCATCACCGAGGCGCCGGCCGATCCCTGTTGCACGAACAGCGGAACCTCGCAGGTCTGCGCCGGGGCGAGCGCCGGCAGCAGCATCATGAACGAAGCCAGCAGGAGTACCGCCGGTGCGTTCGGGTGACTGTCGTTCGCCTTCATGATCGCTTCCTTTGCCGGCGCACCGGACTTGTTCATTTCCCCCGGACGATTTCCCTCACTCCGAAACACTCTTCCCTGCGCAGGGACACCGGCCATCGACTACCGGTAGCCCTTCTTGTACAGTCGCGCGACAACGACGGCGACGCCGCTCTGGCCGGAACGACCGGCCTCTCCCAGCGCGGCGATGCGGTAGTCGTAGTCGAAATAGTCATCGCCCCATCCGGGTCGGATCTCCCGACCGTCGAACGCGGCGTCGAAACTGTAGGTCTGGGTTCCTTCGATCGCGGTTTCATCCACGCTGTGGGTTCGCATGGGCGGCGACTCCGAGTTGCGGATGAAGTTGATGCCCGCCTCGCTGCCGGCGTCGGCCGCGAACACCGAGCGCACGTGCAGCGCCTCGGCAACGGTCGTCTTCTTCTCTGACGAGGCCAGCCACGTTGCGCCGACAGCCAGAACGCTCAGCACCAGCACCACCAGCAGGGCGGTGACCATGGCAAAGCCCTCGCGGTCGACGCGCACGGTTCCGGCGCTCCGGCTCTGGGTATCGGTGGTCATCTGGTTCTTCATCACATGCTCCCGGACAGGGCGTGTCAATTGTTGCGCACCACGATGCGCGTGCTGTAGTCCACCGGCTCGTGCTTGTCCGTCTCTCCCGACATCGTCAAGGTGACCGCGCGGATGGCCGAGCGGTCGGTCGCGTTCAGCGGGAACGCTGTCAGCAGGTTGCCGTCTTCGTCGAAGTAGTCGAACGTCACGTTGGCCAGGTCCCGCAGGATCACGACGGGGCCACCGCCGATGTCGCGCGAAAGCGTGCCGGCGCCTGCGTCGAACGCGTAGGTGACGTCCTCGTCCGGAGCGTTGTCGGTCACGTCGGCGTCGCCGTTCAGGTCCATCCGGAAACGAACCTGCGTCGCCGAAGCGGTCGAGAAGCGCTCGAAGCCCGCGTCCTCCGGGTCGCAGCCGGCCGAGCGCACCTCGCGCGTGACCAGCGACATCACCGCGCGCAGACCCTGCTGGTACTGGGCCTTCTGCCGCGTGGCCGTATAGCTGCGCCTGGATTCCGTCAGGAAGCCGAAGACCACAGCGATGACCACGCCGAAGATGACCAGCGAGATCATCAGCTCGACCAGCGTCATGCCGGAGCGTCCACGCACGTGGTGTTCCTTTTCGATGTTCATGCCTTCTCCCTCGTCCGCGCGGCTAGCGCATCGAGACCAGGCCCGAGATTGTCATCGTTTCGATGTCGGCCTTGTTCCGCCACGTCGTCGTCACCGTCACGCGGTCGAGTCCGAAGCCGACGTTGTTGACCTGCGCCACCCAGGTCACCGGTCCTACCTGGCCGTTCTCGCCGACGATGTTCCCGAAGCCGAGCGCCTTGATGCGCTCGAGCTGCGATTGCGCCACCGCGATCGCCTGGGTGTGGTGGTCGGCCTCGGTGACTTCCTGTCGCGCGCGATGCTGGATCAGGGCGATGGGCAGCACGCCCACCGTCAGGATCATCAGGACCATCAGGATCTCGACCAGCGAGAAGCCGTCGCGGGCGACCTTCGCCGCCGGCATCCGGCTCAACTGCCAAAGCTTGCGCAACATGGTTCAGTTCACCTCCACCAGGCCGGTGGGCAGTACCGAGATCTGCCTGGTGCCGGCGTGGTTGGTCAGCGTGAAGACGACAGGATCGGCCATCCCCCAGGGGAAGAAGTCCGCCGTCTGCGCCGTGGCGAGGCCCAGTCCCGCGCCGAAGTTGCTGTCGCGGATCACGACGCCCGACACCGGGTTGGTCAGCGTGTAGCCCGTCTCGGTGGTCGAGAAGCGCAGGATCTGGGAGTTCGAGACCGACAGCGACCGTGCGTATTGCAGGTCGGCGACCATGCGATCCGCCTGCGTGGCCAGCTTGTTCGAAGCCAGGTAGCGGAAGAACGGCGGAGCCGACATGGCCGCCAGCACGCCCACGAGCGAAATGACGAGCATCATCTCGACGAGCGTAAATCCTTGTCGCTGTTCGCGTTTCATATATACGCCCTTCCCTCGCGGGATTCCCGCCGATACCGGAACAACCCACCGTGTGCCCACGGCAGAGGCTTCCCCCGAACCTCTATCGGCCGGATCTTGCGAATCCTCAGCAATTTTCTGCAAGGGGTGTGCCCCGATCCGGGGCCACTGGCGGGCAGGCGGATATCTTTAGTCTTCGATCAGGACGGCGCCCTCACGCGAAACCAGGCGATTCAGTTCGATGGTCGACAGGCGCAGGGTGGCCAGGCACGAATCGCCCTCGAATACCTGCTCCAGGAGCGACTGCGTGCGGTGGAACGAACTGAGGGCCGCCAGTTGCGTGAGCGGCAGGCGCACGGTGCGAATCATCTCGCCGCCCAGGCGCCGCTCGAGGATGGCGTCGCGCACGGCGGCGCCCCCGGCCGGGTCGGTGCCCGAGACGAACAGCGCCTCGGGGTACTGCCGGCGGTAGCGGTTGGCGAACAGCTCGGCGTCGACCAGGTCGATCTTGTTGAAGACCATCAGCGTGGGCTTGTCGAGGGTGTCGGCGGGCTTGCCCTTCGCGTCGCGCGGGGCCAGCTCCTTCAGCACCTTCTCCACCGAGGCGATCTGGTGGTCGGGATCCTCCGCGCCGGCGTCGACCACGTGCACGAGCAGGTCGGCCTCGCGCACCTCCTGCAGCGTGGCCTTGAAGCTCTCGACCAGGTTGTGCGGCAGCTTGCGGATGAAGCCCACCGTGTCGGTCAACAGGAACCGCCGCCGCTCGTCCACGTCGACGCGGCGCGTGGTCGCGTCGAGCGTGGCGAACAGCTGGTTCTTCACGTACACGTCGGCCTGCGTGATGGCGTTCATCAGCGTCGACTTGCCGGCGTTGGTGTAGCCGACCAGCGCCGCCTTGAACACGTCCTCGCGCGAGGCGGTCTGGGTGCGCCGCGTCGACTCGATTTCCTTCAGCTCGGTGCGCAGCTGCGCGATGCGCCGCCCCAGCAGCCGGCGGTCCGTCTCCAGCTGCGTCTCGCCCGGGCCGCGCGTGCCGATGCCGCCGGCCTGCCGCTCCAGGTGCGACCACAGCCGGGTCAGGCGCGGCAGCAGGTATTGCAGCTGCGCCAGCTCGACCTGCAGGCGCGACTGCCGCGTGCTGGCGTGCTTGGCGAAGATGTCGAGGATGAGCTCGGTGCGGTCGAGGATGTTGACCTCGAGGTGCTTCTCGAGGTTGCGCCCCTGCGCCGGCGAAAGGTCGTTGTCGAAGATGACCAGCGTGGCCTCGCGCTCGACCACCATCTCCTTCAGCTCGGCCAGCTTGCCCGAGCCCACGAACGTGGCCGACTCCGGCTTGGGCCGCGTCTGCTCGATGCGCCCCACCACATCGGCGCCGGCCGTGTCGGCCAGCTGCGCCAGCTCGGGCAGGTCGGCCTGGCCGCCCTTGCCGCCCAGCCAGGCGTCCGGCAGGTTGACCCCGACGATGACCGCCCGCTCGCGCGGCCGTTCGGTGCTGAATCCGGCCTGTTCGTCTTGACGTGTTCCCATAGCTGTCCGCGATCCTTCTCAGCCCTCGATCTCGAGGTGCCATTGTTCCCAGTCGGCCAGGTGCTTCTGCAGCGCGGCCTCCACTTCGATGATGCGCCGCCCCGCCTGCGCGCGCTGCTCGCTGCCGGTGTCGGGCGCGGCCATCAGCGCGAAACAGGTCTCTTTTTCCGCCTCGAGCGCCAGGATGGCCTCCTCCGCCTGGGCGATCCACTGCCGGCGGCGTTTCTGCTCATTCTTGCTCAGGCCGCCCTTGCCGGTGTCCGCGTCGGCCATCGGCGCCGCGGCCGCAGTCGCCTTCGCGGTCGCCGTGGCGCCCGCACCCGCGCCCGCCGGCGCCAGCGAAGCGGTCTGCGTGCGCCCCGCGCGGTCCTTCACCCATTCGGCCCAGCCGCCGTCGAACAGCGTCACCACGCCGGTGGGCAGCCCGTCCGCATCGAGCGGCGGGAACACGAGCAGCTTGTGCACCACCTTGTCGAGGAAGCGCCGGTCGTGCGAGACCACGATCAGCGTGCCGTCGTAGTCCCGCAGGGCGGCTTCCAGCGATTCGCGGCTGCGCACATCCAGATGGTTCGTGGGCTCGTCGAGCAGCAGCGTGTTGTGCCCTTCCTTGATCAGGCGCAGCAGGGCCAGCCGCCCGCGCTCACCGCCCGAAAGCTGCCCCACCGGCCGGTCGTACAGGTCCTCGCCGTAGCCGAATGCGGCCAGGAAACTGCGCAGCTCGCCCAGCGTCGCGGCGGGATCCACCGAACCGATCTCGGCGATCACCGTGTTGTGGTCCGAGACGCCCGACAGCTCCTGGTCATAATAGCCAAGGTCGACGTTGTGCCCCACCACCACGCGGCCCTCGTCCGGCACCTGCTTGCCCGACAGCAGCTTGAGCAGCGTCGACTTGCCGCACCCGTTGGGCCCGATGATGCCCAGCCGCTCGCCCTTCGACACGTGCAGGTCGAGCCCCCGCACCAGCATGCGCCCGCCGAAGCCCTTGCCCAGCCCGCGCATCTCGAGCACCGTGCCGCCGCTCTGGCGTTGCGACTTCAGCGCGAAGCGGAACAGCCCCGGCTCGGTCGAGGGTCGCTCGAGCCTCTCTTCGCGGTCCAGCAGCTTGCGCCTGCCCTGGGCCTGCTTCGTGTTCTGGCCTTCCAGGTTGCGCCGGATGTAGTCCTCGGTCTGGCGGATCTTCGCCTGCTGCCGCTGCCAGGCCGCTTCGTCCTGCTGCCAGCGCAGCAGGCTCTGCTCGTCGAAGAACGAGTAGTTGCCGCTGTAGCTGTCGATGCGGCCGCGGTTCAGGTGCAGCGTGCGCGTGGTGGCGCGATCCAGGAACCAGCGATCGTGCGAGACGATGATCGCGGCCCCGCGGCACTGCGCCAGGAAGTTCTCGAGCCACTCGCAGGACTCGAGGTCGAGATGGTTGGTGGGCTCGTCCAGCAGCAGCAGGTCGGCGCCGCTCAGCAGCACGGACGCCAGTGCAGCGCGTCGCCGCTCACCGCCGCTGAGCCGCTCGGGCGACAACTGCCAGGTCGAGCGCGGCAGGCCCACGCCGCTGAGCGCCGCCTCGAGCCGCGCCTGCATGGTGTAGCCGCCCCGCCGATCGAACTCCTCCTGCAGCCGGCCCTGCTCGCGGATGTACTGGTGCTGCGCCGCCTCGTCGTGCGGCGCCGCCAGGCGCGCCGAGACATCGGCCAGCTCGCGCTCGAGCTGCCGCTCGCGGGCGAACGCCGCATCGGCCACCGCATCGACCACGCGCCCGGGCCCGCCGTGCGCGCCCACCTCCAGCGTGGTCTCCTGCCTGAGGTACTTCAGCTGCGTGCCGCCGATCAGCGACCGCGAGCCGCCCTGCAGCGCGATCTCGCCGGCCAGGATGTTCAGCAGGGTGGTCTTGCCGGCGCCGTTGGGGCCCACCAGGGCGCATTTCTGGCCGGAGTAGACGGCGAAGGAAGCGCCCCTGAGGATGCGCTCTCTTCCGAAGTCGAAATGGGCGTCTGAGATCGTCAGCATGGGCCGGCCTAAGGTCGTCGGGGTGGTGGTGGTCCAGTTCCGGTGGGGGGCTGGACAGTCCTCGTCGCTTCGCTCCTGCGGATTAGTCCAGTCCCCCACCGGAACTGGACCACCACCTCACGGCCTTGGGTCGGCTACGTGACGACATCGCTGGTAATTTAGGCTTGGGGGTGGGGTTGTCCACCCGGCGCTTCTTTTGGTCAACGTCTGGGGGTGGCGCATCCTTGTTGGATGAAACGGGCGATGTCCTCGATGACCATGGGGGCCACGGGTTTGGGGGTCGTGTAGTCGGCGGGCTTTGATTTGCCTTCGCCCTGGCGCATCAGGTGGTCGAGGTCGCCGTACACCTTATAACAGGTGCGCGGGCCGGGGGCAGGGCGGCCTGCCAGCGCCGGAGGTCTTCCATGGTGACCTGGTAGTCGCGGGCTCCCTGGAGCACGAGCACGGGGATGTCGAGGGCGGCCGCCTCGGCCGGGGCGTCGTGCGCCTCGAGGTCGGCCAGGTAGCCGGCGGGCAGGCCCATGAAGGTGCCCGTACCGGCCGGCGCCTCACGGTAACGCTTCACGGACTCCGCCATGCGCTCGTTTTCGATCACCTCGTCCATCGTCAGGACGTCGTCGACGGCGGCAATGTACCGCACCTGCTCGAGCACCACCTCGGGCAGCGGCCGCGTGGCCCCGGCCAGGATGATCATGCCGTCGGCCTTGGCCTGCCCGGCAATGCGCGGCGCCACCATGCCGCCCAGCGAATGCCCCAGCACGTAGACGCGCGCGGGGTCGATCTCCGGCCGCGTGCGCAGCAGCGCCACCGCGGCCACGGCGTCGTCGATGGACTCGTGCTGCACCGTCATCGCCGCGCCGTGGGCCATCAGCGAGCCCGGGTTCGCGAAGCTGCGCTTGTCGTAACGCAGCGTGGCGACGCCTTTCGTCGCCAAGCCGTGCGCAATGTCGCGGTAGGGGCGATTGCCTGAGACGTTGCCGTCGCGATCACTGGGTCCGCTGCCGTGCACAAGGACCACGACGGGGAACGGGCCGTCACCGTCGGGGAGGGTCAGCGTGCCGGGCAGCGCGCTGTCGGCGGGGCCGACGCTCACTTCAACCTGGCGCGGCTGGGGGCCTTCGTCCTTGGCCGGCGCTTCCACCTTGCCCGGCGCCGCCTGGTGCGGCTTCAGCCACAACCCGGCCACGTGCCCACTGCCGTCGACAACGACCTGGAAGTCGAGGATGCCCTTCTCGCCGCGCAGCGCGACGCGATGGTGGGTGAAACCGCTCTCGGCGGTCTCCAGCCAGGCAGCGTCGGTGCCGGTGACGGCGCCGACCTGCGCGGTCACCGCAGCCATGATCTGGCTGATGGTCGCGTCGGTCATGGCGGCGGCGAGCTTGGCGTCGCCGAGGGCGCGCGCCGCGGCGCCATCGCGGGCGACGACGGCGTTGGCGAAGGATTGGGCGGTGGTGGCGGCGGCAGTTTGCGTGGCGGCGGCGGGTGCCGAGTTCACTTGCGCCGGCGCAAGTCCGGCGAACCCCATCACGGCTAGCCACGCCCCTGCGCACAACAATGCCCGGGCGCCATTGCAACGGGGCTGAATCAACGGTCTGGCCATGTTCCCGCCTCCTTCGTCTCCAATATCCGCGCAACAGCAGCTAGCACTTCATGAAGCGCAGCCCTGCTCTCAGCTCTTCAATATACTCCGCCCCCACCCGCCCGGTAAGCCAAACCTCGTTCGCCGCAACGAAGAACGCGACACCCGCGCGGCACATCGCCCCTGACGGCACGCGCAGGACGACCGGAGTCCCGCACCGGACACCCACGCGCCGGGCGGTGACGCAGGACGTAGCTGAGGAAGCGGCTGATGTGGACTTGGCGCCTATCCATGAACTCCCTGCGCCCCCACCCTACCGCGTATAACCCGCCAGCAACTCCTGCAACCCGGCCCGCAACCTCTCGTTCGTCTCGATCGCCACAGCCTCGGTCAGCACCGCCACGGCGCGTTCGCGTTCGCCGGATTGCCACAGGCTGCGGGCCTGCACTTCCATGATGATGGTGCGATACATCTGCAGGTCGGGCTCGAGGATGGCCAGCGCGCGCTCCGCGCAGCGCAACGCGCGCCGCGGGTCAGCGCCCGCCACCGGCGCATCGGGGTTGATCATGATCCACGCGATCTCGTTCAGCTCCAGGCCCGAAGCCATCGCATCGGCAGCCAGCAGATGGTCGACGTAGGCGTCGGCCACGGCCACCTCGCCGGCGGCATACAGCGTCCGGCAAGCGGCCACCTTGGCCTGGTCGCGCGCCGTCGGGCCCAGCGCGTCGAACACGCCGTCGAGGGTGTCGAGCACGGCCGCACCATCGGCGTTCCGGCCGGCCCTGATGTGCGGCAGTGCGTTCGCCACCTCGGCGTCGAGCCGCAGCGAGGCCGCCTTGCGGGCGCTGGCCCGGGCCTTGGCCTGCTCACGTTCCGCCTCGTACGCCACGCGCGCCGCGGCCAGGTCGTGGCTCCCGTCGAGCACCGCCTGCACCGCCTGCTCGAACGCGGCTTGCGCCGGGTTGCCGATGTGCGCGATGCGCCCCTCGCCATCGACAAGGACCGCCGACGGAATCGTGTTCAGGCCCGCCGCCCGCAGCCAGCTGGCGGCAGCCTTCTGCGACTCGCCGTCGAAGGCGATGCGATAGCCGATCACCGAGTCCCGCGCGGCGACGAACGCCGCGACCCGTTCCCGTGTCGTGACGCTGTCCGCTGCGTCGGCATTGCCATCGAACACGTCGACCCCGATCACCGTGACGCGATCCGCCCATCGCGACTGCATCTCGGTCAGGTGCGGCATGCCGTAGACGCACGGCATGCACCAGGTGGCCCAGAACTCGACGATGTAGGCACGCCCGCGCAGGAACTGCGGAACCGGTTCGCCCTTGAGCCAGGCCTCGACTTCGAGGGCCGGGGCGTTGTCGCCGATGCCGAGCGTGGCGGACGCCGCCTCGGCCGCGTGCGCCGACGGCACCAGCACGGCGATCAGGATCGCCAGCAATGCAGTCGCAATGGGTGTAGTCGGGAAGTTGCGTAAAGACATGGATCACCTCGGGATCGCTGCTCGTTATCGCCAGGGCCTCCTGTACCGGGGCCCAGGCTATAAGCACCTCACCCATCGGCACGGCAGGCAACGATCCCGTGGCCTCGTCACGTCGTCAAGCAGGAATGGACGTCCGCAGGAGCAACCCAACCCGGCAATGCCTCGCTGGCCCGGCCCGGGGTCCGGAGACACCTCGTACGGCCGGCGGCCTGTCAACACCCCAGACTGAACATGCAACTGTCACACCTGCGGGCGTGCTCCGACAGAGAACACCAAGAGCCCGGGCGTCGTCACACCCCGGACATGGCCGCCCGCGCCAGGCCTGCTTCAGGAAAGTCGTCAAGGACAACCTGGAATCGCCTTGTCCGCGGCTAACTCGTTTCGCAAATGGGAGCCCAACCATGGCAAACAGTTCAAGATCTCTGATGATCGCCCTGCTCATCGTAGGCGCCGGCCTTAGTAGTGGGTGCAGCAAGCATGACGAACAGGCGAAGTCCGCTGATCCCGTCGACAGCGGCCACTGGTCTGTTTCCTCAAAGGAGTATGATTGCACAACTGACGAACTTACGTCCGAGGACACCTTTACTGATCTCGTCTGTCCGTCGGATTGGATCCCTGCCGTGGGCGAGGAGTGCGCCCTCGTAAGGTCCGGAAATTCCTATGTCATCGATTGCGAGTTTCAATTGGGGGATGAAACCTGCCACATGAACTTTGCCGTCGCGGGCACCCTGGTCGTCGTCAACCGCAAACAGTATGTCGTCGACGGTGAGATGACCATCACCACGAGCGGAGCGGCCTGTGCGGACTCGGGGCTTGAGGAAAGCGTTGAATGCACACGGATCCACGAAGTCGGGAACTGGGTAGACGGCAATACCGACCAGTGCGGCGATTCGGGCATGCAGATGAAGTCGGCAGCGAATGCCGATGATTCCCTGCGGAACGAGGCGTGCCGTCAGATCCACACCCGCATCATGAAAAGCCTGGCCGCGCACGTGGACTGGGAGTAGCCGATCCCTCTGGACTAACGGGCCGGCCGCGCCAACCCTGGGCGCGGCCGGCTTTTTGCATATAGACTCTCCCCTTTCACCTGCCGCAAAGCCTCGACGGACGCCCGCTATTCAGTGATTACGAGAGGCCGCGCGGAAATTGCCGATTCCGGCGGAAACTTTCGCTTATACGCTCAGGGTTGCGGAATCCGACGCAAGCAACCGGCACTCGCCGCGGGCACATGCCGCAAAGGAGTACGTGTCATGAAAGCGTTTCTCGTCGTCGTCTCCACCGTTGCGTTGACAACCATCGGAGCCGGAAGCGTGACAACGGCGACGGCACAATGCGAGGGGCTTTCGCCCGTCCAGTTCCAGCACACGGTCAAGTACGGGATCGGTTACGACAACCTGGGCGTGATTTCCGGCCCGATCAACGCCGCCCTGTGGGCACTGGATCGTTGCGAGGATGCCGGCGTTGAGGTGGGCTTCCTTGGTGTGTCGATACCCATCGGCGTCAACAGTAGCAATTACACGTTCGACTTCGGCGCAACCATCGTGGGCGCCGTCGGTCAAGTCCAGGAAGTGCTTGAGAACGGCCTTTGCGGGTGCACTACCACTCCCCGAAATCTCGGTGAACTGCGATTACTTCCCGGTGATCGTGCACGGTCGTGGCGGTCCGTCCGCGTACGCGTTCCAGATGGGCGATCCCGGCGGTCCAGTCGTCTGGCAGGCAAAGGGCACTCTGGAATACTGCGATGTGGTCACGTTCTTATCGAACGAGATCACGACAGTTGAACTGCCTTACAGCCTGGGCGTGAGTCTGGTGGCTGCAGAGTCCTTCGGCAACCCGGAGGTTACACGGGGCTTCGCCAAAGCCACGATCACGGGCTCCGTGGACGGCCATCTGGTTCTGGCCGGCGCCGACTCCGTCGAGTCGGAAAGCGTGACGCCCACCGAGACCTACCTCAGCTCCTCCGGGACGGTACCCGTTGCCGTTGGCATCGGCCAGACCCAGGTCACGATCCGCATGTCCGCCGACGTCTACATCGAAGCCGCTGCCCGCTCGGCCGGACTCTGGGGACTCCTCTCCGGGTCGGCGACGGCTGCCGCGCTGTGGCCCGATTCGTTCATCCTGGGGAACTTTCAGGGTCCCGGCGGCACGCCGCTGCAGGAATCGCTGCGGATCGAAAGCGCCGTGTCCGGGATGGTCTACAAGGATGGCGGTGTCGCCGCCCACGTCGAAGGAGACGCCGCGAGCCCCGCGTTTCGGGTGCAGGCCTTCCCCAACCCCGGCGGCGGCGCCTTTTCCCTGCACGTTGATGTCCCCGGCTCCGACCCGGCCCATGTGAAGATCTACGACCTGCGTGGCCATCTGGTGCGGGAGATCGCGCGAGGGCTGCTGGGCAACGATGCCGTGCTGACCTGGGACGGCAAGGACGATGCCGGGGTGCCCGTGGCCAGCGGCGTCTACCATGCGATCGTGTCCACGGCGGCGGCGCAGCGGGCGGCAAAGATCGTGGTTCAGAGGTAGCTGCTTTCGTCAGGCCGGCGTCCGGACAAGCGGGCTTCCCGCCGGCGCCGGAATCGAGGCCTTCCACAAAGACGCTGCCCGCCCGGATCCTGCGATCGGGGCGGGCAGCTTGCTATCACTCGCGGCACGGTCCGTAGAGACCGCGCCATTCGATTGCCTACAGGATCGCGGTCGTAATCGTGATCTTGAACGCATTCACCCGCGCCCGCGACGTTCCGGCGAAATCGTTGTTGGGGAACCGGCGTGCGCCGAGTTCGATCATCCACACGTCGTTGATCGTCCAGGTCGGCCGCAGGCTGGTGATGTTCCAGCCGTACGCGCCACCCATCCGCCAGCGAAACAGGTCATCCGAGGTCGTCTGGGTCCACGTCGCGTCCCGCGCCACGCGGTGGTAGAGGCCGTCGGTCCCGATGTAGTCCGCGGACAGCCTCATCGCATTGGCCGAGGTGCCGGCGTCGTAGCGAGCATTGACATCCACATAGACCCCGGTGATGACTTCACGCGGCAAGAGGGCCGGCACATTGAACCACTCGGCGCGCAGAAGGTACGTCGAACCCATTACATCGTTGTAGGCGAACAGGTTGGCATTCTGGTTGTCGTTGGCCACCGGAGCGCCCAGAGCGCCATTCGCATTGGCCCAGTGACCATCGGGGCGATACATCTGCGTAGCGTACATCGTCAACACGCGCCCGGCCTTGTCCGCTGCCACGGGTTCATCCATCGGGCCGGTTGCCATCTCCGGCTCCACGCTGTCATCGAGTCGGGTCGGCTTGACAATAGTCTGTGACTCGGGCACCGATTCGTTGCCCCCCGCCTGCGGGGCAAGCGGTGAGATCTCGGAGCATCCGGCCAGGATCCCGAAGGTCAGCATAGCCGCCAGGGAAATGACCAGGTGCGCCCGGTGCTCGTTGACCCAACGCGATACGTTCCAATTGCTGAACATGATCGTCTCCTCGTTCGGTATGGACACCAGTTATTGCGGCGTCCTCTTGTTCTAATAGGCCGCATGCACCAATAGCAAACCGGCCAACCCATGACTGCGGGCAGATTGAGACCCATCTCTCGGGCGGTGACCGCGCGGTAGCCTCAACTTGCCTGCGTGATGGGTGTCGTGCGCCGTTCCATGGTGTGACGAAAATCTACGCAGGAATGCATGTGGGTTCGAACCGGACTGGATTGGACGGTGCGTCACATGCGTGACCACCCGCCGACAGTACCCAGGCTAGTCATCGGAGTGAGGGCAGGGCGTGTCATCCGCGGCGACGAAAATGCCTGCCGCTGATACCCAACATCAAAAGGGGCGGGGACATTGAAAAGAACCAGAATCTACGGCCTGGCTGCGATGATCGCGTGTGCCGTGCTCGGTGTAGGACCAGCAGATGCACAGACAACCGATGTCCCCGATTCGCCAACGCAATTTCAACGCGACGTTCCGGGCGACTATGCAGTCGGCACCGGGCTTAGGCTCGTCTCTGCGGACGGATGCCCGGTACTGCGTCTTGCCGACCCACCAGCCGACCTGAGCCGTATTGCTGCGGACAACGCTTCTCAGCGCGTCGTCGGACATGACATCGTGGTTCACGATCTCGACGGTGACGGCATCGCCGAAATCATTGTCTCCGCCCCCGGATTCCGACGCCGGCGGCCTTTCCGAAGCCGGTACGGTGACGATCTGGAAGGGCCCTCTGGAGGAGGGCCGCACCGCGGGATTCTCCACCGCGGGTGTCGTTCTGTCCGGCCCCGCTGCGCGCGCACACTTGGGGACGGCCATCGTTGCGGACTGGAACGGAGACGGCAAATCCGATCTCGTTCTCGGCGCCTATGGGGTCAGCAAATGCTATGTTCTTCTCGGCCCCATACAGCTCAACGGGTCACACCGCATCAATGACGTCGACGACGTCACGCTCCTGGCCGCATCCGGCAGCCGTGCGGGTGCATCTTTGGCATCCGGGGATGTCGACGCCGACGGGATCGACGATCTCCTGATCGTGGCGCCGTCGCTCGACATCACGGGCGGAGCAACGTCAACGCCTGCTACATCGCCCTGGGGCGTCGCACGCCGAACGCGGAGATCCTTCTCGACCAGGGCATTCGTATCGTCGGGATAGACTCCGGCGACGGCTACGCGTCGGGACTGAACGGTCGCTGCGCGGCATCCGGCGACCTCAATGGCGACAGCATTGCCGATGTGGTGATCAGCGCACCGTTCGCAGACGGTCCAGGGAACAGCAGATCCGGCGCCGGCGAGGTGGCCGTTGTTTGGGGCCGGGCTCTTTGGCCGGCCCAGGTTGATCTGCGAACCGACGCTGCCGTGATCATCTACGGCGACCACGCGGGTGACCGCCTGATGGCGCGCTGTACCGTTCGCGCGCGCGGTGCCGACTATGACGACCTGTTGCTGTTCGCTCCGTTGGCGGACGCCCCGGGTGGCGACCGGAACGGATCCGGCCTCGGTTACGTGGTTCGCGGCTCGTCGAACTGGATGCCCGTGCACGATGTCGGCCAGATCGCACGACAGACGATCGTCGGAGCTTCGCCGAACGGTGCTCTGAGCCATGGCGCGTTCCTTGATCTCAATGAAGATGGTGATTTTGAGATTCTTTGCGGTTCGTACCTGGACCCCGGTGTGGACAACCAACGTCCTGACGGCGGAGTGCTGCATATCGTGCCCACGGCACGTGTTGGGACCATGGTCGACCTGGCCACGGACCCGTGTTGGCAGGTTTTGAGCGCAGGCGCACAGGACTGGCTCACGGGTTACGGAGCGATGCAACTGGGCGATGTCGATGATGACGGTCGCGCAGAGTTGCTGATTGCCGCGTCCAGGGCCGAGGGAATCACCGGGGTCGGCGCCGTATACGCCTTCGAGCCCGCGGCGTTGCTCGCGACCGATCCATCCACGATCGACCTTGCGCCCGTCGATTTGGATCTCGCCGGCGAATTCACAACCGAGTCGCGTCTCACGGTTTCATATGCAGTGCGCCAGACCGGCATTGGGACTGCAACCGGCACGGTGTGGCACGATCGCGTCGTCTTCTCGCGCAACAGCCGGCTCGGCGACGCCGACGATCTGATCCTCGAAGATGTCGAGGTCGCGCAGCCACTGCAACCCGGCATGGAGTATCGCAGCGTCGTGGACGTTCCACTCTCGGCGCTCATGGCCGGCAATGGCCACATCGGCCTCCTGATCAATGCCGATGCGTCTGTGCCGGAATGTCTTGGGCGCGACAACAACTCCATCCTGCAATCCGTTGTCATCACTGCGCCCACACGGGAACCCGACCCCGACCGCAGTACGGTACCAGCAGAGTGCCTGATCGGACCGGACGAATCCGCGACACTCTTCGTGATCTTGAGGGATGAGAACGGTGAGCCGATTCCGCATCTCGCCGGCACTTTCCTGGACTTCGAGGGAGTCGAAGGTCTGCGCTTTTGCGTACCGCCGGCATCCTGGCCGATCCTGAAGGGCAGCAAGAGCGACAGCCAGGGCCGCGTTCGATTTCTACCCGGGGCGGCGGCTGCGTCAGCGGGGCCGCGGCGGTGCGCTGGGGACGTCTTGAACTAGGCACGGTGCAGCTGAGATCCATGGATCAGGACGGGGATCTCCGCCTCGGTTTCGAGGATCTCATCACGGAGCGTTGTCCGAGCACCTGGAGCCCCGGCGGCCCGACTGCTGAGGAATGGGATCTCGTCGTGCCCCGAGTCGGTCAGGGCTGTGGACTTCGTCCGTCCAGGCTTGTGGATCTCAAGCTCCGCATCTCGAAGCCCCACATCAGGATCATTCAGGGCGACACGATCACCGTCGTCGCCAAACTGGTGAATCGCGACATCGCACCCGTTGCGGTCGACAGCGTCGTCTTCGAGGGCAAGCTCTTCGGTCTGGGTGGCGGCTGGAACACCCTGCATACCACGAGCTCGCTCGTCTTGCCGGCACGTCAAGCCTCGGAGGTTGGCATGCCTTTCACTTATCCGCTCGGAGATAGGCACTGGTGCTTCCGCGTGCATGTCTACTTCGATGATGCCGCGGCACAAGCCGCTTCGGGAGCAAGTCCAGCAGCAGACGATACTGCTCCATTGGGGACTGTTCTGGCCACGAACAAGACGGGAATCGCGGTTTCGTACGCTGTTGAAAGCGACGTCGTTGGACGTCACGCAGTGCTGCGAGGAACCGGCGGTGAAGAGTTGTATAGTCTTCCGTTTGACGGTCTGGGCGGCGGGGACTTCGAGCATGTGCGCATACTCGGCTATGAAGCCGATGAACTCGTCGAAATGAGTGCTTTTGATCGCGCACAGTTCATGGAACGACTTCGAGAGCCTGACGCACAGGAGGCCGCGTATTTGTGGCAGAACGGCCCGCTCACCGCAGGCAGCTCAGCCGTCGAAGACACGCTTCTGAACCAGGCGGCAATCACGTACGCGCAGACGCTGTATCTGCTTGCACCCGTGACGGGTGAATCGACGAAAGAGAGCATTCCATGCCGGCGCAATGGTTGTGGTCCGGACCCATTGCGTGGAACTATTGAAGGTTGGATCAACGCTGGCGGGCGTTGGTTCGGCGGACAGTTGAACTTCTGCTGCAATGACCATGATTGCTGCTATCACGGTACATCGGATGTAGGCGGTACAGCTACAGGATGTGGGGAGCTGGATCGCGCCATTTGCGATGTACTGTTCCTGGACTGCATGGCGCTTGTTTGTGACGTTAGCGAGTACGGCACCGAGAATATCGCGCGCTGCAAAGAGCGAGCCATGGCAATGTTCGTAATAGTTCGTGAGTTCATGGGTCGATCCTCTGGTAACTATTTCAACTGGGAGGGCTGTGACAGACCGCCGGCCCACATGCGAAAGAGCCGCCAGATCAACACACAGTCCGTGGCCCGCGGGTCGAAGAGCCAGAGTTGGTGGATTCCCTACGAAGCGGCGCCGGCAGAGACCTTGCGCGTCCACTCCAAAGCCATCTTGCCTGCAGGGTGGACCTATTCGTTGGCCGGTGGCGAAGGTCAGGAAGTCACGGGCTCCGGCTCGCTACGTGTGGATGTGCAGGCAGCTGATGGCGACACCACGGGCACCGGTCGCGTCATTCTGGTCGCGCTTTCGACAACCGGCGAGTACGTCGCCGAGGCCGAGATCGCCATCGTGGACCCGGACGCTCCGGCGGTTCCCCCATCCGAGTGTTCGGGCGTACGCATCGAATCGATATTTCCCCAACCTTGTCTTCGTTCAGCCGAGATCAAGCTCTCTGTCGGGCAGGCCGGCAACGTGGAGACGAAGATCGTCGACTTGCGGGGTCGGGTAGTCAGGGTTCTGCTGCAGGGCTGGCGCGCGGCCGGTACCGAGTCCCTGGTGTGGGATGGGGCTGATGATGCCGGGCGGCGCGTTGCCAGCGGGCTGTATTTTGCGGTCGCGGCTGGCTCCTGTGGGACACGCGACGTGCAGAGAATCACCATGTTGAGGTGAGCCGCGCGGATTCGGCCATTCTCGCGCCGGCACGTGCGTTCACGGAGTGCCCGCGGGAGCGCGAATGCGGTGGCGCTGATACACCCGCACGTGGTACTTGTAGCGGCTTCTCGATCCCGCGCCGGCTGGCGCGGGAGGCCTTCACGGATCGCGCTCGTCTGCCAAGGACAGAACACGTCACTGGACGGAATACGCATGGACATGTGCCCCACAACTGTATTGTCCGAGACCGTTTACGGCAGTGTTGCCTTCAACCTTGCCCGCCCCGGGTCCGACCTCGACATCCGGGGAGTCGTGGTCGGGCCCCGGAGTTGGTACTACGGCTACGCAGCGGCTCCCGAGCAGATCGAACGGACTGCGGACGATGTCCAGTTCGAGGTGCGTAAGTTCTTTCGCCTGGCCGTGGCAGCGAATCCCACGATGCTCGAGATCCTGTGGACGGATGCGCGGCACCATCGGCAGGTTTCGAGCGCTGGACGGCGACTGCTGGAGGCTCGCGCCCTGTTTCTCTCGCGGCGTGTCGGCGACACGTTTGCCGGGTATGCCCGGTCCCAGTTGTCGAGGATCCGAACCCATCGGCAATGGCTGCTTGATCCTCCCTCGGCCGCGCCGACACGGCGGGAGTTCGGCCTGCCTGACCAGCCGGCGTTGACAAGTGAACAGCGTGGGGCCGCCGAGGCGCTCTTCGAGAGCGGCGAAGTCGGATTGACGTTCTCCACCAATTTTCTCGCGGTGCTGGACCAGGAACGTCGCTACAGGGCCGCCAAGCAGCATTTCGAACAGTACCAGCATTGGCTGCGCAACCGCAACGCGGCGCGCGCGGAGCTCGAGCAACGCTTCGGCTACGACACCAAGCACGCGATGCATCTGATTCGGCTGCAACGGATGGCTCGCGAAGCGTTGGAGCATGGCGAGTTGCGTGTCCATCGCGAAGATCGCGACGAGCTCCTGGCTATCCGCGATGGTGCCTGGTCCTTCGATGAACTGATGCGTCGGTGCGACGATCTCGCGTCGGCCATCCATCGTGCGATGTCGGACTCGGTCTTGAGGGAATCGCCTGACGAAACGCTCCTCGGCGAACTGTGCGCCGACCTGATCCAGGAGGTCCTCGATGCACGATCCTGATCTGCATCTCGGCCGAAGGTTCGTCGAGACCCGACAACCTGAAGGACGAGTACTTCTATGCGCCGTCACCGGCTCACACCACTACGGGTTCGCCTCGGCCGACAGCGACCTGGACTTGAAGGGTATTCACCTGGTGCCGACGAAGAGCTGGCTGGGGCTCGAGACGCCGGCGGAGACCCACGATCGGATGGAATGGTACGATGACGTCGAATGCGACCTGACGCTCCACGAGGCCAGAAAGGCATTGGGGCTGCTGGTCAACGGCAACGGCAACATGCTGGAGAGAATACTCTCCCCGTATCAATTGTTTCCAACACCGGAACTGAATGACCTGAAGCGCCTGGCCAAGCAAGCGCTGTCGCGGCGCTTTGCACGGCACTATCTGGGCTACTTCAGCGGACAGATTGCCGAGCACCAGAAGTTGCCGGAACCGCGACTCAAGACCATGCTCTACACGTTCCGGGTGGCTCTGACGGGGGCCCACCTGCTGCGTACCGCTCATCTGCTCGTGGACCTGAACATGTCGGCGCGGGAGTACGGCCAAACCGTGATTCTAGAAGCGATTGCACTCAAGCAGGAACACGGGGAAAAGGCCACGCTGCCTCCGACGCTGGACCAGGAACTGCGGCGGCGCTGGCCCGACCTGGAGGCACTCATCCAGGAGTCGCTGGCGAGCAGTCCGCTGCCGGAGGAAGCGCCCAACCGGGAGGACCTTTCCGAGTGGCTCCGGCAGGCACGAATCAAGGACCTTCAGGACCCGGCGCGCAATTGAGGTGGTCTCCGACATGAAGATGTACATCCTGATCCGCGACGATGTCCCGACGGGTTTCGCATTGTTGGCGGCCGCACACGCCTCACTCGCCGCCTACCTGAAGTTCGCCGATTCTCCCGAGATCGCCGCCTGGTTGGCGGGGCCGTTCTACAAGGCGATATGCTGTGTGAATGGGGCCGAGTTCGAGCAGGCAAAGACCTGTGCGGATCACGTCATCCTGACGGAATCGGCACTCGACGGCCGCGAGGTGGCCATTGCCTTCAAGCCAAGGAATGAATGGCCCAAGTCGTTCAAGTTCTATCGTCTGTACCGCTGATTGTCCAAGGGGAGAGGGCATGATCCTATGGCGACCTGTCGGTCTGGTGGAGATGCAGTTGATCTTCGAGGCCGACATGTGGGCCTACCCTCCCCGCCTGCCTGCACAACCGATCTTCCCCCCTGGACCCGTCGTCGATCGGCACCACGACGAATTCCGACGAGGTCGGATCTTCGGGACCTCAAAGTTAGCGCTCCGCGATTCGCTGGCTCGCCGGATCTCGAGACGGGCGAAGTGGTTGCTGCGCCGCTGGCGACCGACAAGGCGTCCCGCGTACGCACGATGTACGCGACGAACGTCCCGGTCTTCGGCGCCCATTGGGCCAATCCGAATGGCACAAAGGGGGCTCCCGTCGCCGGTGACAACCAGAACCCCGCCCTCTTCACCTACAACGACCTAATGGCCTCCACGGAGCATCTGGATGCCTATTGGTTCAACTACCCCACGCTGCAGGCGGGCGAGACCATCGTCGGCGTGTACGTTGATGTCAATGCCCGCTATGACGCGGGTACGTCGTCGGACGTCATGCGGATGAAGGTTGACTGCGTCGGCAACGATGGCGTGTACCGCAGCGTGGCACGCGATGCCTCCCTGGTCGCAGACTCCTTCCGATGACCTGTTCCGGTGGCACATGGGTGGCACCGATGGCTGGGGACATCACCAGCAAGCGCTTGAGCTGAACGATGGAAGATGTCAGTGCCCTGTTCGTCGACGTCCGTCGGTTCCCGAACTACGACCCGGTGGGCCCCTCGCGCGCGCGCGTCAACGCGCTTCGCATCACGGTCGTCACGTCCTACTAGCCAGCCCAGCCGTTGCTTCCTCCTCCTCCGGCCTCGTGCCGGAGGGAGGCCCTGTTCCGGCGAATTTCGCGCATGCCGGCGCTGTTCGCACTTCCTCGTGTCTGCCCCATCCCCGCTGGTGGGATCGTAAGCTATGCCGGCGAAACTCCCGTTCCAATGCCGTGTGGCGCAATTGCCAGGCGACGAGATCGTGACGTTTGCGCATACCAAAACCAGTCGGCCACCGACGCGTGTCACACCTCGCGAACCAGACCGACTTCATTGAGTGACGTGGCATTGTGCCCGCTACCGTGATGCCGCAGCGCGCTTCAACTCACATGAACATACTGGAGGACGATATGGCAACGCTCGACAACCGGGCTCACAGGGGATCCCGGCGGCCAGTGAGAGCACTGGACTCAAGGGGCATGACGAGATTCTGCACATGTGCCGCCACGATCCTGCTTGGAATCATCGCGTGTGTCAGCGCTTCTCATGCGTCCGACGTCCTGGTCGTCAGGTCGTCTGTGTCATCGTTGGGTCCCACACAGGGCCCCATAACCTGCGTGCGGCCGACGACATCGCAGCCTGGACCGGACGACTTCGCGGCCGCGCGTGCCGGCGTCGCAGCCCGGGAAGTCACAGGAAGCGTTCCTAGTGCCTGGATAGACTCGCTTTCGTATGATCCCCAGGCAAGGTGGATCAATGAGACCGGTCGCGCCGGATCGACCGGAGCCCGTCTCTATTCGGTGCCGTTTGAGGTGCCCTTCGAGTTCGAACACGCCTCGCTGGCGCTCAACTTCGCGGTTGACAACTTCCTCGGGCGCCCAGGGGCCGGGGTTCCCGGCGTGTACTTGAATGGAACCGCGATTCTCGGCAGCATGGGAGGCGACCACAACATCGAGTCCTTCCTTACCTGGCCCGAAGTGGGCGGCCTCCTGCATTCTGGACAGAACCACCTGTATCTTCTTGCGGTTGATACCGGATACGCTTCAGGCCTCCCTCTTCAGCGCGAACTTCGAGTTTGAGAACGAAACCACAATGCCCGTGGTCGCAAGCCTGACAGGTTCGACCGTGACCCGATTCGGGCAGGACGCCGAATTCGAGTTGCAGATAATCAACCGCAGTCAGGAAGTTGTTCCCCTGTCGTTCGTTACAGTCGAGATTCCTGATCTGCACGCGACCGTCACGCATGACCTCGTCGAGTCCGAAGTCTCGTGGCCCGTCCAAGCGGTGCCGGGCGATCCGTTCGTTGGCCGCGACGGTCGCGCACAATATCTCATGGCGTTCGTCACTGGCGTGACCCCAGGTGCGCATACGGTCGCGCGGTTCGTGCTGCACCGCGACCTTGCCGCCGGCGAGTCCGGATCCACTCTACCACTGCGGGCCGCGGCACTTCCTCTTGAAACGTCGCCGGCGAACCCGCCCACCGGCTTCCACAAGAGGCTTCCCCCGACGGGGTCCAGGTGTTTTGACAACTTCATGTCGCGGCAGTTCCAGATCACCCTGTCAGACCTCGCGCCGCTGCCGTGCCTGACAAGCCTGGGTTTCAATTTGGCCGTCGGAGTGGGCGCCGAACTGGCCCAGCGCGGCTTCGCGCAATTTTCGCCGCGCCAGCTCATCATCGAGTCGAATATCCTCGCCGATGCCGCGCTATGCGCCGCGATCACGAGAGCCGAGATCGTGGCTGCCACGAATCCGGTCACGATCACCGCTTTTGCTGCCGCAAACATCGTCGGGATGTTCTGCGTCGCTCGCGATATTGACAACATGTGCGAGTTCCATCTCTATGATGGTACCCCACTGGAAATATGCGACTTCGACTTCCTGGAGTGGGTGACAAGCATGGACCCCAACGACAAGGCCGGCTTCGGCAGCTCGCTCGGTGCCGGCTATGTCCGCGATATCCAGGAGCGCGTTGCGTTTCGCGTACGCTTCGAGAACGATGCTGGCGCGTCTGCCCCGGCACAGGTGGTTCGCATCGTTGACGCCATCGATGCCTCGTCCTTCGACATTGACTCGATTCAACTGATTTCAGCCCAGTTCGGGAGGCATGAGCTGGATCTGCGCGGAACGCCTGTCAACACAGCGCACTATGTCGACCTTCGCCCCGAGCAGCAGATCATCGTTGAAGTGCGGGTTGAGCTGTCTGAAGACGGCGCCATTTCCTGGCGCTTCACCAGCCTCGACCCGGTGAGCATGTCGATAGTGTCGGATCCTCTCCTGGGATTCCTTCCGCCGAACGCCGTGGCGCCCAATGGCGAAGGTGCGGTGCACTTCTCGATCGCACCCCATCCGTTCCTGGCTAACGGTCAGTTGATTACCAACCGGGCAGTGATCTATTTCGACGAGCACTTCGGCCAGAACCAGCCGATCGAAACCAATTTGTGGTCCGCCACTGTCGATGGCGATCTGCCAATTGCCCAGATCGATGTCGCATCTGTGGGCCTTGATAAGGTCCGCATTCTCGCCAGCGCCAGTGACCCGACTTCTGGGATCAGACGCATCGGTGTCGACATCGACGATGGATCGCCAGGAGATCCGGTGCGATTCTGGGCAGACAATGGAGATACTCTGGTGTTCAGCACTCTCGACGTCGACCGCCTTTCGTTCAGTGCCTTTGCAGAAGACGGAGCTGGAAACATCGGTGATCACTCGTCGGAGTTGCTTGTGGATGGCGCTCGACCAAGGGGACACCTGGATCTCCGGTGGTACCCGGCGGGAGCCCGTGCCGGGATCGTGATCGAAGCTGCCGGCTCGCTCGATGGCTTCGCGTCAGTGTACATCCATGATGTTCGCGGACGACATGTGGCAACGCTGTCGGGCCCAGAGGTGTTGGCGAACGGGATTTCCTGGCACTGGAGCGGCCGCGACGACGCGGGTCGTTTGGCCGCATCGGGCGTGTACCTGGCGAGGGTCGAAACCGCGGATTATGGAAAGGCCCTGACGAAACTGGTGCTGCTGCGGTGATCTCGGCAGCCGTGCTTTCAACACGGAGTTGCTGCTTGCTGACCGCAAACGCGATCGGATAGTAGGATTCCCGAGACGAGGTCTGGGTGATTCTGTCAGGTCACCCATGACCTCGTGTCGGGGGTCTGGCTTGCGATCATCCATGGGCCGCGGGCGTTCAATGTCTTGAATCCGAGGACGCATCCCGTCTTGCGACGCCCCGAGCCACCATATCAACCATCGGTTTACCAGGTTCAGGTGCGGCGCATCCCGCGCGAGTACCCGCGGTGAAGTAGTCCGGCGCATTCGGGGCGATCGACGAGCATGTCTGGACGCGGCAAGACACTCGGCGCAAGCAACGGGCGAGCATGGCCGAGACCTCGGTCAACGAAACTTGAGTGCGTGTGGCTGTGGTGTGTATCAACATGGTTGGTGCGTCCTGCCGCAGCACGAGCGCTAGAATCAACGCTGCGGGTGAAGCTCGAATCTTCCGCCGGAGTCCGCTTTCATCGCCCTCGACCCATGCTTTTCAGTCCGACACCGCCACCGCGCAACATGATGCAGATTCTGACGCAGTGGGAGTGCATCATCTTCGCTGCCTCCCTCGCACCCAGAAGTCGGTTGGGCTCAAGGACCGGCATCAAGCGGCAGTGGGGTCCCGATCAATCAGACGTTTCTGACGGGTCCCGCGATGGCGTGTGACATGGGTTCCTGATCCCAATCTGCCTTGGATGGCGAGGCCGTTACAGGCTCCGCGGCCGGTTGCATGATGGTCACGACCATACGTGGACCTGTGTGGGGAACGGACTGTTCGTGTGACGGCGATTCGTCGGAAATGATCGCACTGCACCGACGGCAACGACGGGGCCATCACGTCCGAATCTGGTCCCGGTCCGCGCCGCCAAAGATCGCCCTGTCGATTTCAGCGATCGCTGCTCGGGTCCGTTCATCACCTTGGCCGCGCACTACCGCATAGCGGATATTCCTGGCAATGAGCTCATTCTCGCACATCTCATAGAAGTGCCGGCGCTTGTCCGCACTCCTGAAATACCGTGTGCCGTCATCTATCCAGGGCAGATCAACATCCGACAGCAAATACAGATCGGCGTAGTCCCGGAACACGCCGAACCAGTCATGCCTGCCGCCGACCAGCAGATCGCTCCAAACGCCCGTCATGACAGGATCGGTATCTTCGATCAGAATCCTGTTCGCTTGGTGCTTAGCTGCTGCGACCGCCGCAACATGGCCCTGAACGATCCTGCGCAGATCTTCCGCGTTCACATCCGTTCCAAACATTTCGGTGTAGGTCCGGCCGTACTCCGGGGCGACGATGGTGCGGTAGTGCTCCGCCAGCGCCCGGCAGAGCGTCGACTTGCCGGTGGATTCGGGCCCGAACACCGTCACCCGCTTCACGTAATATGGGCGCACTACAGGGGGCAGAAATTCCCAGTTCTCGAACGGCCGCTCACGCACCATCGCGCCGGATATGGGCACCGCCAGCCGCCCCATGTCGACCGGGACGAACTCCGCGCCGACCTCCGCCGCCAGCCAGCGTCCGTACTCCTCCGACGCGAACACCACATCGAAGGGGGCCGGACCGGAGGCCGTTGCCCCACCGCACTGGAGAACGACATCCCGCCAAAGGCGGCGGAATGCGAAATCGTCGGGCACCTGAGGCTCCTGCGGAAGCACTTCGTTGATCCACTGCACATCGCAGCCGGGGAACATCTCCTTCATCCACGCAAACCGAAGCGCGCCGGGGATCGGCTCACTTGGAAGCGAACAGACCAGAATGGTCAGGCGGTCCACATAATGGCGCGCGAAATCGCACATGAAGACATGACCATTATGCGGGGGCATGAACTTGCCCAGCACGAAGCCACGACGAGGTTTTCTCAGGAAGGCCATCCTAGATCGTCACTTTCGATTGCGCCGCCATCACCTTGCGCCAATGGAAGTAGCCCGCGAACGCATTGACAAAGAGTCCGGCATAGAGGAATCCCGAGACCAGAAGATGCTGTTGAAATCCGTAGACGAGCACGGCAAGCACGTTGACCAGGCCCCAGAAGATCCACGACTTGAGCTGCTTGCGGTCAAGAAGAAATTGAGCCAGCACGCTGAGTGCGAGGATCGCGGCATCCATGAACGCGGAGCTTCCGTTCAGGTACTTGGCGACGGCGTAGCCCACCAGGACGCTGGTGGCCGCTGCCATGGCTCCCCAAAATGCCACGATGCGCCACGGCCAGTCACCGATGGGCGGCTCCCTGAGCTTCAGCCGGCCGACATCGGTTGTCCCCACCTTGCCGCCGAACATCCAGAAATACAGCCCATAGAGCTGGATGACGGTGAAATAGACGTTCAGCGCAAGGCTCGAGTAGAGTTTGGCATCGACAAACACGAAGCTGTAGAGGATCGTCGCGAGAATGCCGACCGGGTACTGGGCGATCTTGAGGCGCGTAGCGCCAACGACACTTGCCGCCGTGAAGATGACAGCCAGGATCTCCATGGCCGAAGTCGGGGCGTAGCCGCCGAGTGGGATGGGCGCCAGTAGGCCATGGTAGATGTCCGCCACAAGTAGCTGTCCGTGCGTTTCAAGGCTCAACAAACACCACCTCATGCCCCTCCGTCAGGTCCGGCGCCTCCCACCGTTCCAACATCCTCTCCAATGCCGCAGCAGGCACCGGCCTGTCCCGTTCATCATTGCGCCGGCGCAAGTCCACTGCGTCCGCCTCCGCACAAACGATCCGGATCCTGTAGCCGTAATCCGCACCCAGGTCGATCACCCGCCCCCGCTGGTCATTGCTGATGTTCGTTGCGTTCCACACGAAGCTGACGCCGCGTCGCAGGAGCACTCGTGCCCGTTCGCGAGCCTCTGCAGCAAGCGGACCCTGGGGATCCGTCGGCCGCACCTTGAGCTCCCGTCGCATGTCATCGAGCGAGATCACCGCAGATCCTGGTTCCTGCTGCCGAATCCACGTGTCCTTTCCCGCCGCCGGCAGGCCGCACATGACGGTCAGAAGTCCCTTGGTATCATCATGCGCGCAGTACGCGGGCGATCGATCCTGGCGGCGAAAGTACAGGAAGCGGCTGTGGTCCGATGCAAAGCGATAGGACTGATCAAGA
Source organism: bacterium (assembly GCA_016703265.1). Classification (NCBI taxonomy): domain Bacteria; species bacterium. Next base: position 194,858 of record JADJCK010000004.1, read on the forward strand.
CAGTCGAGCTCACGCGCGTACTCAACAAACAACTCGATGTTCTCCAGCAGGCGCCCCGAGTCACGGCATTGCCGCCCGCGCGCATCGGCCTCGGCGAGCAGCGCCAGATGGCGGCAATCCAGACGCCAGCTCATGGTGATCGCCCGCCGTTCAGCGTCGTCTCTCGCCATGATGAAGAAAGGTTCCTGATGATGGCGAATCAGGCCACAGATGCGCTCACGGCGCGCGCGAGGCCAGCCCAGTTCCCAGAGGATGCGCCGCGCAGCCACCGCTCCCCGCCGCGAATGCCCAGGCGACGTGATGCGCCCGTCGCTGTCGCACCGCGTCGTACCTGGCTTGGCCACATCGTGCAGCAGCGCCGCCGCGAACAGGTCCTCGCGCTCGGACCTAGGCAACGCCTGCCAGGCGGGACTTGCCGCCAGGGCGGCCGCGACCAGCTCGGTGTGCGCGGCGACATCACCCTCGGCATGGTGCGCTGCGTCCTGTGGGCATCCCGCCATGGCCTGCAGCCATGGGGCGGCTGCGAACAAGCCGGGCCAGTCGAGCCGCCAGTCCGGGGAGGACGGGCACGCGGCCAAGAGCCAACTCACGCGCCGCCTCCCGGGAAAAGGCCCGCCCCGGGGGCGAGCGCATTGGGGATGATCGGCCGGTCGAGCCAGTGACTGTCCGACTGCGCGACCGCCTGCAGAAAGCCGACCCGCACCCACTTGTAGCGCTCCATCACGCGGCCTTCCCGCTCAACCTTGATGTACAGCCCCTCCATCAGGTCGGTGGGATCAGTCTCCGCGGAGGCACGGTCCTGATCCAGGCCAAGGCCCGCCGCCTCATCGCGGAGGCGCGTCCGCCAGTTCGGCGACTTGAAGCGCGACACCCCCACCATGGCCGTGAGTTCTTCAATCCGTGCAAGGCCGCCCGCGTGCAGGACCGGCACAGACTTGACACCGGTCTCACGGAGAATCGTTGCCCGCGCGGGCGTCGCCAGGAAGCTATCGCTCTGGCGATCCAGAATGTCGAATTCGAGGAAGTAGTGGGGCAACTGGTCGTAGTAGACGGTGTGCTTGGCATAGCACCACTCGCCGTACATCACATAGCGGTCACGCAATGCGACCCAGAGCTCCTCGCGCACGGTCGACGCCCAGGCCTTCAGCGGGGCGAAATGGCGTTCGCGGTAGCCACCGGTCAGGAAATGCCCGCGGCTTTGCAGGTGCATGGCGCCATCGGCGCTGAAACTGACTGCCGAGTTCGCACCATCCACCTTCTCCTCAACCACAAGGTGCTGGCCCGCGATGGCAACAAACGGCACCGCAGCCAGGTCCTCGTCGCCGGGTTGCAGGCGCGACCCTTCCAAGTGAGGCGTTCGGGGGTACTTCCGTAACTCCATGATGCTCATTCACTTCCGGATCACTGCGATCCGGTGATTCAGAACGTGCTCGACCGTTACGCGCGACGCCCCGGCGTCCATGAAGATGCGCTCGATCTGCTCGGCCGTGAACAGGTGCAAGTGCTCGGGATTGTCATCCGGGTGCGATGGCACCGAGACGACGACCGAGCGGCGCGCAACCCGCACGGCTTCGCGGGCCGCCAGCAACGGCTGCTCCAGATGCTCCAGGACCTCGAGCATGGTCACGATGTCAAAAGACCCTTCGGTAAGCGCCAGGCCCTGCACGTCCATACATGCAGCTGTCAGTCGGCGCACCCCGCCCCGTGTGACGGCCTGCAGGTCGGCGGCCCTGTCCCGTCGCCTGTCGATGGCCGTGACCGGCAATCCAGGCAACGCTTCGAGCAGGGGCCACAGGAAAGCCCCGCGCCCTGTCCCGACGTCCAACAGGTCCACCGGCTGCAGAGCGTGAAGGGCACCGATGACGCGGCGCACGCGTGGCAAAACTTCGGACCGCTTGAACTTCGTCAGCTGCAATCCCGCTTTGCGGGCGGCTGGAAGTGCATCAACGGCATCGAGGTCTGGGGCATGCAGCCGGCCCCGGACAAACGCCAGAGTCGCTTCGGCGTAGAAGCGGGTGTTCAGTTCCGCTAAAGCATCCATCGTCTGTCACCGTGGCTAGAGCAGGCTAAATTCCCGGATATTATCCTACACTATGAGGCTCATATAGGCGACAGGCGGATTGGCCGCAGAATCCGGATAAGGCCTTATCGGGGCCGTCCACAGCTTTGGCCGTGCCGGCGTGAGCAGTCGAACGGACATGAACTGCCTGGAGCGTGAGGTCGCCGGACCTGGCAGCTCTCGAGAGACGAGGTCGCCTCTTCCGCGATCACGGAGGATGCGCCCTCCAGGCCGGTGCTGGGTAGATGTCGCTTGGCATCCGCGGACATTCTGGTCACAATGCCGATTGGATCCCGACATCGTGTGCGTGCCGCGTCGACCCATCGGTTGCGGCATCGCGCAGTATCGCAGGCCAAGCCGCCGGTAGATTGCGTTAGGGGACAGTCAGGCGGGACACATAGGGCTTGGTGAGTTCACGTGGACATCATTCAGCAGAATGGCGGGATCAACGCATGGGAAATTCGGCTACTCATGTCGCCGGCACTTGTTGCAAACGAACGCTGAGAAAACAGAACGGCCCCCGATTGGCGCAAACCATCGCGGCGCTTGCCGGGGAGCTGTGCGCGGATGACAGCCCCGACGGCATCCAGACCCGGGAGCGTCTATCGCAATCCGCCGGCAAGCCCAGCCCCCATGCCGGACGCGTCTGCAAGGCGGCGCAGCGAGTTGTGGACACCTTCCTCGCCGCCGCGCCGGCAGCGACCGGGCTCCGGCATTTCATTGTAGCCTCAGTACGTCCTGTCCGGGGCGCGGCCGTTCTCCGTGTCACCATTGAGCCCCAAGCTGAATTGCCGGCGGGGCTGGCCACGGATCGCGTCCTGGCGGCTCTCCGTGGCCAGCGAGCGCATCTGCGGGGCATGCTGGCCGCCACGATCGACGGCAAGAAGACGCCGGAGTTGCAATTCGTCCTGAAACTCGCGGTGTGCGCAGGAATGGACGTGGATCTCGATGACTGACAACACCGCGCGCCCCGACGTTCTCTTCCCCGCCCCCGGCTGCACCATGGGAGACCAGAGGGATCATGTCGCGTAGTATTCACGCCACTCGCCGCGCCTATCTTGATGAACGCAAGCTCAACTATAGTGACAAGGTCTTGCACCGCCGACGATTGGTCGAGATGCGCGAAGCTACCTGGACCAAGAGACGCATCAAGAGCTGCGTGGCCGCAGAACGGCGTTCTGCGGAAAGTACCGATTCCCACCCCGCCCATTCGGGTGCGCCCCGGGTGCGGGTCATTGACGAGAGCGCGTGTCTCTTCTATCCGGCGACGCCGGTGGATATCCGCAACGTGTTGCAATTGCTGCCACCGGGTGTGCTGGATGGAATTGCAGAGGTCCGACTCCTGTCCGGGCGACAGCGGTTCGACGAACAGACTGACGAACTGGATGAACGGAACCTCCAGCGTGACCCCTGGCTGGGGCGCCTCGGTCATGAGATCATCCCAGGCGTATTTGAGGGAGCCTATCTTGGAGTGTATCTTAACGCGACGTCGGCAATCGAGATCTACGCATACGTCAGTGATCCATCCGTCAGTCGATGGCCAGCCGCTGCCTTCTTCCTGAAACTGGTGATGCTCGAGATTCTAGTGCACGAGATTGTTCACCACGACGACAGGATGCGGCGCGTCGCGGCAGGTCGCTGGCGCTTCGATGACATGGAAAAGAACGAACACTACGCCGAGACCGCCTCAGCTTACTGGCTCGCGCAGTACGTGATCCCTTATCTTGAGCAAACCTATGCCTCGGATGCCGCTGCCTGGCACGCGTGGGTGCGTGAACACACCGGGACGTCATTCCGCTTGCGGGAATTTGCCACGGATTGGCGTTGGGTCTCCGGAGACGTCCCCATTCCCAGGCAGGATAGCAGTGTCTACACTGCCGTCACTGATCTGGCACACGACCTTCACGGCGGCGTGCCACCGCTCGAGGCCCGTGTCAATTTCGCCCGCGAGCTTCATTTCGGCGAGATTTATGACAAGGCCATGGAGATCCTTGGCACGGTACTAAGCGAAGAACCGGCGCACTTGTCGGCCAGGACTCTGGTCGCCGACATCCTCGAGCATCAGATGCACTATGACGAAGCCGAAGCCCTGGCCCGCGAGCTCGTCGCCATCGACCCAGAGAGCTTCGGAATCTGGTATGTTCTCTGTCAGATCCACGAGTCGCACCAGGATTGGCGCCAGCTGGTCGAGACCACGACGGCCTGTCTTGCCATCGAGAACAGCTACGCCGTTCTCGACTCCCAGACACGTGCCTATTTGGAGCTAGGTGAGGACGCGGCGTTCGAAGCGAATCTCGAGGCGCTGATCGGCATGAATGAACCTATCGCGGCGCTTCGCTTTCGCGCGCTGAGAGACCTTAGCGCGGGACGCCTGCGCGAGGCCTTCCGCTGTTCTGACCGATGCCTGCGCCGCTGGCCGGGCCCTTGCGAACGCGCGGTTCTTGCCGCCATTCGCTTCGAGGCGGCATGCCGGCTCGGATTGCGGGTTGAGAACCGGGACCTGGACGCCGCATCAATCGCCCTGCTTCGGCGCACAAAATACGGCCCGTGGGCAGAGAGGCTCGCTAGCGAGTTCGGACTGCGGGTTGGGAGCACCGCGGACTGAGCCCGGACGTAGCCTCAAAGGGTTTGATGCAGCAGCCTTCTACTGCCGGGGATCTACTCCCGTCGGATACTCGCGATTGCGCGTCGCTGTTGCGGACGGCATCGGGATTTCATGTCCGCGACTGGCAAGGGCGACCTTCAGGCGGACGAACGAATCCGGAGAGGTCCCGCCTGCAACGATCGCCAGCAGTTCTTCGCGAAAGCAATCCGGATAGAGAGCGGCCGCTTCGTTCAGCCAGTCGACCTCGGGGTCGGGTACGAAATTGGTAAGCGAGCGCAGGAAGGCCATGTTGGCTTCTTCGAAATCCCGGCTCCCGGTTCCTCCCTGAATCATGTCGCCGATGAGATTCCCCATCATCATCGCAGTGACCGGTTTCCCGCGCTCTATGGATCTCGCGAGCAAATCCCGGAAACGCGGCACCCAGGTGCTGGCACGCTCGTTATCGCAGCGGAGCGCTGTCCAGCCGATATTCAACATGGTCATGTCCCCGCCCAGATAGATGCGATAATCGCCCGCGCGGGCATCATACAGGACCCGGCTGGCACCTACGCAACCGCGGTCTTCGGAGAACGCCCGCGACGTCGCCAGAGCCAGAGCGCCCATGATCTCGTCGCACAGGAATGGCTTGATGCCAGGTTCCAGCCCGGCACTGACTTCGACAGCTTCAGCTGCCAGGCCGAGCGCCCAATAGCGGTCGTCCGGCGCCATTGGTGACAATATGAACCCCGGATGTGCGGGGTCGCTCGACTCAACAAGGTATCGTGCATACATCGCGTAGACACCGGCATCTGGCGTTTCAGCCTGCAACAGTCCATCAAGGCATCGCTCGGCGGCCGCGTAGGATCTGGCCTCCAGGAGGTCTCGGACCTCTTTGGCTGCTGGCGATAACACGAATGCCACTTGCGGGGCGGATGCGTTGCGGCGAGGATGCTCTGTATTGGCCGGCTTAGAGGCCGCCGCAGAATCTTCGCCGAGTTCCTGTGCCGGCTTGCACGCGGCGGCGAGCGCGATGATCGCGAGCGCGCCTCCCAGGACAATCGTACGCCACGCCTTGCCGTGAAGCACACCCGCGGGGCGTGCTGTCAGGTTGTCGCGAGAATGACCAGGAACTGCCACGTCCGCCCTCCTCGTGGTCACGCGCGCCGAGCACGCGTAGGTTGTTTTGCCACACTCCTTGAATGTCGTATTCCCGCTGAAGATGTGACAGTACGGACTACAACCCTGCTTCCGGTTGTACCCCGGGGCCTCGTGGCCCCGGGGTTCAAGTCTACCCGATAGGTCGCCGAATTGGCGCGGTTCACCATCCACCCGTGGCGGGATGGCAGTGGGTTGTTATCGCCGACCCCGTCCCTTGGCCGGCGCGCCAGCCGGATCCAGGATCTCACCGCTGTCGAGATCGAGAGTGAACGTATACTGGCCATCAACAATCACGGGCACATACCTCGTACCATTGTAGGTGATTCGGAGCGTACCCGAGAAGGTCTCACTTTCGTTGCCACGACCCTCGGAATCGTGCCAGCTACTGGTCCACTGGTCGTACATCGCAAAGCTGGATTCACCCGAAAGCGGGTACAGGCCCGTACCTGCCTCATAGTCGTAGTCCTTGCTCCATCGCACATCAGTGTTGGTTTCATGCCAGTTCGCAACGCCCTCGTCGTGCCACCCGTATGCGCCGCTGGGCTCCTCATAGCTGAAGCGATAGGACGAGCTGTCGTCTGCGCTGCCATTGAGAACGTAGCGCGTCGCGGTCGCGCCAATCCCGCTCAGGTCGTAGATGCCACGGCAGTGTCCGTGCGAATAGTAGTCATCGCCGAAGTCGAGGTCCCACGACCAGCGGAACTCCCAACTCGTACGCATGCGTTCAACGGCACTCCAACTGTCGGCGCTGAGATCCACGGGAGTCCCGTCGGCAGCGAAAAAGGTCGATTCATAGTTCCAGAGCCAATCGTCGTCCTTGAGCGTGCCACCGAGTTGCGGGTCCGTGCCCGATCCCGCATGCATCGACTTGCCAGTGTAGATCAGTTGCGTCAATAACAGGTCGGCGGGATTCTGCTGTACAAAGTACTCGCCCAAATGCGTCGCGACCATAACCGCAGTCTCGCGGCTCAAAGTGGGCTGCTCGGGGTCGTGGAACCGCCACCACATCCGGCAACGGCCATCCCCATCCAAGCCACGAGCACGACACTGTAGCGCCTGATTTGTTTGTAATTCTGCATGTGAGAACCCCTTGGTCAATGTCCGGCGGAACCCGAAGACGATCCGCGTGTCTTCAGGATTGTCGAGCGTCCGGTGATTGTGTGACGCGGGCGGGCCGACACCGTCGTCCTCATTGCCCCTGGACAGCCCAGAACTCGCACTCCACCTTCTTGTCCGCGTCCGTGGTGAATGAATTGTCGAGCACGAAATAGTAGACACCGGCATTGCTGATCGGAACCTCGATGGATATCGTGCGCCCGCGCCCACTGTCGTGGAGCGCAGTCGCTTTGTCTCCATTCTGCCACTTCGCGTAGTTTTCGTCGTCGAGGACAAGAACACGGATGTCGTTGGCAGCTGCTCCGGACACGACAAGCTTGGCGCACAACGCATAATCCAATCCTTGGCGCGGCGATACGGTGACGTTGTATGTAGTCACTTCTCCGGCGGGCACGACGGCCGACCTGACACCGAAATCGATCCGCTGCCCACGCGGAGAAAGTGACGACAACCGGGCGCGCATCTGTCCGAACTCTGCGCTGGTGCGCCGAAGTCCTTTCAGATTCAGGCGTTCGATCTCGGCAGTCGTGTTCTCGATCCGCTCTTCGGAGGTCGGGTGCTCGGAGAAGAACGCGTCAAACTCCGACGGATCACCACCGGCGACAGCTCGCAGCGTATCAAACACGCTATTCAGGGCCGATGGATCGTAGCCAAGGCGAAATATGTTGTACACTGCCAGGTAGTCGGCATCACGCTCTTCATCGCGTGAATACTTCGCCTCCCGAAGCAGCGCTCTGTAGTTCCCGGCCGCAGTGAAGATGCGCTGCCTCATCGCGTCAGTCATTCTCCGGACCGTGTGACGGCCCACGACATGGCCCACCTCATGGGCAATGACGCCGGCGAGTTCGGCCTCATTGCCCATCGCTTCAATCAGGCCGCGATAGAGAAAGACCTTGCCGCCGCCGACTGTGAATGCATTTACGGTCGGGGAATCGATCACATAGAATCGGTATTCAAGATCCGGACGCTTGGAGGCGGCGGCAATCTTTTGACCGAGTCTGTTGACATACTCGTTGACTGCAGGATCGTCCAACATGGGATTGGTTTCCAGGATCTGGGCTTCGTAGTGATTCGCCATGGCGAACTCCACGTCAGCCCCGAGGAGATCGAGCGTCAAACTGAAATCGCGCCGTTCATCCCCGAGGACATCCCTGCCGAAGACGACTGCGGATATCTGCGCCCTGGGGATCTCGTAGGTGCCGGCATTTTCGCCAACGATGAGAAATGTCACGGAGAGCAGGCCGATGTCGCGGAACAGGCCGCGAAATGTGCTCCCGTCGTTCAAGATAAGCACATCAGCAGACGGAAGGGTTTCACCAAACATCGCTTCGGTGGAATCAAGGCTCAGTCGCGCCAAATCGCTTACATCCAGTTCTACGACTTGCCAACCGTCGCGAAAATGAAATGTTTGGTGCTTGGCGTCAAACTCATCCAGCGACAGGGCGGCCTGCTGGCCGTTGCGCAGCTCGATGAGAACCGATCCGGATCCGAATGCGGCCGCGGCAGGATCCTGCAGGCCGACGAGCACAAGCGCTGCTGCGATTATCGTTGCGATAGATTTGGACATGCGCGACATCCTCCGGTTTGGCTTCCCATACTGCCTGGCGTCTGCGTTGAGCCCGATATTCCATGTCTGCGAAGTCGGGCGCAAGATCGAAACGACCGATACGGCCATTGCACAGGGCGATGTGTCGGGTGGCTTGACGACGGGTTGCCGCCCGTCAAGAACCTGTCCGTTTGCGTCGGAACGATAACGATGTCGGGGACCAGGCGGGAATGTGACGAGTCGCGACTTGGAGCATGACTCGCCGTCAGCCGCCGATCGCCTTCGGCTGCCTGGCCAGCCCGAAGCGATATAAAACCACCCATGTCCTGTTTATTCTCGGCAGCTCGGACTGAAGCGACGAGGCCTGTCACAGTTCGAGAGGCGGATCGACAGTGGGTTGGTCACGGCGCCCGATCTTCGGGAAACCGCCACAGCCGGCTCGGGAGTGCATGATGAGGAAGGCGCGAAGTGCATAATATGATGTGCCATAACAGATTACATGTTGCGGCTGTTGATGTGACAGGATGCGCCCGGTGGCCGGCGGCAGCCTCGCGAACTCCGCGGGGCGCTGCCGGCACTCCGGGCGGCACCTTTCGGCGAACGGCAGTAGCGGCCACGATCGATTCCACTGGAGGGCACTTTCCCCCATGCACCATGGATGCAGGGGTGGCATCCCTCCCGAAGCGCGGAATCTCCGCTCGGATCTTGCTGTCGACGGTAGGGGCCGGTATGCTAGTTTCTCGCGACGACACCTCGGAATTCCCCTGTCGCCCACGCCGTGAATTGGCCGATTCCGGCCGCCGGCGCGGCAGGTCGCGATCAATGTCCTGTCCTGAATCGGGAAACGAAATTGTGAACAAGGAATACGACTGGGAACATGCAAGCCAGTTCATCCGGACCTGGCTACGTCGCAAGCTTTACGGCAGTCGCCGACACGCCCTTGAGGACCTGGCTCAGACGGCGCTGGTTCGACTCATCTTTGCGACGCAGCGAGGCAACGTGGAGAACTTCGAAGGCTTGATGGTCACGATCGCACACAGGACGTTGATAGACTCCCTGCGCGCCACCTCCGATTTACCCATCGAGATCGATATTGACGCAGTTCCGAATGATCACCGGATCAGCCCGGTGATTATAGATCCGCTCGAACCGACGGCGGAGCGCCTTGAGTTGATATTGCTCGAACTCTTCGACCCGGAATGCCGGGAACTGGCGATCTACAAACTTGATGGCGTCAGCTGGAAGGAACTTGCGAATATTCGCGGATGCTCACACGCCAAGATCCGCCAAGACTGGTCGCGTTGCAGCCGGTTCCTGCGTAAGCGGCTGCGCGAGGATGCCTCACAGGACTGGGGGTGGGCATGAACCGGCACTCGCAATCCTCGTCGACTCAGGATCCGCATCGTTGGGCGCACCAACGGTTTCTGCCCCTGAAGTACGACTTGCTGGATCCTCGCGAAGCGGCCGAAGTCCAGAATCACCTTGACTCCTGCCCGCCGTGCGCGCGCGACTATGCCGTAGAGAGTGCAGCGAGAACGCCGCCTGAAGAGCGAGGACACATCCCCGCGAGAATCCTGGCGAACTGGCGCGCCGCTGGGGACCATCTTCGCGGGGTAGAGCGGCAAATGGTGGCACAGCACCTTGATCATTGTGCCGACTGTCGCAACGTGCTGGCCATACTGGGACAGGACCCTGTTCTGGCTCCTTTGGCGCAAAGATCACCGGAGTCTCCAGCGGCGCACGTCTCCGCACGGCGCGCCTTGACGGGACCGCGGCGCGGTTTGCGGTTCAACTGGCTGCTGGCGGGAACCACGGTTTGGGCCGTGGCGGCAACGCTGGCCGCGGTTCTGCTCAACGTTGCCCGAAATCCCACCGCGCCCCTGATGGTTGCTGACCATGGAACCCCCGGAAAGTCGAGCGAGGCACAGTCGTCGGTAGCCGGTACCGTGAATCCGGAAGCTCAGGGCGAGCCTCAAGTCTCAATGACTCCCGTGGGGCGCGAACTTCGTGGGCAGCCGAGCCTGGAGTTGGCGACCCTGGTGCCCGCAGGTGTCCCCGGGGATAGGGAGTCGCGCAGGTATTGCTTATCGATCGGATCGGCCGCACCATCGACCTCGTCACCGCCCCACTTAGCGAAGTGCGAGCAGGGCGCGGTGTGATACTGGTGTCCAACAGCAGCAGCCTCACGCCCGGCAACTACGAGCTTCGCGTGCGGTGGCAATCCACGGAGCTGGCCCCGGCAGACAGCGTTTCCGAGTATTTCCGGTTCGACTAGGAACAACACTCGCGATGCGCGCACGACAGGAAAACATGCGACGTCTGCAGCCCTCGCACTTCACTTCCGCTCTGCCCCTGACTATAGGACGGAGCGAAGCCAACGATATCGTCATCGCTGATGATTCGATCAGCCGGGTCCATCTTATCGTATCCCGGCTCCGTAGCGGCCGAGTTCTGATCACCGATTGCCAGACGACCAATGGAACGCGCGTGATGGAAGCCGGAAGCGAACGGTCGGTCCACCAGGCGGTGGTTGAAACCGCCACGCTGTTGCAGTGCGGACAGATCCGCTTCCGACTGACAGAGATTCTCTCCCGCTCCCAATCGAAGACAGCCGGGGAGGCCTGATCGCTTGTCTGTCCTGGCGAAAGGCAGTGGCGGAGAAGCCATGGCCCTGCTGGTCGGCTGTCTGCTGGCCCTTGCTGTGATGTTCGCCTGGGCCACTTGTCGACTTACGCGCACGCAGCCAAGAGTGCGGTTCATTGATTGCTGCCTTCCGGTCTACGGCAGCATCCTGCTTTGTCGCACTGCTGGGATGGCATCCTGGTGGGGCTGGTTTGCTGTCTTGCCACCGTTGGCGTTCGTCTACGGGTACCGTGTCTGTGGGCGACTGGCCCGCGCCCGCGGCTACAACTACCACTTTTTCGGTTGTCTTGGCGTACTGGGCATCGGGCTCATTGTCCTCGCGATACTCGAGCCCGGTGGAATCGGACATTTGCGCCCGGCCCCCGCCGCCGCCACGGTGCGGTTCGCGGGAAGCCGCCAGGAGCTCGTGGACGCGCCAGGTCTGATCTGCCTTGGTGGGGAATACGAAGGAGGGATCGTCCCCCTCGACTCACCCGTGGTCGTCGGTAGAGATCCCCGCGCCTGCAATCTCGTGCTACGCTCGGACGCGCTGTCCAGAACCCACCTTCGAGTGGAGGTTGATGCGCACGGGCAGGTCTTGGTGACGGATCTCGGCTCGCTTTGCGGAAGCCGCCTGCGGCGATCCCGATCCGAAAGTGACATCAGGCTGGAGGCCTTTCAGAGTCATGTCCTACAGGTGGGAGACTTCGTTTCGTTGGCTGACGGGGCCCAGGTCTTTCGGCTGGTGAACTGTAGTGAGTGATCATACGGATTCTGGCGACCGACCGATGGGCGATAGGAGTGTCTGCACATGATGACCAAATGTCCCAACGGGCATTTCTACGATCCAGCCCGGGAACGCGCGTGCCCCGGCTGTGCCGCCGTCACTCGCGGCGAGGTCGACACACGCCCCCCTCAATCGCCAGGTGCCGCAGACGCGCGCTTTGCGCGACCCGCAGTCCGGCCTCGTCCCCGATTCGGTACCTGAAGCGCGCCACACCGACGCCCAGCACACACCTGCCGGCGCCACCGATCATGCGCGCGAGACCATCGCCTGGTCCCCTGATCGTACGGCACACGGGACTGATCCTGTTGTCGGCTGGCTTGTGTGCGTTGACGGTCCTGAACGCGGACGCGACTTTCGCCTTCACGCGGAGCGCAACTTCAGTGGTCGCGCAGCGAAAATGGACGTGTGCCTGGCCGCCGATGAGGCGATCTCGCGCAATGCACACCTCATCGTCACTTTTGACCCGCGAACCGCCGCCTTCGCGGTAGTTCCTGGCGAAGTGCGGGGTATGGTCTACATCAATGGTTCGCCGCTGGCGACCGTTGTCGCCCTTGCAGACCGTGACATCATCGAGTTGGGCAATACGAAGTTGCTCTTCGTGGCCTTATGCACGGGCGGCTTCACATGGGCGTGAAAGTCGCGATCTATCGTTCATTTCCTGTATGGCAGGCCGCCCGGATGGCCGCACTCCGGACCAGTCGTCTACGGAGGTCTTTCCTCACATGAACCGATTTGATCATCTCGATGAGCTGTGTTCCTGGTGCATGCGCCCGCGCACGGGACCCAGCGGCATGTGCGCATTCTGTCCGCCAACGCCGCCAACCCAAGACCAGCACCACATGAAAATGCCGACCGGTGTACTCATCGCCGACCAGTATGTAGTCGGCCGTGTTCTTGGCAAAGGCGGCTTCGGCATTACCTATCTTGGCGCCGACATCAACCTCGGCAACCGCGTCGCCATCAAGGAGTACTTCCCCACGGACCTTGCCGTCCGGGCCGAAGACCGATTGACGGTGCAGGTGATGTCGCCGACGTGTCGGGATACATACGACTATGGCTTGGAGCAGTTTGCCAGCGAGGCCCGGCGCTTGGCGAAGTACCAGCGTGTACGCGAGATCGTCACGGTGATCAACTATGTTCGAGAAAACAACACCGGCTATCTGGTAATGGAGTACCTCGACGGACGCACTCTTGGCGAGTACCTGGCCACTACGGGAGGTGCATTGACCCCGCCTGTGGCCCTGCGGCTGCTCGCGGGAGTTCTCAACGGATTGGAGGCCATGCACGCGGAGCAGATGCTCCATCGCGACATAAGCCCGGACAACATCTTCATGACCGACGCTGGGGATGTCAAACTCATCGACCTCGGCGCGGCGCGACTTGCTGTGGGGGGACGGACCCAGAATCTGTCGGTCATCCTCAAGCACGGCTATGCACCGCCTGAGCAATACCACCAGAACGGCCATCAGGGACCATGGACGGACATCTATGCGTTCGGCATCACGCTGTATCGGTGCATCACCGGCCAGAACGCACCAGATGCCCTTGATCGGCGTGAATCGGACCGCCTCGACTGGTCGCTCCTGAGTCGTAGCGGCACCGACCGCGGATTGGTGCGGGCGCTGCAGAAAGCCACCTCGATCGACCCGAAGCAGCGGTACCAGTCGATACGCGAACTCCGGTCCGCACTCTATCGCAACCCGACGCCAACCGAAGAGCCTGTGCCGGGCCCCACGGTCCTTGCGGAACCGGCTCGAAGGACCACGAAGTTCCCGTGGATCGCAGTAGCGGCCTGCTGTGTCTTGGCCATTGCCTTGGCTGTGGTTTCGGTAACCGCATATTCTGCGCGTCGGGACCAGCAAACGAAGGAGAAGGAGAGCGCAGACAGGATCGCGGCCTTGACCGCGGCCAACGCGGATCTGCGTTGGGTCGCCGAATGCGGAGTCAAGGACACTCACTACTACCGGGAGAACCTCCTGGGCAAGACCTGGTGGGACTTGGGTGCCCCGCTCCAGTTAGCCAAGTTCCTGGTTAGTCCCACCGCCCCCGTGGAAGACACCCACACCGGCACAAGCCTCAGTGACTCGCTCCGTGTTCGCGTCGGTGGTCGCAGATCTCCGGGCTTTGGGCATTTGTCCGGCGCCTGGGATCTGCTGTTTCTCCGGCTCGCCCAGCACTCGAACGACCGCGGCGCGGCCCTGGACAGCTTCGTAGTACCGGTCGAGTTCGGGAACGTGACGAACGAGTTCGACCGGACCTTCGGGCCATACCCTGCCAAGCCCGGACGCTGGAGTGTGACTCTGCGCTTCACGCCCGCGCACGGCGGTCCCTTGATGTATGTCGACCAGGCGGCCGCAGCAGTGGAGCGGCGTTGACGTGACCCCCCGCTCGAAGCGCCAGGTGGAACAACCGCCTCCACTGCGCCAATGGGACCTCGTCCCCGGCAGCACAGAGCGAATTGGTCCCTTGCGCATCTGTTCTTCGCAGCACATCGGAGGCCGCGAAAGCCAGCAGGATCGGCTCGCCGCGACGGCGCGGATCGGCGATTCTGATGAGCTGGTCACCGTTGTCGCCGGCGTTGCCGACGGAATGGGTGGCACGCCTGGTGGCGATCGCGCTGCAGAACAGGCCCTCGCCGCGGCGATGTCCGATGCCATGGAGCTCCCGGAGGAGGCAGCTCCCCCTGCGACGCTTCTCAACGCGATCGCTTCGGCACAGCATGCAGTCAAAGCTCTTGGAGAGAGTGAATCCAGTCTTTCCGGAGCCGGGACCACGCTGGCACTGGTCATGGTTACTGACGGTGACCTGTACTGGGCATCTGTGGGTGACACCTCTGTCTATGTTCTGCGCAATGGCGAACTACTGCGCGCGACGGAGCCGCACCGGGCCGCGTGGCTGGCGTCGCTCAGTCCGACTGTCGTTGGCCGGGAAAGTCTGCCCGGAAATATCCTCCACAGCTATCTGGGGTCCGACGAGCCTCTTGTTATTGACCGCAACCTGTGGCCGTTTCGACTCGCCCATGGAGATCGAGTCCTGTTGGCTACAGACGGTGTCAGCGACACCCTTGCGCGCGCTGACATCGCCAGGTTGCTGGGCGACTCCGGAGGCGACCCGGCCGACCGGATCGTAGCGGCGGCAGCGGCTCGTGGCGGCGACAGTCAGGACAACGCGACCGCGCTGTGTCTCGATAATATGCCACTTACGCGCGGTATATCCCCCCGCAGGCGCATTTTCTGGAGCATTGTCGCCGGGACGGCCGTATTGCTGCTATTCGCACTTGCCATGGCGCTCTTCCTGCGGTTGACCCACCGCCCGTCTCTCGACCTCGGATCCGCGGTGCCGCGGAATCCAAATGTCGTTTGGGCCTCGGTTTGCCTACTGCGGCGCAACTTACCGACTCGCCACCACCGTCGCTTCCTTGCCGCCATTCTGGCACTCGTCTTCTGTTTCGGCCTGCCGGCATCGGCTACCGCGAACGCCGTTGACGAGCGGACCTTCGCCTCTACCTATCGCATCGTCACCCGCGTTCGGAACGGCAAGGATATCAGGACAGTGACCGGATCCGGATTTGCCATCAACAGCGATGGTTATATCGTCACCAACTGGCACGTTGTACCAGGCCAGGATGTTCTGGACATACGAGTGTACTCTCGCGGGGACGAAGCACGTATGCGGGCTGCGCTCGCCGAATACCGCCGTACCTCCGACTTCGATGGCGAGTTTGCAAGGACGAAGGACGTCACGAAGCTGCGAGACGACGTAATCGGACCGGCCCTGCTGGCCATTACGGAAGAGGCTGCAGACGCCAGATTGGTCTGGTTCGATCGAAGTCTGGATCTGGCCCTGTTGCAGTGCTCTGGTGCGAACGATCACGCATACCTCAAACTGGCGTCACTGAAGGACGTCCGGCCCAATGACGACGTGGTTGTTGTCGGCTATCCGTCCGGCGCCGAACTGGGCAGTCCGGAGGCCATGATCACGGCCAAGGCAGATGGCGGACATGCACGCGCCACTGAAGACAGCTTGGTGCGTGACGGCTACGCGTACCAAGCCCTGCATTTCGATGCACAGCTCAGCGACGGCAGCAGCGGCAGCCCCATTCTCAATGGTTGCGGAGCAGTGGTCGCAGTCGCCTCCTATATCATCATCGCCGCACCCGGCGCCGCGTCCAGTTACGGAGTTTCGGCGGATCACGTCATCGAAGCTTGCCGAAAGGCCGGCGTACCCTGCGAAGTTGCCGGGCCATGTGACGATCGTGCTGCGCGGTCAAGGGCAACGTGGCTGATAGTGGCCGGAGTTGTGGCTTCTCTCGCCTTGTCATTAGCCACTCTGCGCCGTCAGCGGCGCGATGGTCGCACGAACGCCGTGGCGGTTCGCGACAGCTACACGAGCCTCACGAAACGGATTGTGAAACCACATTCCGGCCTAGCGCTGGTCGGCTGCGATCAAGACGGCACCCGCTTGTTTGCGGCCGCGCTTGAGCACCCCCGAATCGACATCGGGAGCGATACCATCGTCGCCAATCTCGTGGTACAAAGTCACGCGCGCGACATCGATGGTTTGCATTGCGTGATCCACTGGGCGGAGGGCGACACGACCATTGAGGTCGAGGATTGGTGGAGCCGTACCGGGACCTTCGACCCCAAGGGTAATCGGCTCGAACCGGGTGCACGATGCCGCGTCGGCCGCGGCGAGTCGTTCAGGATCGCGCGCGTCAGCATTGCATTGGTGTCGGCAGCCGAGGGTGCGGCGGATCGGAACTGAGCCCTTCCCCCAATGCAGCGGCTCGCGCGGCGAAACGGAGACGACTCTCTTGGAGCTCACCTGTCACTTTGCCAGCGGCCAAACCGCGGGTGACCGCCCGACGATGGAGGATCGCTGCGCTTCAGCGGGCGACGAATACGGTCAGATCTGGGTGGTTGCCGACGGCCTGGGCGGCCATTCCGGAGGCGCCAGGGCTGCGGAGTTCGTGTGCGGTCGGATCATCAGTCTCTGGCGAGCGGCAGACGCCGGCGGGCGTGGCGATCTGCCGACACTCGTATCTGCAACCGCGTCGGAGCTGGCGGGCGCAAACGCTTCGCTTCACCGAACCGAACGCGGATACAGCACCTGCGTGGTGGCGACATGGGAGGCCGCCAGCGGCCTGATCAGAGTATGCGGAGTCGGCGATACGCGCTGTTACCACGTCACAGACGGCGCGATTGAGCTCTGCACGCGCGACGATACAGTCGCTTTCCGCTTTGCCCACGAGATCGGCACGGAACCGGGCGTGCGCGCGCACCCGGACAGGAACTCGCTGCTGCGCGCGATGGGCTCAGAGATGACCGGAGAGCCGCCGAAGATGCAGATTCTGCAACTTGATGATCGCCGCCAGGGTCTCTTGATCTGCACTGATGGCATCTGGGAACATGTGCTGGACGGTGAGATCGCGCTGGATCTTCTCAAGTCGCCCGAAGCTTCCGATTGGGTCGCTTTTCTCCTGCGTCGGGCCGCAAATGCGGGCGCCAACGACCGTGACAACGCCACGGCCGTTGGCATCATTTGGGCTCCGTTGACCTAGAGGGTCTTCGCTGGCGTAGCCCTGATCCGGGCTCGCCACGAGCTGTCCGCACTAACTGCCCTGTTTGCCGTCACCCTCGAACTCCAGGGTGAAATCGGCGGCACCCGTGGCGATCGTGATCCCCTCCAGCAGCACGATTTCGCCACCTCGCGCCTCAACGGTTTGCCATTGGGAGTCCTCAGCACCGACAGGCTTGCGAGCCTGGTCGAGCCAGTTGAACCGGTACCGAAGCGTCAGCAACTGGGACGACGCATTCCTCACCCGCACCGATGCTCGCATGCGGCCCGCCTCGCGACTCCAGTCGCTCTTGACCACCACGATATCCTGGGTTGCGAGCGTGGCATCAGCAGTCAACTTGTAGGATTCATAGCGGAACTGCTGTCGAGGGGCGCTCGCACAAGCTGTGAGAACGCTCAGCGCGAGCCCTGTCACGACCATGATCGCCGAACGGTAAAACCGGTTCGCTGTTTCAGAATTTCGCATGTCCTCTTCCTATCTGTAGTCAGACACTAGCTTGTCAACCAGGCTCTTCGTCAGATCAGCATAGCGGCCAGGCCGCGCATCCATGCCGGCGCCCAAACTCAGTTTCATCGGATCGCGGGATCGCTGAATCGCTTTCGAGACAGGCTCGACGTCGGTATAAAGGACCGCCCCATTCGCATCGACCACCTCAAAACTGCCCTGAACGCTCAGGATGAGTTCGCCTTTGGGGCCTTCCCGCTCCGGAAGCATCACCAACCGCAGGTTCACCAGCGCATCGGCAACAACATCAGCGCTTTGATCAGCCCAGCCGTCGATCGCAAAATTGCCTCGCTCCAGCGTCGCCCGGTGTTCCTGGTGCCTGCGGAGGCCGCTCTCGGCCGGCAGCACGGCCCACGACCTGCGTGAAACCAGCGCCCGCTCGAGGACCTGCCCGGCAGTTTCCACGGGCAGATTCGCCATTCCTTGATTAGTTCGGTCCTCGACCGTCACCTCACCGATCTGGAGCACGCGTCCCGACAGGAGCGGATCGCGCGCTGAGCTGGCCACGAAAAGGACATCGCCGACCTTCACCGGCTGGTTTGCCGAAGTCACCTTCACGAAATTGCCTTCGGCACCGACCGAGATCACCCGCGCACCCCCGATCCGCTCCTGGAAGCGGCCGAGTGTACGGCCGTCCAATCCACGGACTTCGTCGCCGGCGCGCCTGATCTCGAACACCACGCCCGGTCCAACGGCGCCATGATCGAGTGCAAACTCGGCAGTGGTTCCGTCCAGGGCGCGGATCGAGCCGCTTGCCTGAGCGGGCTCGAATGCAGTCGCAAGGCTGCACGCGGCAGCATGGAGCGCGTCGCGGGTGGTGCTGGCGAAACGTCCCGCACGCCCGGCGGTCCAGTACCGCGGGTTGGGAACATCGCTGAACGTGTAGTCCTTTCTATACGGATAGGACCTGCAGAACTGCACCAATCCCGTCCGACAATCGACGATCTCCAACTCGGGCTCCAAGGTGAAGAAGCAGTGGGACTCGCCCTCCGGACCCTTCACCTCTTCGAGCGTGGCCCGCGCGATACGTACGTTCACAAACAGGTCGGGACGTTCCCGGTTTCCCAGCATCACGTCCGTTGCAACATCGCTGGTGGAGGCTGTCTCAGCTTGCTGGCGAACCAGGTTGCCGGCCGGAGGCAAGACAGCCAGGTCGGTGTTGCGCAGTAGATAGCTATGAATCCACTCCTGGACGTGTTCGGCGGTGACCGTGAACTTGGGATTGCCCAGGAGCGCTTTGGGCAGTTCCGGTCGCGTGACCATCAACGTTGCGCTTCCGGCGCGGACGGTGCGCTTTCTCAAGCTGAACCGCGACACCTGTGTACCCCTGGAGGGAGGGATCGCCGCGCGTCGTTCTCGCCAAGCAGAAGCCACTCTGTGCCGAACTGACACACAGCACGCAGTCCTCATTGCGGAACATCTGACCCGCGGCGACACCATCGCGAGTGCCGCGGTCAAGAACCACTGAGTCACCGTGCCGCCCCAGGACATTGGCCTGCACACAACCGGGTGCGTAGTTCGCGGCGATGGTGGCCAACGGACCACCCAGAGTCGTGTCCACTTGCGCTGCGATAGCCGCATCGATGAGCCCGGAAACATCGAAGTCGGTGCTTTTCGCCTGCACCGGTAGCGTTGTCTCCGCGGTTAGCGACTCGGCGAAACAGACTTCTCCGGTAACGAGATCAAGGAACTCCACCGCACTGCTGGTCGTCAGAACGTAAGACTTGTTGAGCCGTCCGAGCGTCCACAGGTCGCAGCTCATCCGGGAGAGGTTGCCTCTGATCCAGATCCTGTCGAACGGCGCATCCATGCGCACGTTGGTCGGAGATACGCCGGTCGGGACCACCACCGCACTGCCGAGATTCGCCTGCGCGCGTGACGCCATGCGGTCGAAGCAGAACCGCTCCAGATTACCGCTGTGGCCCACTGCCGACGGGTCGAATGCGTACATGCTGTCGGGACACACCAACTGGAACGGTACGACGACGTCGTACTGGAACGAGTCGCGACAGCTCTCGTCCTGAGCCGCAGCATTGGACGCCGCTAGAAGCCACGGCATCAGCACCACAATGGCGAACACACGCAACGCGGCAATATCCATGATGGGCATGACGCCTCTCCTGTTGCGCGACATCCGCGCTCTCGACAAAGATACAGATTTTCGCATGTTACGCTCCGAACACCGGCTCAGAGGCATCTTCGACGATCTTGGGCACCGGCGCTTCCTGGGAGCGCAGGAACTTCCTGGCCTGGTCGAGGAAGCCATACATCTCCTTCGCTTGCCCAGGTATCTGACGAACCATGTCGGGTACGTCATGCGCGAGGAGGTTGGCAAACGGCCCTATGTACTTGGCTTCCAATACCGCCTGCACGGGGTTGCTCTTGACGCGCTCCAAAGCGACGGGTCCCGTGCTGGCGACCTTCTGAACCGTCTTTACGGCGGCCACATCAGCAACGACGGCCTGGACCAGTGACTCAAGTGAAGCACCCAAGGACTTCAGTGATTCGGCGCTGGCCTTTTCCTTCATGTTCTGGGCCTCGACGATTGCTTCGTCGCCATTGATCTTGATTCTCTCTTCGACCTTGCGGACCTGGACGTCCTTCTCCTTCGTGTCGGGTATCGCCACCGCGGCATCCAGTTCGGCCTGAAGGTCGGCGGCATCCTTCTTTCGTCCGACTGCGGCCACGAGCGAGATCCGGGATTGCGACAGGGCGACGGAACCGGCTGTCAGCACGGCGTGGGAGGCGGTGACGTCGTCGATGAGGGGCTTGAGTTCGGACGACCTTCCGCTGTTGGGAAGCACTTTGTTTGGGTCGATTTTCGTTATCTTTTCCATGGTGGCGCACCCGCCAATCGCGCCCAGTACCGAAATCACTACGCCGAACATGACCATCCTGTTCACGATCTTCATTTCATACCTTCCTGACGGCTTGCGAACACATATTTGATGTTGTTGAATAGGCTGGAGTCTTCTTCGAGAGGCGGAAGACCGGGCTCGTCGCCCAAGGTTTCTTGGAACTTCCGCTTGAACATCGTGATGCGCCCCTTGTAGGTCAGGTAGACCGTCAAGTGTGCGCTGGCGCGATCCCACTTGCGCTCATCAACGTCCGATACTGCCGGGGTCTGGTCCAATTGAGCGACCAGAGCGTTCTTGGCCGTCGGACTGGGAACGTCCTCAATCTCCAGAACCAGATGCACGCCATTTTCGTCGCGTTCGCGAAAATACGTGTGCAGCTGTTCAGCAAGGCGCAACCCGGCCACGGCCCCCAGGCGGGTGGCAGCCCGAAAAGCCGAGCCCTGTGCGGTACGATCCGTGCCCGACTCCTGCACGGCGGTCGAGGACAGAATCTCGCCGGAGAAGCAATCGACGATCTTGATCGCCAGCTGGGCTGTCGACCAGTGCATGCCGTCGTCGGTGACCCCTTCGTAGAGAATGGATGTCGAGCCGACCATTACGGCATCGGCGCCGTACCGCTCACCGGCTACGAGAGCGAACGCGCGCGCATTCAGATCATTGTCGACCTGGCCAGCCAGGTTCCCTTCGCCGCCGATAAGATACTCGCGGACGGCAATCGTCTCTTCGCTCGAAAGCAGTCGGATGTCGCGTTCGAGCAGCTTCTCCGAGATTGCGGCGGCACTAGCCGGATCCTGGTTGCGGAACTTCACCGATTCCGGAGGAAAGTATTCGACGCACTTCATGGAGAACGCTGCCGCATTCATGGAATGTTCGAAATGACTTTCCGTCTGCGCCTCTGCGCTGGCGCCCGGCTTCGACGCCGGCTTGAATTTCCGCAAGCGCTCCATCTCCGGAATCTCTTTGAGGGCCGGCGCCTGGCGCGGGAACGTTACCTGCGTCCAGCCGGCCGGCAAGGTCCGTGGCGCCTGCGAACCGGCTTGGCCGTCGCGACCATTCCGACTGGGCGTCGCGGAACCACCTTCGGCCGGCGTGTTTTTCACATTCAGGTTACCTTTGGAGCTTCCCTCGGTGTGTTCGCTCTGAATCTCTCCATTCACGACAACGATGCGCTTGACGGGCGGTGTCGCGTCAGGAGCTATATCCGCCTGGAAGTACTCATCGACCAGGACCATGATCGATCGCCGCGATACGCGGCCATCCTCGAGACCAGTGCCCTTAATTACTTCTCGGATCTTGTCCATGTTCACTTCACAGGTGATTGTGATGCGGTAGATCTTGTTCTGGTCGTTCTGGTCGCCCACGATGCGCACATCTTCGACATATCCGGCGGCGGCGCGCAGAATCCTCGTCTCGATGACGTCACGCTGGGACTCAAAGGTCGTCTCACTGACATAGCTGCGAACTGCCAGCTCAAGGGCATCGCGGACGGCCGCCGTGCGTGCCGCCTCGAAGGCGCTGTCAATGCTTTCGCGCTTCTTGTTCTGGATCGGGGCCTCCCCGTACCCCGTGCAGGGCTTGAACTCCGCCCATGCAGCGGCCGGCAAGCCCAGCAGCAGAGCGACCAGCGCGATGCGGACGGTCCAGGTTTGACGGTACTTCGGAATGCTCATAGCGAATCACCTTCCCGCGGCAGCGCGGCATGGGTTCGTGGACTGCAGCTCCTCGATCGGGCTGCGGCTTTCAACTGGTACAGATGTCGCGCGCAGGCCTGACGTGTGACGGGATACCGGGCGCGAATCATGAGGGGATCAGGTTATCAGATCGAGCCTGCTCGGGGAATCCCTACGGATGCGTTCGTGCGCATTGGTGATCGCGTGAGCCCACTTCGTTGACCTGTTATACATCTGCGTGTTTATGTTGTCTTTTGGTGCGCCTTACTCCGGCGTCCGTCCACGCCAACTACCGCGCGAAGCCTGGCATAGGCCAGGATGAGGAAGGTCAACGTGAAAGCAATGAGGACCAGTTCATTCCGCATTAGCGACTCCCCGGCCAGCGCAAAATCGGGCGGCGACAGAGAGGGCGGGATGGGGCTGCCGTCTACTGGCGCAGGCGTTGCGGGTGCTCGGGAAAGGGCGAAACCGTTGGCGATGTCCAATCGCTTCAGCAGCGCAAGCATTGACCACTTGAGGGGCGTCAAGAGCGCCAAGACATGTTCCAGCGGCTGTGACCTGACTTCACCGTAGGGCTTGAGATACCCGGACAACATGAGCTGCGGCACGACGAGCAGAGGAACGAACGAAATGGCGGCAACCTCTGTGGCTACTGCTGCCGAGACGAGCAAGCCCAGTGCCGCGCCGCACACGGACGTTGTGAACAGCAGACACAGGCCAGCGGGAAGAGTCTCCAAACCAAGCCCGATCCACGGCCAGGTAATGACCACCAGTACCGCTGTTTGCAACGTCACCAACAGGAGTTGCGGCAGCAACGAAGAGATGAGGTATGCGAGCGTCGAAAGACCCGTCATTCGTTCGCGCATGAAGACAGCGCGCTCGGCGACGAGTTCGCGGGCGGCATTGCTGCAGCCGAGCCACATGGACACGGCAGACAGCAGGAACATCGCCGGCACCTTGTCTTTCACCAGATCAGACGCGTCGCCTGGACCGAGACCTGCAAAGATGATCCCGATCAGGAGCGCAATAAACGGCGCCTGTCCCAACTGGAGCCATAGCGCAGCGCGATCTCGACGTCGCCTGATCAGGCTACGTGCCACCAGACCTGGGATCTGGATCCAGCCGGGTGCGCGCGGCGCCCGACGCGGCTGCGGACAGCTCTGCCGGTAGTGATCAAGATCACTCTGCCTTTGTTTGACGAAGGTCTGGAACGTGTCACTCTGGAGATAGGCTTGTCGCCATTCCTCCGGGTCCTGACGCAGTTCTTCTTTTCCGGGCTCAAGACAGTCCAGCAGGTAGTCGGCCGGATTGACGCCCGGGCGCAGAGGCAGGTGTCCATGCGAGGAGAGATGCTCGACCGCCGCCGTTCCGGAATTCCCGAAATAGGCCAGCTTCCCGTTCTTGGCGAGCAGAATCAACTTGTCCATCAGTTCGAACACTTCACGGCGGGGCTGGTGAATCGTCACGACGATCGTCTTCCCCGAGTCGGCGAGGTCCCGTAGGATCTGCATCACCTCAAGCGCTGCCGTGGCGTCAAGACCGGAGGTGGGCTCGTCGAGGAATATCAGGGGCGGCTCGGTGACGAGTTCGAGTGCGATATTGACGCGCTTGCGTTGACCACCGGAGATTCCTCGTATCCGCTCGCCACCGATCAACGAGTCGCGCACGTGCGCCAATCCCATGCGCGTGAGGAGGCGGTCCACGTGGGCGCGCATCTCACCGTCGGGAAGTTGAAGTCTCTGTCGCGCGGTAAAGTAGATCGTCTCGAATACCGTCAAATCGCGGTGCATGATGTCTTCCTGGGGAACGTAGCCCATGCGGTCACGAACCGCATCCAGGTTCTCCTCAAGATCGTATCCATTGATCAGAACCTGTCCGCTCGACGGCGATCGCTGTCCGGTGAGCAGTTCCAACAGCGTGGTCTTTCCGGACCCCGAAGGTCCCATGAGTGCGACCAGCTCACCGGGATAGATACTCAATGAAACGGCGTCGAGAATACGTTTGCGCTCGCGGCCGGTATCGATTTCGCGACATACATTGATGGCATCCAGGCGTACGGCGCTGTGATGGGGACGGATCGCGTCACCGGCCCGACCAGAGAGCCGTATCCGCACAGGACCGAGCGCCAATTCGTCAGCGGCCCCGATGACGGCCTGGCGGATCGGGTCCCCATTGACAAAGGTCCCGTTGCTGCTGCCTAGATCGTGAACCTCCCAGGCGCCACCCCGAGCGACGATGCGCGCGTGGTGCCAGGACACCAGGGGATCGTCAACGACGACATCGCATTCCGGGGCCCGACCAAGGAGCACTTCGCCGTCGGTGGGTACGGTGGCAGTGAACGCGGTCGAATCCACCCCGGCCTTGGGCATTGCCAATTGCTGGGTCCAGGCGGCAATCGTCGCCGGTGGAATTCGATACGACCCCAGCGTCAGGTTGCTGCCGGTCGGAATCTCCAGCGGGGATGTCGCCGGCACCCCATTGACCTGGGTTCCGTTCTTGCTGCCGAGGTCAAGGACCAGCAACCGGCCGTCCTCGGTCCAGATCTCGGCATGTCGCGCGCTGACATCCGGATAGGGAACAATCAGGTCCGCCGGGGGTTCGCGGCCGATCGTTAGCCGTGCACCCGAAGGTGCGGTGAGTAGCTTCGCGACGATATTTCGAATCTCGAACGGCCGGATGCCGATCTGGATGACTTCGTTGAGTCCGACGGTAGTCTCGGTAATGCGCCGGCCGGCCACGAAGGTCCCATTCGTGCTGTCCAGATCCTTGACGATATAGCGGCCGGGCGCCCTATCGCGCCGGATTTCGAGATGCTGCCTTGAGATATGGCGGTCTTCGAGAACAACATCGCAACCTTCACCACTACCGACCAGGAGCGCGGCCACGGGCGCCTCGATTTGGCCTGCGCCGGAAACGTCGCTGCCGCACCGTGCGCAGCGACCGGCATTGGCTGGAACGCGCGCATTGCAAGTGGGGCAATGCATGGGCTCACCCTTTCTCGTCTCGGTTCAGGTGCCGCTACCGGGCAAGAGCGGCGCGGATCGTAGTGTCCGTAATACGGGCTATAGCCGTTTGCTTGGCGAGTAGGATTCCATATTGACCGTGTCCCGTCAACGCGAATGGGCGCCGCGAACGGCCAGCACTGTCTGGGGCTCTGCCGGGGCACACATTCATTGATACTGTCGTGATCGTCATCCCCTGCAGGATCGCGACAGTTGGTGCGATCATGCGCTCGGGGAAACGATTCCAGGAACAACAACGCCGGACTGAGATTCCTGATACGGGAAGGGCTGGTCTCCCCGGACCTGCGCCACGCCGGCATAGTCGGCCCGATTCCGCTTCCCCGCCCGGATCGGCAGCAGCATAAGGCCGATGGTTCCGGCTATCGCGCCATACCGGAAGTACCGCCAGAACCGGGCACGGGAGAAAGTAGCGCTGCGTTCCAGCGCGCCACGAAGCTCCAGCGCGACGGGATCGTCCGCATCGCGAAGGCTCAGAACACCGGGCTCCATGGCGATGAGAATGTGCAGGTCCCTTGTATGCGCCCGCGACGCCGCCGACGCGCTGCAGAGACAGAACATGCTCGTGGCGATGAAGAGAAGGGATATCATCCGTACCATAGTGGCGTCCTCGTCATGGTTCTTGCCGCCAGGGACCTGGTGGCCCCGCAAGGGCCGTCGAGAGGCCCCTGCGGAGCGGGTTGAGGCAATGACATTTGCTAGCTGCCGAGCGCGAACTTCACACCGGCGCGCACGCAGGTCTGCGTCCAGTCCCAGACGGTGCGGTAACGCAGTTCGGCGAAGTACGAGGTGCGGGCCTCGCTGTTGATATTGACGCCGCCGAGCAGATCGATACCGATGCGGGAATCGGACACGGAATCGCTTTCGCCACCACCCGAGATCTCGGAACTGAGGAAGTGCATGCCCAGTCCGGCGCCAACGTACCAACGGGCCGGCGCGCCAACCTCACCGAGTTCGTACTTCGCCGTGCCGCCGATGGCCACATCGCTGAGCGACCACTTCAAGCTCTCTTCGTAGTAGTAGTCGTATCCCGCGTCCCAACTCTTGGACCACAGATCGATATTGGCCTCGAGGCGGATGTTCTCGCTGATGTAGCCGAGGTCCACCATGCCTCCGAAGCCGATCGTGCTGCCGGCCTGGATATCGACCAGCGCGACATTGGCGCCCAATCCGCGGAAGCCAATGTTCGTTTCCGCCTGGGCTTCCCCGGACAGGATCGCCAACGAGATCGCGACCGCACCGGCAATAATGTACCGCTTCATGACATTCCTCCGTCTTGAATCGTGGTTTAGGAATCTCGCAGAACCCGCGGCTGGCCGCTTTCTGTGCCCTGCACGTATGTGGAGTCGGGCGGCTGCCAATCGTGTGACATGGAACTTGCGGCAGTACTGCGCGCCATCTGGCAGTGTCAACTGGCGGTATGAGCTGGTGGTGCGATCTGGCCGCGCTGGCTCGCGCCGTCCGCGATTCACTGCACCGAAAGGGAACATGGGACCACGCGCTGTGCGGGCAGCGATGAAGATCCATGAATGTGACCCGACGCGCACCGGGTTCATTGCTTGTTGAAACTTCAGATCATTGTCGCCAAGGTCAGCGCAATTTGGCCGAATAGAAGTGCCTGAGGGCCCACGGCGACTACGTCACCGGACCATTCAGTACTGCCGGAGATCGGCGTCGACTTCGCACAAGATCGGGCAGAGCGGCTCCGGATAGGCGCGGGCGGCCGGTCGCGGACGAACCGGATTATGTTGTGAGATCGAGTTGTACCTCTTGATGGCGAGTGGCTTGATCTTACGTGCGCTTATTTGTGCTATTAGGCACCGCCCTTCCAACTGCAATCCCAATGAAATCGAAGGCGACCCGGCGATCGGGGCGTAAGCTCCCCCGTCAAGTGGACAGTTCGAAGTTAGAGTTTTCGGCTTCCCATCTCTCCCTGAAGACCGACGGCGGTACCTTGCCAAGGCTGTCGTGCGGTCGCTCCTCGTTGTAGTCGAGCATCCAGTTCCAAGCCAGCTCCCGCACCTGGTCAAGGTCGTCGAACAGGTATGCGCTGAGCAGTTCGTCACGGAACGTCTTGTTGAACCTTTCGATGTATGCGTTCTGGTTCGGCTTTCCGGGCTGGATGTACAGGATCTCAACGCCGTTCTGCTCGCACCAGTTCACAAACGGCTGACTCAGCAGCTCTGGCCCGTTGTCGCACCGGATGGCATCCGGCACGCCGCGCCAGCTCTTGATTACGTCCAGGGTCCGCACGACTCTTTCGCCGGGCAGCGACGTGTCGATCTCGATCCCCAAGCACTCGCGCACGCCTTCGTCCAGCACATTCATCGTTCGGAAGCAGCGCCCGCAGTACAACGTGTCGTGCATGAAGTCGAGTGCCCAGATTCGGTTCGGTTCTGCTGGAACAACTAAGGGCTGACGCGGCCGGTCGCCCAGCCGCTTCTTCGTCCGCCGTCGGTGATTCATGCCCAGCTCGCAGTACACGCGGTAGATCCGCTTGTGATTCCAGGGCCGACCATCCAGCCGCAGGCGGTCTCGGTACTTCCAGAAGCCGCGACGCGGGTGCCTCTCTGCCAGGTCCTGCAACGCATCAATGACCTCGGCGTCGCGCACCAATCGATCCTGCGGCGCCTTGTACCAGGCCGAACGCGACAGCCCGATCGCGGCGCAGGCACGGCTCACGGAAAATTTCTGCTCGGCCACCGGATACCTCACGGCTTCTCTCTGCTCTGGTGGCCTCAGAGTTTTTTTGAGATCAAGTTTTTCAGGCCATCGTTCTCCAGGCTCAAATCGGCGTACATCCGCTTGAGCTTGGCGTTCTCGGCCTCGAGCTCCTTGACTCGCCTCAGCTCAGAAGCATCCATGCCCCCGTACTTGGATTTCCAGCGATGGAAGGTCGCGGGGCTAATCCCTGCTTCCGGCAGATGTCCTGGACCTTTAGCCCAGCATCGGCCTCACCCAAAATCCCGATGATCTGGGTCTCCGTGAAATCGGACTTCTTCATCAGAACCTCCTGGTCGATTATGCCAGAAAGCTCTACTTCTCAACTGTCTGAATTTTGGGGGAGCTTACGGGGGCTCTTGCCATGTCTGCAACGATGGTGCTCGGCTCATTTCGGGCGGTTCGTCCACTGCGTATGGTGGTATTGGCCACGAGGTGCGCTGATGCCAGCTTGCAGAATATCACCTGCAGGTGTGCATATGCGAGACGGCGGTACCCCAGCGCGCGATTGTCGTCATGCACATTTCACCCGGACGCGCACCGGGCGTTCGCTGTCTCGCGTGCATCCCGCTGACCGATGTGTATAATCCCGAGCGCTCTGCCGCTGCCCTTTGTGTACCGTAATTGGTGACTTCGTTCCGGGCATGGGGATTGGCGACAGTGACGAGATCGCCTGCGCGGAGCCAACCTGACGCACGCGCCGCAAACGGGAATCGAGCTGAACGACGTGAACTCCGAAGACCAGCATTCAAGTGATGATATTCGTGCGGAGTCGACTGCTACCCCGGCCCGTTCCACCAACTATTTTGCGCAGGCCACGCGAGATCTTGGCGTCTCGCGCAAGGCAACGTTCGATCACGAGCTTCCGGCATCACTATTGTCTGTTCTACATGACTTCACGATCGAGGAGTCCCTTGGGCGGGGCGGTGTCGGCACGGTATATGCCGCCTTTCAGGTATCGATGCAACGGCGCGTGGCGATCAAAGTTTTGCATCACAACAGCTTGTCCCACCACTCCCTGCCCGCGCGATTCACACGCGAGGCCTGGATCGGAGGTCGGCTACATCACCCTTCCATAGTGAAAGTGTTTTCACAGGAAGACTGCGGCGAGTTCCAATGCATCGTCATGGAGATGATCGATGGGGGCAACCTTGCCCAATGCGTGGCGACAGCGCGAAACCGCTTTGCGCCTGATGATTTGCCGCCCGCGACGGAGTATCGCGACTACCTGCAGGAGATCTTGGTCTACTTCATACAGATCGCCGACGCACTCGACCATATCCACCGACGGGGGATCGTGCACCGGGATATCAAGCCCCACAACATTCTGGTGGATCGTGCGGCTAGACAGGCGTATCTGACTGACTTTGGAATCGCAATCGAATACGGATCCGATCAACTGACGCGCACCGGCGACTTCCTGGGAACCGTGCAATACATGTCGCCAGAGCATCTTGATTCTGGCGGGCGCGCGCTGGATCATCGGGCAGACATCTGGTCGTTCGGCGTGACCCTATATGAGGCCGCCACCTTCACGACGCCGTTCGCGGGCGGTGCAACATCGACCATGCGCAGCATCCTGGCCGATAGAAGCCTACCGTCCGCGCGGGCACGCCAGCGACACGTGCCGAGGGACCTCGAGACAATCCTTACTCGTTGTTTGCAGCCGGAACCTGGCCGACGATATGCGACTGCTGCCGACGTGCGCGACGATCTCCAGCGACTTGTCGATGGCCAACCGATCTGTGCGCGGCGACCGAGTCGTTTGGAGCGCGTTGGCCGATATCTAGCTCGCAACCGCAGGCGTTTCATGATGGGCGGAGCCGCGTTCTTGATCGCAACCGCGGTCGTTGTCAGCGCAATTGATGCTGTTGGCGTTCGGATTCGTGATCATAAGACGAATAGGATCCTGCAACAGGTCATCACGCGGAACTTGCCAGCCCGCGCCCTCAGCACCAATTGGGACCACCTGGAGGAGCACCTGATGGAGCGCGTGCGCGCGCGCCCACGTGATCCGCTTTCGATACTGGCAAGGCGTGCTGCAAATGGCGTTGCAGTGCGCGTTGCCGAGTTCGGGCCAGTCCACCACGCGAACGCTGTAATCAGCGGACAGGCCCGCCTTAACCCAGGTATTCAATTCGACAACATCATTGACCTAGAGGCCTCGTGGGACCGTGGTCCATGGGACCCCGTGGCCGTACTCTATACAAACATGTGGGAATCGACGCGGCTCAACTTGCCCCTGGCCTCATGGGTGGATCCCAGCCGGATCAAGGAAGGGCCTCACATAATGCGGTTTCGCGCGCACGTACGCTATCTAGACGTGGCCGGGATCGCTACCGCTGCGAGAGAGCGCCGGGACTATCGATCATTCGACCCCGAGCATCCGGCTACCGCCTGGCCCGTCGGCGACAGTTTTGATGAGTGGTTAGCCGCCGCGCGCGAAACGCCGTGTCTATTTGAGGAAGACACCGACCTGGGCGAATTTCCGATAGTGCTCTTAGGTTCGATTCCCGATTCCATACCATCGCCTCTTGAGATTACGGAAACTGATGAAGCTCGGGCAACGTGGTTCGCGATCGATGAGCTTGTTGTTACCGGAGTTGCCGTGCCGGCCGGGCCGCCCGCGATGTCGATCGACTACGTGTCGGGAAACGGTATCCCTCGGACCGCGGCCTGCCCTCCCGATATCGATGCCGAACCTGGGGGCGAATCGCAGGTGCTGATATGCACAATCGAGCTGAATGGGCGATTCGAGATCCGGTCCGATCGGGCGCTGGCGTTCGAGGACATCTTGCTGCGTTCGCGTGACGGGGACCTACGTGTGGGCGTTGGATCCGAACGCTTTGCGGTTGGCTGTGTAGTGGAAGGAGAACTGGCCGGCGCCCAGCATGAAAACGCAGGAGGCTTTCGTTATCTTGATTCGATTGGCGACGGGATTCAGAGTGGTTTGCCCGACCAGTCGACACGTGAAGCAACCTTGGGTGACGTCTATACGCGACTGGTGCTGAGGGGACGAACAGCGGTTTCTGCGGCCGCCTGGGATCGCGCCCGAAACGGCGCCAAGCCAACCTTCGCTGTTCTTCCGAGTCGAGCAGTCGCATCACACCATGTGGATGGGGTATATGGTCCGGCTGGGGCTATGATGAGCTATGTGGCTGACCAGATCGAATGTGTACCGCGAAAACAGCGGTTCGAGCTTCTTCGTGGCAAGTGGAACGACGATATCGTGGCGTTGACGGGTGAGGCCAAATGGTCGCCAGCGGCGTCTTCCGCCGCAGAGTCGTTAACCGTTAGGTACCGAATACTCGACGCCGACTGGGATCGCGCGGACGAGAGACTGGAGCTCCACTGGGCTGTCGACAATTGGCGTCGGCCCCAGATCGAACTCGGCCACGGTTGGCGGTGGTCTCCACCCGATTCTGTTGCCGTGATCAGCCCCATGACCAAGGCGGAGCGCGGTTGGTGGCAAGTCACTGTTCCTCGGCCTCTAGACGCAACCGAACTGGACTTCGTCGTGCGTCTGTTTGATCGTCGCCGGAACCGAGTTGTACAATGGGACAACAACAACGGCAAGGACTGGCGGGTCGACCTCGACTAGGCGGAGTTTTCTATATGGGGCGCTCCGGGTTGGCCATCCAATGTTCAACGGTTGCAGCACTCTGCTGAACATCGCGGCTCTCAAGACTATCGGACCAGCAAATGGTCCAGGTACTCCCACATGAGTGTCGCGACATCCGACGGTGCCTGACGAGTCAACCCGGCCTTGAACTCTTCGTGTTCTTTCCGGTACATGCGCAGGTGCGATTGGTTTTCGGCGGTGGCAGCCTCTACGTTCGCAATCCGGTCGGCCAGCTTGAGGATCACGGCCAATTCGTCTTCCCTTGCGTATTCCAGTGATTTCGGCCACCCGTTCGATCGATTCCGGCCGCGCAGTCCAGTCCATTCCGGCCACCTGTTCCGACGTATTCGGCCACCGCCGGGCGTAGCGACGGGGATCTCATTCGCCCGCCTCCGCAGTCGCGGTCAACGTTTCTCCTTTCTTTTGCGGGGACTCGCCCGTCAACTCGATCTTGTGCGCGTTGTGGATCCCGGTCCAGGATCGCGTCAGCCAGCGTTGGGTCATCCAGGTACTGGTGCGGTGCTGACCGGCAGTTGGCTCGTGATCAGGGTCGACCGCGTCTGGTAACGGTCATCGGGCTCGAGCAGGTCCCGCCGGTTCTCTGGCGTCAGTGGCGCCAGTCCCCAGTCATCGAGCACCAGCAGGTCGGCGCGTGCGAGCTTGGCCAACCGCTTCCGGTAGCTGCCGTCGGCCTTGGCGATCTCCAGATCGTGGCACAGCCGCGGCAGGCGCTGGTACGTGACCCGCTGCCCGTGACGGCATGCCTGCTGCGCCAGCGCGCAGCCGAGGTACGTCTTGCCGACGCCGGTCGGTCCGGTGATCACCACGTTCAGATTCTCCCTGATCCATTGGCACGACGCCAGGGCTCAACACCAGCGTCTTGCTCAGCCCGCGACGACTGCGGTAGTCGATGTCCTCCGTGCACGCCGGCAGGCGGCGCGCCTGCGTCAGGCGGGTCTTCAGTCGGCGGTTCTCGCGGGCGGCCTCTTCCCGATCGACCAGCAGCCCCAGCCGATCCTCCGAAGCTCAGGCTGGATGCGTCCGGGGTCTGCAGCTGGTCGACCAAGGCGTCGGCCATCCCGCCCAGTGCAGGTCGCGCAGCTTCTCCACCGTCGGATGGATCAACATGGGCGACCTCCGCGGCGGGAACGGCAGCACGGGCGCGAGTAGTCGGCGCCCGGATGTTCTCGTGCTCGATCGACGGTGTCGGCGGCACTGGCGACGGCAGCGGCTGCTGGTCCAGGCCGCTCTTGAGGATCGACCCCGCTCTTGCAGCTGCACGCGCCGGTCGCCAGTGCGCGCTCGCAGGCCGCTTCCAGACGAGCATTTCCGTACTGCTCGCGTCGTATCACGCCCAGGCACGAACGGTAGCCTTGCTGGGGATGGGGCCGGCTCGCGATGATCCGCGTCGCCACCGCCGCCACCGCGCCACCAGCCTCGCCAGCCCAGCGCACCACTCGCTCCGGCGTCCACTCGGCGTGCTGCCGATGGTGCTCTGGCTGTTCGGGCAGCGTAGCGGCCCTGCAAGTGGCTGCGCGTGGCTCGCCACCGACGGCCGCGATGCAGCACCTCTACCGTCGACGCCGTCACCCGCGCCTCGCAGCGAAGGCCCACCAGTTGATGCGGCACCGAGTAGTAGTGCTTGTCCACCGCACGTGGTAGTCGATGCACCTTCACGCGCGGCCATTCGGCGTACTCGTACGGCGAACACGGCAATGGCCTGAGCGCCGGCCGATCCAGTTCTTCCCACAGACTGCGCCGACTCGGCCGGTTTCTGGAACCGCTTGTTGTCCAGCGCTTCCAGCAGTTCCGTGATCGCACGGTTCAGCTCGGCCAACGAGAAGAACGTCCGGTGCCTCAGCTGGCAGGATCCAGCGCTGGCCACTGACCCCGGCCTCGACCTTCGCCTTGTCCTTCGGGCGGCATACCCGCGCCGGCAGCCGCCACCTCGTAGTGACTGGCCATCTCGGTACGTCGGGTTCAGGTCGGCTCGTGAGGGTGCGGGCTCGTCACCCGGCTTGAGATTGTCCGGCACCAGCACCTGCGGCACGCCGCCCAGGTAATGCAACGCCCGCACATGGGACGCAATCCAGTCCGGCAGCTTCTGCGTCCACGTCGCTTCCGCAGTACGTGTAGTTGCTCGCACCAAGCACGGCGACGAACAGGGCCTGCCGGATCTCGCCGGTCAACCGGTCCACCACCGGCACCTGGGCCCGCGTAGTCGACGAACAGTTTCTCGCCCGCGCGGTGCGTCTGCCGCATACCAGGGTCCTGACGACGGCCACTGGCCGTACAACTCGCAGAACCGGCTGTACTGGTGACCTTCCGGATGCGCCTCCTTGTGTTTCCTGCCGGCAGGGAACAGCGTCACGCCCTTGTGCCGCTTCAGCTCCAGATGCAACTGTGCCCGTTCGGCTGCGGCCGCTGATCGGCCGGCAGCGACGACGGCGGCGGGAACAGCAGCGACTCCAGCGCCGCGTCATCCAGATCCTCGGCCAACGGCCATGTCAGACCCGCCGCCTCCGCCAGCCGCAGATATTCCGCCACCGTGCTACGCGCGATGCCGCAGCTGTGGGCGATGGCCCGGCTGCTCAGGCCGCAGCCTCTTTTCAAACGCAGGACTTCTTTGATCTTTCGCTGGACAACCGCTCTCTGGGCACCTCGGCTCCCTCTACTCGGCGTGTCGCGGTTAGAAGCGCGGTACCCGCTGGGGTGTCCTGCGTCGCGGTCGGCGTCTACCCTGCCAGGGGGGCCGAATTGCGTCGGAATCGGTGGCCGGTTTCGGTCGGAATGGGTGGCCGAATTGAATCGGAATGGGTGGCCGATTTGCGTCGGAATCAGTGGCCGATTTCAGTTGGAATACGCATCCCTCGTCTTGGCATAGGTGGCCCGCTTCCTCGCCGCCCGGTTCGCTCCCGGTTCATCCGTGACGCGCCACACCAGATCTGCGACAGCTTCGCCGAACCGGGAGGCCAGTTCGCTGCGCGTGATCACAGTGTCTTCGAGGCTGTCATGAAGCCAGGCGGCCACGACAACGGGCGCCGACCATGGTTGCCCAGGAATCACGCCGAACCGCTCCAGGGTATCAACCACGGCCTGCAGATGATCCGTATATGGACGCTCACCGTATTGTTGCCCGCTGTGCAGTTCGAAAGCCAACAGTTTGGCTGCGACGAGTCCCTGATCTCCGACCATGTGACGCCGTTCCCTATCGCCGAGGCCCCGGCCTCGCGGGCTGTCTAGGAAGCCCCCAGGCTGATCGTCGTCCTGGCGGACCGATCATCCGTTTCGGTGCCATCCCAGATGTGGTGGCCCTCCCATTCCGCTCCCGCACGCTTGCGGCTCTGGATGGTAACCTGGTTCCGCGGCACATCGATAGTCAGAAGCTGATACGATTGAGGGATGCCTGGCGGCAGAGCCCGGCTGCGGGCACTGAAACTGCCCGTCGCCAGGAAGTAGACCCGCTGCCGGGTCAACAGATCCATGGCCCCGGCACGATCGCGGTGGATGTGGCCGTGCAGCCCAAGGCGTGTCCCCAGGGCGCGCAGGTGCC
The DNA here is from genome assembly GCA_016703265.1 of bacterium. Lineage (NCBI taxonomy): Bacteria > bacterium. The sequence goes on from JADJCK010000004.1 coordinate 230,256, forward strand.
CAGCGAACTGCTCCTCGTCGCGAAAGTCCGCGAGGGGATGATGCCAGACTCCGATTGTCAGCAGGTCGCCGCTGGAATCGTCCAGCAGCCGCCCCTTCGATCCCACCAATACGTCATCGTGCACCCTTACGTCGTCGGCATGGCAGCGGTCAATGTGCCATGAGGAATTGTATGCGATGAAGCGCAGACCGATCTGGGGATAGGCGTGCAGGCGAACCTGATCTTTATAGGCCAGCGGATAGGGCTCGCCGTAGACCAGCCGATGCAATCGGTGCGAGTACGGCCGAAAGCGATTCGGATAGAAGCCCGCGTCTTTCTTGGTCGGTTCGCAGCCGACCTGCTGCGGGCAATGCCCCAGGTCTGCCAGGGCCTTGAGGTCGTCCGGCGTGACGTGGCAACAGGTAGCCGCCTCCCAGTCGACGTCGTGGTTCCCGGGTACGACAACCCAGCGCTCGCGCGGCACGCCCATCCGCTCTTCTAGCATGCGCAGGAACGCATAGACGGAGGCGTACTCGTCCATCGCCGCGGTATCCGCAAGGTCTCCGGTGACGACAACCGAATCCAAACGCTCGATCTTCAGCCGGTGCTTCAGATCGAACACGAGATCGACCACAAGCTTCCGGATGTTTTCACCGCCGCGGAAGTGCAGATCGCTCAGGTGAAGGACATGTGCCGGTGCGCGACCGGGTGCAGAACGCTGCGGGATTTCGCACGCTGGGGCTGTTTCGTGCCGGTAATCGACGTCGTGCAGGGCCGCCGCCATTTCCGGAAGCTCCCAGATCTGGATCTCGCGGCTGCCGTTTGTCGGAACCGCCAGCCCGCCACCGGCGGGATTGAACGACAGACAGCCGCCCGGTTCGTGGTAGTGCGTGGCATCCATCGCGAGCGAGCCGTCCGCGAGCAGCGAGCCGTCGCGCCACCCCCACAACCGGCAGTGACCGCTGCGGTCAAGCGTCAGCAGGCGGGAACCGTCCGGCGACAGGCAGAGGCGTACCACGGCGCCTTCCGGCTGAGTCCAGCGGCCACGGTACCGCCGCTCCCTGACGTCCCAGATGCCAATGCGCCCGTCGTCGCCGCCGGAGATGACAAAGCGGCCCTCTGGCGTCCAGACGACGTCATTGACCGCTTCCAGGTGTCCGGCCGTGATATCGACGAGATCGTTGTCGACCACGGACCAGATCCTGACGGTTCCGTCGGCTGCGGCCGATGCCAGTTCGTGCCCCGAAGCAGACCACGCCAATGCCCGGACCGGCGCATGATGACGTCCAAGCGGCGACGAGCGGAGCCGGCAAGCGCCGGGTGTCCGCGTCCACAAGGTAACGGACCCATCGGCGGATCCGCTCGCGAAGGCATCTTCATTGGGCGCCGCAGCCAGCGCTCCGACACGGCCGTGGCCGGTCTCCAATACGGCCCGGCGCGCCCAGTCCGGCCCATCGAACCTGATGACGCGGCCACGATCGACGGCCACGATCAGCCCCAGACCATCGGCAGTGCCCGTGACTGCCGTGACATGTCCGTCGATCCGGGCGGTGGCCAGGCAGCGGCGCGCCGTCAAGCTCCATTTCTCGACTTCTCCGTCCGCGTTGATCAGCGCCAGATGTCGGCCGTCTGGAGTCCAGACAGTGTGGCTGAACCTGCCGCTCCGGCAACCGAGACGCATCACGCCTTCCGGGTCCACGCGCAGAACCCGAGCCAGTTCGTTCATGGCGTCACCGTTCGCGTCGTCACGGTCGCTGCGCGGATCTCGCGCGGTTCCGGTCTCGCTGGTCCTGATCATCCATGAGGTAAGCGGTGCAGGCTCGTCCATGCTCGCCGTCCGAACCGGGTCTCCTGCTCCGGCCCGGTCGTGACCACACAAGGCCTGGAGCTGTGCATGGCGCCGGGCAATTGTGTCGAGAGAAGCACTGTTCATCACATCGGCCAGGGTTGGGGCCACCTTCTCGACGGCGCGTCGCGCGAGTGCAACCAGGGCCACTTCGTTACGATCAAGAATCTGCAGCAGCACCGGGTCCAGACGATGGTCAGCTGGACCCTGCGCGATGCCATCGGCGAAGCCGGCGCGGCGCGCCAGCGCGTCAGCGATCTGGACGACCCCTGCCAAGTCCCAGCGATTCCAACCCTGTACATGGTGCTCAAACGGATCGTGGTGCCCCGCGATGGCACTGACGGTCTCGGCGGCCAGGTGCGACAACTCGAGCACCTGCGCGGCAACGATGGCGTGGTCTGCTGCGCTCCCGTCCGCCTGGCGCAGGTGACGACGTTCTCCGTCCTGCGTTGTCAGACCCTCGCCCTGGCAGGTGATCGCCACATGGCGGTAGATGTCTCCGCCGTGCCGGATCAGCAACAACTTGCCGAAATCGTGCAGGAGCCCCGCCAGGCGAGCCTGTTCGGCGAAAGCTCGATTGCGATGTTCGCCCAGATCATGCGCCAGCTCAGCGACGATCAGGCTGTGGGCGAGCAGATGGTCCGCGAGCGCGCCCGCCCTGCCGGCCAGATGGCACAGGCCCTGACGCAGCGCACAGTAGTTGACGACGTCGCGCCCCAGACGTGTCACGGCCGTCGGCAGATCGCTGATCGTGCGCCCGGAGGTTCCGTAGAAGGCGCTGTTGGCGCGGCGCATGATCACGGTGGTCAGATCGGGATCGTTGGCCACGGCTCTGGCCAGGCGCCGGTTGTCACTGCACTCGGCTTGGCGCAGCTCCTCAAGCACTACCGCCAACGCCCCGGGCAATGACGCCCGGGCCAGGTTGGGAAGGTCGGGCACATCCACGATGTGGAACAGGTCGGGCTCGCCGGCCGCGCTGGCGGGCTCGTGCTCGATCGTGAGTGCTTCGGCGGTAGTGAATACCAGGCCCATGTCGTGCCTCCGTGCGGCGGCGCTGCGCTTATCCCGGATGACCTCCCTCGGGTGCCCTTCAATTGCTGATATCGTTCGTCAATCGCCGATACGGCTTGAGATCGCTATTGGACCAGGCTTGCACGTTTGTCTTGTTTTTTGCGGCGCCGTGTTGCGATGCTCCGCTTTGGGCGGTCAAACTCCCTGGTCGGGGCGGAACTCGTTCGTGAGTGCTTAACAATCCTCCCGGATAAATCGCTCGAGGAATGCCTCGTAGGCCCCCTTCATCGGCAGCCCCAGATCGACGCATAGACCGCGTCCCGAAGCTCGGGCCCCCGTACCATCTGCGTCGGAGACCGTTGACGATTGATTGCCTTCCCAGTAGACACCAATGCCGCGGCGCTGCCAGGCCGGCAGGTCATTGAAATTGATGCCGGCCCGCTCATACAACAGGTCGTTCTTGGCGGCAGTCGACATCCCCGCGAGCTGAGTCGCAGACTCGGCCGGGGTCCGGCCCTCCCGTCGCAACTGCCAATAGCAGTGTCCGTTCAGTGCATTGCGGTGGGCGTCATCGGCGCGCCAGCGGAAGTAGCTCAGGACGCGCGCCCGGTCGGGCAACTGGGCGATCCGGGCGTCGAACGCCGCGGGTATCCCCAATCGGTGGGTAAACCACGCGCTGGCTTCGCCGGCCAGGATCGATTCGTACTTACGAAGCTTGCGGCCAAAGGCGTCTTCGTCGCGGTCCAAAAGCAACGAGATCTCATCGCTCTGCGTGTATGCATAGACGACGCGAAATCCGCACGACATCAGGTGCTTGGTCGTCTCGACCATGTGGTCGCGAAATGATTCGTCATACGGTGCGGTGAAACAACACACTTCGCGTGTCAGGCGGGTGAAGTTGCGGCCATCGATCCGCACTACAATGTGCAGGCCTGGCAGGACACAATGGTCGTGCGCGGTTTCGAAGATCCGCATCGCGGTATCAAGATCCGTGAACCTCATCGCGCCACTCCTCGACTGCGAAGCCACCCCTCGGCACCTGTGAGACATACCATAGTTGCGTGAAACCCTCGGCAAGGCTTGGCAGCCTCAGCCGCCCAGCCGTGCCCCGGACGGCCGCGTCCGGCACGCGTTCAGGGCCGGAACGGAGCCGGTTGCGCTCCAGACAATCGGTGACCACGCTTCGGAAATAGTACCCCACAACCTCGTAACCCGCGGCCAGAGCCGGCACGATAAAGCGCGCGCGTTCCGCGATGCTCGCATTCGTGTTGTCGACGACAAAAGGCCGACGCTCGAGGATACATGCCTCCAACAGCGTCGCTTCGCGACGTCTCGTGCGCAGCGAGTCGAGATTCAAGCGCACGTGGGTGTCGGCGAAGCGCTGCTGGCAGAACGTCGACTTTCCGGCAGCGGGAAGGCCGATGAGAATAACTGCATGCATGTGTCTTCATCACCCGGTCGGATCCTGAACGGCACGGTGGCCCCTGAATCCTGGTGGCGAGCGACGGCCTCATCAGAGTCCGCTGCGCGATGTACGTCCCGTCCACATGTTGTCAAACATGCGGATGGAATTCAACTGCGAACAACCGAACGATCGACGGAAACACCGCGGGACTGCGGAATCCGGTTTCCCGGGAACCGCGCCGTCCTCTACAATGGGGGCCGATCGGAACCTGACGGCGGTTCGACGTCGACTTCGTCCCGGCGCCGCGGGCTTTGCGAGCCGGGTCGTCCTCAAACGGGAGTACGTGAAGTGAGCCTGAGCTGCACCGTCCTGGGCGCCCCCGGCAAGGACAACGCCCTGCTGGTGACCGTCGACACCGGCCAATCTGTCCACAGGCTGCTATTCGACTGCGGGGACGGGTGTTTGACCGGTCTGCCGATAGCCGACATTCTCGCGATTGACCACTTGTTCCTGTCGCATCTGCACATGGACCACATTGCCGGCTTCGACACGTTTTTCCGATGCACCTTCGATCGCTCCAGTCGGCCCAATCGGGCGTGGGGCCCGCCTGGAACCGCGCGCATTCTCCAACACCGGTTCCAGGGCTTCCTGTGGAACCTGCACGAGCAGATGCAGGGCACCTGGCGTGTCACCGACATCGGCCCCGAATGCCTGCACACGGCACGCTTCGAACTGGGTGAGGCGTTCGCCGCGCTTCACGACGACTGCATGGAGGAGCGGTCCGCGGTCGTTCTGGACCATCCTCAGTTCACCGTCGAAGCCATTGCCATGGAGCACCGCACCACCACTTTGGCTTACATCGTGCGCGAGAAGCCACGCCGCAACATCGACGTCACGCGTCTTGGCGCGCTCGGCTTGCAGCCTGGCCCATGGCTGAAGCAACTGAAGGAAGCGATCGATCCGGATTCGACCATTGTTGTCGAAGGAGTTGCGCATACCGCCGGCACACTTGCCGAGTCACTTGTCAGCGAAACTCCAGGCGATTCCGTTGCCTATCTGACGGACTTTCTTCTCGACGACCAGGCGATGGATGCTCTCGTGCCGCGGCTGCGCGAATGCAACACCGTCGTCTGTGAGGCGCAGTACAGGCACGCGGATCTGGACCTTGCGCATCGCCATTTCCATATGACCACCGTCTTGTCCGCAACGTTGGCACAACGAGCAGCCGTCCGGGAGTTGGTACTCTTTCATCTGTCGGAGCGATATTCGCGAAGCGAATGGCTGGATATGTTGAACGAGGCGCGGGCCGTGTTTCCCAGGACGCGGTTCGCGGATTCCTGGCGCCTGGATGCCGACTAGGGTGGCTACTGTCAGGCAGCGCGCCCGCGTGGCCGGAAGTTCAGCCCCTGGCGGCTAATCGGGCGCTTTCCCGGCAGCTTTGCCACTCGACTCCCTGAGCGCGCGCCACTCGTCCGCCAGCACGTCGAGATACACCATGTCGCACCATTCGCCTCGCATGAACGCTGCCTGGCGCAGCACACTTCCGCGGCGATAACCCTGCTTCTCGAGAGCGCGAAGCGAGGCGTGGTTGTCGGCCAGCACCTCAGCCCACAAACTATGTAGTCCGAGCTCGCCGAATGCGTAATCCATCATCAGGTTCTTGGCTGCCGTGCCGAATCCCCGGCTGCGGTACTCCGGCGGGCCGATCACGATGCCCGTCATCGCACGGCGACGAATCCAGTCAATGGCATGCAGGCCTGCCGTCCCGATCAGGATTTGATTGTCGCCATCCGGAATAGTGATGCCCAGAACCACATCTCGACGATCGGCGCCCGCCGTCGAATGCGACTGCAGCCATGCCGTCTCGTCGCCAGCCGTGATGGGGAATCTGACGGAGAGAAAGCGCCTCAGCTCAGGACTGTTCAGCCAAACAACCAATTGTTCGGCGTCGCTGGGCTCGAGTGTGCGCAGATTCACGGCTTCGCCGCTTAGAAACACCACCGCGTGTCCCCCTCCGTGTTCTCGGCCATGTTGGCCCCGAAGGCGCGCTCAGCTCTTGCGCCGTCGCGCGGTCTCCGGCGGTACGGATTGTACGGCTTGAACTCCGTCGCGGTCAACCTCTCCGGAACAGACGCGACCGTGCGAACCCTATCCCAGCAAGCGTTCGTAGACTTCAAGATCTCGCGCCGAGAAGCAGCAGAACTGCACCTCTTCGATGCCCTGTGGTGCCGAGCGGACCGTCGCGATGGCCGTTGCAGCCGCCTCTTCTATCGGATAGCCGAAGATGCCCGTGCTGATGCTGGGGAACGCAAGCGTCCTGATCCCATTCGCGACGGCGACCTCCATCGAGCGGCGGTAGCATGACGCCAACAGATCCGGCTCACCATGGGTACCGCCGCGCCACACCGGTCCGACGGTATGAATGATGAAGCTCGCGGGAATCCTGTAGCCACGTGTGATCTTCGCATCTCCCGTTCGGCAGCCGCCCAGCAGCCTGCACTCGTGCACCAGTTCTGGACCTGCCGCACGGTGAATGGCACCATCGACGCCACCACCACCCAGCAGCGACGAGTTTGCAGCGTTGACGATCGCCTCTACAGGTACCTTCGTGATGTCGGCCTTAACGGCCCGGATGATCATGGCGTCTCCAGTTCGGGCTCTCAAGCGTGCCGCGCGACACAGATCCGCAGTCTCCAGCCAAGCCCATCAATCGACGGCCAACTGCAATCGGCCGGCGATCGCCGGATCACGGGGGCGGTACACACGTTCGCGTGGGGCCTGAAGCCCGGCCACCCCGGCGACCGCAAGTCGGGCTCGTTGGTCGGCCACGAATCCCGACACATCCATGACCTCGATCAATTCGTTGCACCCGTATGACTTCAGAACGCGTCCGCGCAGGCCCAACTGGACAGCTCTTCGTGGCAAGCGGGCGCCGAATGGGTGATGATCTGGGTCCCATCGCAGCCTTACCTCTGACGTCTTCAGCGCGCGGGACCATTCGCCTTCCGTGGCGAACTCGCCACAATCCCACAACGAGGGCACCGCCTGGGCCAACAACGAGTCAAAAAACACCTGTCGTATGCGCAATGCCAGGACGGTTTCCTGCCCGACTTTGGTGCCCCATCCGGAGCGATACATCATCCACAGGAAATTCGGCTTCACCCAGCTCATTCGTGAATAGCTGAAGCCGGGTCCGAATGTCCCGTGTTCGGCGGCATATTGACCAGTCGGCGATCGGAATGCCTGATAGACGATGATTGTGTCGTCGTCGTACTGGGCGAGTATGTGGCGCCCTTCCGCGGGCCACAGCTTCACCTGCTCCAGATAGGATTCGGTTTCCAGATTCATTCGTCTCACCTTGGGCCCTCGCGCAGACTCTCGACTACGGCAGCTTGTTGGGCGATTCAGCGGGCGCCGGTGGCGCCTCCAGAGGCATAAGACCCAGATCCGCCTCGACAACTTCCGCATACTCCACGAGCGTTGCGATCACTTCACAATAGGCATCGAGAGCGCCGGTGGCCATGCTCTGCGCTCGCCGCAGCAGGTCGTCTTCGGCTGCCGCCAAGCGTGCGTCGGCGTCCCGCAGACTTTTCAGCATGACTCCGGTAACGCCATGTTCTGCCGTGAGTACCGCGACGATGGTCGCCAACTTGCCGAACTGATCGACGATTGCTGAGGCGTGGAGATTCACGCGCTCCGATGTGACATCCGTCCACGTGGCGCCCCTGGCCGACACCAGATCGGTCATGGCTTCCACGCGTTCGCTGATTTCCCGGCTCGGCGCCAATATGCGCTTGAGGCTCTGTGCGTCCGCTGCCAGGGCGGCCATGGCCGCGGAGGTGTCACTCCGCAGTGCCGATTGCAGCTGGCAGGACTCGAGCGCGGTCCCGAACAGGACACATGTTGTCAGCCGGGCTGACATGGCGTCGACAGGCGCTGCTTCACCGCGGCGGATCGCCTCCTGGATCAGATCGCGCGCGGCGACCAGGTCGGCTCGTGCCGCCTGCTCGGAGACTGGATCCCGTTCCGCAGGTACCTGAATTTCAAGGCCGACCAGGGAACAACCCGTCGGCATGTACCTCGCCAGGCACACCGGCGTGCGGCCGAACGCTCCTTGCGGTTCAGGTACTCGCTCAAGGGCTCGATCGTTTCCGGGCTGGGCGCGGCGCCCAGCCCGGACGCGTAGAACACCTGACTGGCCGCGACATGCACCGCATTCGGCCTGCTCAGCAAGGTACTGGCGGCGGCATTGCCGGCGATGACGCCCTCACCGCCAAGTTGTTCCGCTGCGGCGATGCGATCGGCTTCACACTGATGTGTCGCGCGAGGCTCCGTCCGTGTCGCCAGAACTTCGCTCCAGCGCTCGGCGAAGGTCGCCTGGTCAAGACGCGACGCCTCGACGGCAATCAACTCGCCAACGGAGTCTGGAAGGACTCCGCGGCGCAGGAAGTGCGACAATTCAGCCTCGACAACGGATCTTCCCGAAGCCAATTCGTGCAGCCGCCGCGCGGTTGCCGCGAACTCGTTGCTGCCGGCCACCAGGGTCTCGTAGCGATCCGCATCGAACTCCATCTGGCGCAACTGGAACGAACTGATGAGCACGCCGACTTCCATAAGCAGGCGCAGGATCGCACGCGAGATCCACACCATGCCACGAGCAGCCCAGCAAACCACAACCAACGTCACATGTTGCGAGCCGACCCCGTTGTCGAGCCACTCGTCCAGGCGATCCCGCTGGTACACGACCCGCGAGAACCACCAGTTGACAGAGCGAATCACGTACGAGACACGCATCGCGCCGCCTTGTGCGAAATGGCCCAACTCATGCGCCATGACGCCGGTGAGTTGCCGCAGGGACATGCCGGCCAGGAGCGGCGTTCCGATCGTCAGCACAAGGTCGTTACCAATGAAGCTGAACATGCCGCGGCGGAATGCGGCCGAGGCATTGACGTCGCAGTTCACTCGTATCTCGCGCGGTCTCGGCGCTTGTAGCGTGTCGGCGAGACGGTTCACGTGGGCATGCAGTTCCGGTTCTGCAATGGGGTCGAGCACCACATGATCGGCCCGGTAAGCGGCACGGCTGAAGAGCGGCTTGATCAGAAAGAGCCAGGTAATGCTCCCGACGATGAGCGGGCCAAGGTAAAATGTGAGTTGGAGACGGCCCATGCCGTGGTCGAAGATCGCCAATCCACGAACGGCGTGCGTGGCGATCAGCCACGCCAGTGCAGCCAGCAGGCCCACGTACAGCATGGGCAGTAGAATCATGCCCGCCGCCACGATTGTCGTGCCCAGGTTGTAGCGCGCCGGGCGGCGAGGCCGATTGATGGCGTTGGTCGTCCAGACCGTCGCTACCGCGATGGGTTCCTCTGCAACGGGGCTTTGCACAGTGAATTCCTTGGTTGAAGAACCAGACGCACGCGCGAGTGGCAGGACACACCGCCCGCGTACGATCTCGAAGATCATCATGTCGGTCTTCGTCAGCATCTGTGACAAAAAGCGCGAACCGCAGCCAGGACCGGCAACGTTGACCTCCCTTTCCGCACAACAACGGACCCGCAGTCGCGATAACGACGCTATCGCCGAAGGAGACCGCGCAGAATTCATGAGGCTGTGCGCGGTTTGTCCTTGACAACGGTCGGAGAGACTTGTAACATCCCCGCCGTTACAAAAACGCGCAACGCTTCAGGGAAGGAGGAATGGACATGTTCGGGCAAGCCAGACTGCGAAGTTCGCATATGTCGATTCCCTCACTGGGCTTTGCCGCGGTGTCGGCGGGAGTTGGATGATCTCATCCGGCCACGCCAACAGCATTCCGCCCGCGAAGCCCTTGGGAAACCGAGGGTTTTTTGTTTTCGGGCCCGTAGCTCAGTTGGATAGAGCGCCTGGTTCCGAACCAGGAGGCCGGGGGTTCGAGCCCCTCTGGGCCCACCAGATCGCGAGCCTGTATGCTCAACTGGATAGAGCGCCTGATTACGAATCAGGAGGTTGGGGGTTCGAGCCCCTCCAGGCTCGCCAAGAGCATCGCCGCAAGTTCAAGCAACCAAGGAAGCAAGGCTGTTGAAGCAATCAAACGAATCCGACCGCGATGAGGCAGCAAGGGCCCCCGTCGCGACCTGGCTGAGCGAGCGGATGCCTGAGCCCGTATCGCGGGCCATCGCAAGACTGTCGACCTGCGACGATGTGGTGAAGATCGCCGTGATGCCGGATGTGCACCTGGCTGCGGACGTCTGCAACGGAGTCGTCGTGGCGACGCGGGAGCGACTCTATCCGCAAGCTGTCGGTGGGGATATCGGCTGCGGCATGACCGCACTGCGGCTTGACGGCAGCGCAGGTCTCTTGCGCTCCCGGCATCAGGCGCAGCAGATACTGAAGGGGCTTGAGACGGCCGTGCCGATCGAACGTCATTCGCGGGCCACCGTCGCCGATGAACTGCCCGGCGATCTGCGCGACCAGCCCCTGAGCGATCCTGCAATGGCGCTGCAGGCCGCGCGCACGGGCCTGTTCCAGCTGGGTACGCTGGGGCGTGGCAACCATTTCCTGGAGATCCAGGCCGACGACCAGGACCAGCTCTGGCTGATGGTCCACAGTGGCTCGCGGGGTCTTGGTCAGGCGATTGCGATGCGGCATCTGGCGCGCGCGGAGGATTCCGGTCGCGGCCTGCGCTCGCTGGACGCGGGCAGCGACGACGGCAAGGCCTACCTGAACGACATGGACTGGGCGGTCCGCTACGCCAGCCGGAGCCGACTGGCCATGGCTCGCGCGGCGGCTCACCTGCTCGAAGCGGTACTCGGCGCTCCGGCGGTCGAGAACTCGCTTGTCGACACCCCGCACAACCTGGTTCGCCAGGAGAACGTGGCCGGGCAGCAGCTCTGGATCCACCGCAAGGGCGCCATGGGCGCCCGGGAGGGAGAGCCCGGGGTGATTCCCGGGGCCATGGGCGCCATCAGCTACCATGTCACCGGACGCGGCAGCGAGGAAGCGCTGAACTCGTGCTCGCACGGGGCGGGTCGCGCCATGAGCCGAACGGAGGCGCGGCGGCGGATCACGCGACGCGATTTCGAGCGCCAGGTGGGAGACCTGTGGTACGACGAACGCCGCGCCAACGATCTCCGTGAGGAATCTCCGGGCGCCTACAAGGACCTCCGCCTCGTAATGAAGGCACAGGCCGATCTCGTGCGTATCGACCGCCGCTTGCGGGGCGTGCTGACCTACAAGGGGATCTGACGCCCCAAACGCTGTCGGTCACACTGCGAAAGCCGCGCCACTGCGGAAATCGCGGATTGACCAGCGAAAGGGCTCCGTGGGATCATGGCATCGTTTGATGCGGTTCCGGGCTGGGGGCGGGATGCGATCTTGTGAGCTAGCTTCGACTTGATCTGACAGATCGTGCTCCAAAGAACAAACGATCTTTCAGGTCCAGTTGCCGCTGTCTCAACTAGCGCCCCTCTTGGCTTCGCACCCAGGCCTCGTCCTCCTCGGTGGCGTGCTGCCATAGAGAGGTCAGCCCCCACCACTTGATCCCGCCCCCGCGCGAGTCCGAACCGGCACACACACCAGGAATGCCGTCAGCGCCGCAGTACGTCACTTCGACATTCCACGCCTTCGTTGCATCTGCGATACGTAGGGCCTCGTCCAGATCCTGGATGTGCTCCGAGACCGTGATGTACGGCTTGCTTCTTCCTTCCTGTCGGCTCACCGTGAAGCTTCCTCCGATCCGTTCCACCATCAGCTTGTCCAGGTTCTTGCCGCGTTGCTCGCCTGCGCCTTCATCCGTTCCCTTGCAATCCCCGCAGACGCGATCAAGAGAGGTCCGCGTGACCCGACGACGGCAGTACCCGCACCGCTGGGGGTCGCTGCTCCAGTATCCCGTTTGGGGAAATTCCTCTCGTGACGCGCGCCACTCGACCATGCTCGGATGGTCCTCGGGGAGCCACGAGCCTTCACCATCTGTTGGTGACTCAGGGCAATTTCCGTGCAGGTAGCCCAAGATCCAGTATTCGGACTCACGTGAGCAGGACATGATCTCTGCCTTCGAGATCCGGGTGAACCCCTCCTTCGAAGGGCAGTACACCTCAATGCGTCCCGGATGTGTGTAGGGATTCCCCACCAGGTAGTGCCGAGCCGTCCCGCAAGTATCATTGATTTCCACCCACAGGCAGTCGTCAATCTCATACTCCGCATCCGATGCCGATAAGCGAACCTTCACGTCTGATCTCCCTTCCGGACCCCGCGCACTCGGAAACAGGTGGTAACGCCCAGGACTGGATTCACATGACGCTCATTCGAATCGCGTGACACAACTTCACGATCTGCGCATCCTCAAGATCAATATCAAGCTGGCGCAGGCGACGACGTCCCAACCGTCGATCCAGCATTGCGAACGCACGGATCAGGTCGTCTTCTGAATGAAGTGCCTCGTCGATGTTGCAAGTCAGATATTCCTCGACGGCACGGATGAACTCTTCTTCGTCGTAGACATCCTGCTCGGCCACTTCATCATGCGTGTATCTGGCATTCAGCTTCTTGTAGTACCCGGCGCCGAATACCTTCTCGCCGTCAAGGGTGATCCAGGCCTCGCCGACGTCGTCGTGCGCGCCGCGATATGAAGTCACGTAGATGTCGACCCGCTTGCTGAGCTCTGGGCACAGCATGCTCTTGAAGCTCTTTCTCTTGCCGGACCAATTCATCGCTTGCACAATCTCCTTGTTCACTCGTCGCGAGGCGGGCTCGTTCACTTTCGCGATACTGTCGCATCGGAATTGCGGGCGAGGCGTACTCGCTGCAGCCCAACAAAGAAGTCACAAAGCCTCAATTTCGACGCCGAACGTGACCCTCAATCGCTCTGATGCCAGCAAGCATCCGCTCCCTGGCCGCCGCATTGGCCGAATGGACGGCGATCTTCGGCGGTGAGAATTCGCGCAAAGCCACTTCCTCCTCGATCCAGAGGATCACGTCGTATCCCGTTCCCCTCGCATCGTCTCCCAGGTCATGATCCAGACTCAGCTCCTGTACGGCGCCGGTCTTGAGAAGTTCGATGGCTTCTGACGGCCAGTACACGCGAATCCAGCCTTCCGGCGCTGCGCGCTCGTCATCCAGAAAGACCTTCATGCCGCACCGCTCCTTCTGGGCGTCGAGGCCCCTGGGCGCTGCCGCGCGCCGGGCCTATTGCCCTGCACGCCGCCCGCCCCGCGCGCGGAAATCTGCGCCCTCGTACACCCGAATCGGATTCCCTCTCTCCAACTGATCGTGCCCCTCCCAGCGCTGCTGCCTGGCAGCATCCAACTGGCGCTCACCGCTGCGGTGCACCAGAATCGCCAACCGTTCCAGCGCGCGCTTGCGATTGGCGATCTGGGATCGTTCATCGCGAGCGATGGCCACCAGCCCTGTCGGGACATGGACAGCGCGGACGGCCGACTCCGTGGTGTTCACGTGCTGTCCGCCGGGACCCGAGGCGCGCATCACTTCAATCCGTACATCCCGCTCGGAGAACACCGGTGTCGCGGGTACGGGGACGCGCCGCACGCCGACAAACCAGTTCTTTCGCTTGTTTTCGGGCCGGAAGCGCGAGGTGCCGATCCACTGGACGGTGCCCTCAAGGGTCGCAGCAAAGGCGGCGCAGTCATCGCCGGACAGGTGAATCAGAGCCGAGAGGAGCGTGCCGGGTTCCGGCCCGGGCTCGGTTTCGATCAGTTCGGCGTTGAGTTCGGCCCCACGCGCCTCCATGAGGAGCACTTCGACCAGCTGTGCGGCCACCCAGGCGCACTCCACCGGCCCGCGGCCGGATGTGATCTGAATCAGCTCTGTGCTCATCTTTCCCTGACCTTGTACGTCAACACGGGGGTGAACGAGGCGATGACCCGGATCAGGCCGAACGTCTGCATGTTCTCGATGATCGTCTCGATGTCCTTATAGGCCTGGGGGGCTTCTTCGTACAGCAGGCTCTTGTCTTCGCAGATGACGTAGCTCCCCACGCCGGTCCGGCGCAGCGAGTCGGCGCTGTAGCGCTCCCGCAAGCGGCCCTCGCATTCCGAGCGGCTCCATTTGCGGCCGGCTCCGTGGGCCACGGACCAGAGATTCGGCTCCTGTTCGCCGCTCGGCATCACCAGATAGCTGGCTGCTCCGCGTGATCCTGGGATGACAACGGCGCCGGCATCAGAGGGGGCTGCGCCTTTGCGGTGCAGACAACAGGGCCCATCGTCGGTCGCCACCTGAGTGACGGAATTGTGCACCAGATCCACCACGCGGCGGTATCCGCTCCCCAACTGTTCGAGAAAGCGCAGCGCGATCAGTTCCCGGTTGGCGCCCGCCCAGCCAATGGCATTCTGGTGACGTTCCAGGTAGATCGCGGCTTCCTCGCCGCCGGCGGCCAGACTGCCATCGCGGAACCGGGTTGTATGGGCCCGCAGCAACGCTTCGCCGAGTCCGCGGGAGCCTGAATGCACCAACAGCGCAAGTGCGTCCTTCTTCAAGCCCAGCGACTGGAATGTCTCGGGGTCCGGGATATCCTTCGCGCGCAGGAGTTCCGCAAAGTGGTTGCCGCCACCGATCGTGCCCACAGATCTGGCATGGCCCTCTTCCCGGGCCCCACGCTCTTCGAGCCAAGCAACCGCATCGCCATCCCACGGCTCTTCCAGATGGCAGAGCTTCTTGGACCATCTTTCCGGCTTGGCTCTGGCCACCTCAAGATCGGTCGCGAACAGCCCCATACCGCAACCCACGTCCGAACCGACCAGATGGGGATAGAACTCCAGCCTCGAAAGCATGGCGGCGCCAACCGGCGAGCCCTTTCCCGGGTGCAGGTCCGGGAAGCCCGCAACCCTGACCATGCCGGACAAAGCGGCCACCCGCTCCAGCTGGCGAAGCGCTTCGCCCTCGATTCGGGCGTCAGAGGTGGCGAAGAGTGAGATCGGCTTGTCGTTCACGGGATGCGTTCCTTCTGTATTTCGATCGGCTTGGCTCGGCACCAGGGATGTCCTCGGGGTGAACTTCCGTTTTCGTCATGTCGCAGGCATGCGGACCATTGTGACAGACGGCGTCACTTTGAATCGAACAGGGTATGCGGTTCCGAAGGCAGTGATTCGATCTCCTCGACTCGCCGGTGGTCTGTTGTCGCGATCGGCGGGCTCCAGGGCTCTACTCATAGATCTTGCCACAATAGAGCATGACTGCGAACTGCTTCCAGGGATTGTCAGGCGACAGCTCGCCGAAATCGGTGTCTTCAGCCCATCTGGCGGCCGCGCTCAGGAACGTGTCGATCTTCGTGTTTTCCCACCCACCCGCGTCCGGCCCATACCGTGAACTCGGCTCGGCGCGCTCGGCCGTGATCGCGCGCTTGCGATCCTCAATCAGTGCCTGGACGAATACGAGTAGGGTCTGGGAATCACAGACATCATCAAGCACCTCGTGCAGCTCTTTGCGCGGCGGCTCCACGGGTTGCGGTACGGATCTCGACACTCTCTTGGCGCGTTTTTGCGAGGACATGGATTCACTCACTCTTCTGATGTTCTGCCGTCACAACTGTCTCGTCGAGGACTGCCGTCTCCCAGCGACCGTAGAGCGTCCTCCACATCCCGGGCACCACCCAACCGAGCGCGTAGCGAAGCCTCGGCTCCGGATTGAGATGCCGCGGAATGAGAATCTCGTTCCCGCCCTCGGCCGTGAAGAGCCTGCCCGCGCCGTCGCCCGGCAACCGGCACACCACGGGACCAGGCGCCTCGCCGTCGAATACAGGACGGATGACGATGTGGCTTCCGCGCACGCCAACGACCGCCGACAGTTGAGGTATGCGCTCGAAGAGATCCCGCTCACGATGCGCGAAGTCTCTCGTTGCCTCCGCCTGTCGGCCCAGAACGCGCTCCAGGTCGATGCCCGCCCCCTGAGCGGTGTCGTACCACCACGCCGCGCCCGTGAGGTCGTGCCGAGCGCCGGGCCGCGCCATGCTCCCAAGAAGCCGTGCCGGCGCGTCCTTGCCGTAGGCATCAACGAGGGCCCGGAAGAACGATTCCCCCAGGGCATAGACCACCGCATCGTCGCGCTCTTCACACAATCGCTCGTCGTCGGACAGCAGATCGAATGCGACCGGATCCTTGACCTCAATGGCCGCCGCATAGCGTCGCAACTCCTCAAGACCGGCCGGATAGAGTTGGTGTTCCACAAACGTCGCCAGTCCTTCGTGCGCAAACCTGGTTGACGCCCAATGCTTCGCCATGGCACCTTTGCTCAGTTTTTCCACATACACGTGCGCCGTCTCGTGGGCGAGGACCGCCCGCACTGCGCTGTCCCCCAAAGCACGCTCGAGCGGAATCCTGATCTTCGTCCAGTGCGCATCCCCAAGAACGCCGTCCCGACTCTCGCCCCCCAGATCCGCCACGATTCTTATGTCAAGTGGCGGACACTGCAGGGCCAACGCCACAGCTTCGCAAATGCTGTCCGCCGCAGCTATCAGGCCTCTTGCGTCCGTCTTCTGGGACGTGCGATAGACGAACTCGTAGTAGCGCGTTTCCTGCCTCTGGAATGCCGCCTCACCGCCTGGATGGCGTTCATCCTGTGTGTCATTGTCACTGCCGCCGTCGCCCAGCGCAACCATTCCCACGATCCAGATCACTGGCAGCGACCACGTCCCGATGCGCGCAGCGCCAGCAGCCAGCGCTCGCCGGCGCGGGGAACGAAGTCCACCGCCACCAGGCCATGCATTGAGTTGGCTGAATCCGACTGTGACTAACGCAACAGCCGTCACGGCGAGGCCAGCGTACAGAAGACTCTGTCGCCAAGCGACGGGTGCCGGTGGATCCGCAAGTGCGGCGCCAAGGTATCGGCTTGGGTCCACGTAGGCGATCACCTTCCAGTCGGCTTCGCGCAGCCACATGAAGCCCCAGATCACCGCTGCCGACACCAGGGCGTACCATTTTCCGGCGAGCGAGATCATCAGGGCGACGCTATAGATGGCGATCGCGACAATCAGCAACTGCGCCAGCACCCCCATTTGCGTTCCAGCGTGAAGCGGGGCATCCAGCGAGGTCTTCGTCCACGCCTGCTGCACCAGATCGTAACCACGCTGGGGCAAGATCATGAGTACGATGGCGCCGGCGCCGGCGCACCACTTGGCCAGGAGCACCCGGGTGCGCCCGACCGGAAGCGTGTCCAGGAACTTCAGTGTGCCGTCGCGGGCCTCAGCTCCGGTCTGGCCGGCAGCTATCAGGAATGCTACCAAGACGATCCACAGCACCCATTCATCCACGAACTCTGATTGAGGGCTCGCATCGGGCATATCCAGGAACTCCGTGCCCATGACAAAGACGAAGTCCACGAGCCAGATCGCCGCCGCGAGCATGAGCGCCGGCGCGACGGCACGGAGTTCCTTGCGAATCAATTGTCGCATCACGAATCGGACCTCCGTGCCGTGTCTGCGCTTGCAGAGCGCCATTCGGCCCATTCGGCCACGAAGTCCTCCAAAGTGGCCCCGGTGGCGCGCCGCCAGCGGAGCGAAACCGGGTGTGCCGCGTCCCGGATTGACGCCACGGCATTGCGGCGCACTTCACGGCCGAGAACGTCGCCGAGGAATGTCCTCAAGGCTACGGAACCATAGCGTTGTGCAGCGAACCTGAGTCCGCCTGCTGCCATGGAGCCCGCTTCATCAGCGCCTACCCGTTCACGCAATGTCAGCCAGGCATCCAGGTCGTGACGATCAACGACTTCCATATCTGCCCTGCCGCAATCCCCGGCGTCGGCGATGGCGGAATCGACGCCGGCAACCGTTCCAGGCCACCAGGACACGAACCCGTCCAGTACCCACGACGTCTGCTCGCGCTCCAGCCGCCCGAGGCTCCGGGCCAGGAGTGCTTCCCGAATCACGCGCGCTCGGAGCTCCTCGCCCTCGCCGGCCAGCAGACGCAGATCCAACCTCAGCATCACGCCCTGTTCGTGAACTATGTCGCCAGGACTGATCTCATGTGGAAGCATGTTTCGACGGTGCACGAGATGTACCGGCGGCAGGTCCTCACAGTCCAGATAAGTGGCCAATCGGTCGAGATCCCCGCTTATCCATTGCGCCACCCGTTCCATTGCGGCCTGCTCCTCCGGTAGCAGATCACCGACAGCAGACGCCACGACGACGCGCGTACGCAGGCTGACGATCTCTACGGCGCCGGGGAACTGGAGGGGGCGATTGTGCTTTCGATTCTCGTCGTACGTGAAGCGTATGATTGCAATCGCGAGCAGCAGACTGATGATCACCGTACGCTCCCTGGAGGACATTCGCTGCGCCAGCGCCGGGCCCAGGTGCCCCCCGAAACCCGCTCCCAGCGCGAACGCCACAGAGATCCAGACCAGGCTGGCAAAAGCAGCCACAAGCAGAGCGACCACTGGAAAGTCGTAGCGCTCGTAAGCGAAATCGGAACCCACGAGAGCCCAAGGCATCGCGTGTTCAAAGCCGCGGGCGGGCAGGGTTGGCATGAACACCAGGACGGCAATCGTCACCACGACAACTGCGAGCCGGTAGCGCCCGGTGAAGGCCCAGGCGAATGTGAAGCTGTACACGAGACCGGCATGAGCGAAGGACCGGGCTGCGATGATCGCAATCTGCCGCGCCGTCACGGCATCTGTTGTTCTGCCGGCCCAGACGGCCAGGCCCAAACCGACCGCCAGTCCCAAACCGACCGCCGCTATTCCCAGTATGAACTTGATGGCAACCATACGGCTGCGTGAGATCGGAATGCCGTCAATGAAGACATGAACCGGATGATGGTACTCCGAGGCAACCAGAGCCTGGGCCAGCACGAGACAGCTGATGGGCAGCAGACTGAAATGGAGCAGCCGCAGAGCTTCCAGCGGCGTGTCGTTGGACTTCCCGATCACCGGCAGCGCGGCTATCAGCAGTACGCTCCCCGCAATCACGAGTACAGTGGCGAGGAGCAGGCCGCGGTGCTGGCGCCATTCCTTGACGAGAATTCCGTACGTCATGACGAGGCTGCCGGCGCGCGTACGAACGCCACAAAGATGTCCTCAAGCGACAGCGGTACGCGGGTCGATCCTGGAGGCAACGTGTCGTCCGACCACGCACCAGAGCGCGAGTGCAGTGTGACTCGCCGCATCTCGTCAATGGTGGCGTCGTTCCAGATAGCGAGATCGTTGTTCTGCGGCAGGTCGGCGCCAACCGGCACGAGGTATTGCCGCACACGATCGCGAAGCTCAGCCATCGCGCCCTCGAAGCGCATACGTCCCTGATGGATGATGCCGACGCGATCCGCACAGCGCTCCACCTCGTCGATCAGATGGGACGAGAACAGGGTTGTGCATCCGCGTTGGCGGGCTTGCTGCGTCACGAGCTCCATGAACTCACGGCGAGCGAGCGGATCCAGCCCGGCCGTGGGTTCGTCCAGGACCAGCAGATCGGGGTGGGGCGCCACCGCGAGGGCCAGAGCCAGTTTGGCCGTCATGCCCCCCGACAGCTCGCTGCACCGCCGTCGCTCCGGGATATCGAAGATCCTGAGCAGGCGGGCGAACTCCGCTCCGTCCCAAGTGGGGTAGCAGGCGCCGACGAAACGGCCCAGATCGGCACATGTCATCCACGGATAGAAGTGTTGTTCCTGAGAGACGTAGCCAATACGTCGCTTTTCCTGGATGGAAACCCGCCGTATAGGCCTGCCGAGCAGCTTGAATGTGCCGGCGTCAGCCGAGAGGATTCCCATCAAGAGACGAATTGTAGTAGTCTTGCCGGCGCCGTTGACGCCGAGAAAGCCGTAGATCTCGCCACAGCGCACCGTAAGATCGACTCCGTCGACCGCGGCAAACTTGCCGAAGCTGCGCCTCAGTCCGCGTACTTCCAGGAATGCCGCTGCGCCATCCGAAGTCGCCACCAGTGGGCTCGGTTCGTTGGGCAAGTGCACGTCACTCACTCCTCGGGTTCGCGGACCATCCCGGATCGATCCGAATCGATCGGCGCCTGTCGTCATCTGCCTTGGTGGCCCGGGTTTCTGAAAATCCACGGCGCGGGTTTCGCGGGTACGGTCGGCCGTAGGCGCTCCCTGGGCGCGAACCAGCATCGGCGATCTTGTGAGTTATCGTCAACTGCCGATCGACGTTGCCCTGTTGCCGACGGACGCGTGGACTGCGGGCTCCTGATCCGGCTGCGCGCGGCAACCAATTCGTGAATCTGATTCAACGGCCTGACTCTCAGCAGCTTCAGCGTGAAACGCGAACAGATCCGGCAGCATTTTCTTGTAGCATGAGCGGGCAAGAAGGCAGGGAGAACGCGGCGAGACACATCTGCCCGTGTTTGAGACCGTCCGCCGACCCCGTCCAGGGCGCTTCGGTGCCCGGGTTTCTTGCCGCTATCGGGGCACCGCAAAGCGGCCGCCCCGCGGCTTCAGCGACTCGCTCTGTCACACGAACTGCCAACTGGCGACTATCACATCACGGCCCACGCCGACGCAGTAGCCAATTGTCGAGCCAATCCCAGGCGAGGTTAATCATGAATCGATCACCTTTGGTTTCGGCCGCCTACCGGACGGCCTTCGTCGCGCTCGCGCTTCTTGGCATCCTCGGTGTCCAGCGAGCGCAGGCCGGTAGCGCCTCTGTGCGCGAGCTCTATGCCCTTCAGAAGTTCGATGACGTGATCGTTGCGTGTCGCGGGAAAACCGATCACGAGAGCACGATCATGCGCGCCCTGGCCCTGTCGGAGAAGGCCGCCCTCTACAGGCAGTCGGTCGACAAGAAAGACCTGGACGCCGCAACTAAGAGCCTGAAGGACGAGCTGGCGGCCGCCGATCTGGAGCTGCTGGCCGATCTGGCGGCGATCTCCACCAACCCCAACGGATCCGCACTGGCGACCAAGCTGATGCAGGGCGTCCTACAGCGCGTGTCGACGCTCGAGGACATGAATCTTGTCGTAGAAGCGCTGAAAGCCAATCCGGGCCCACTGGGTACGGAGGCCGCCCTCAAGTCCGTGGCACGCCATCTCGACTACGTGCGCGCCTATGTTAACGACGGGGGCACCATGCCTGAACCGGAGCGCCTGTTCTTCGCCCGTGAAGATCTGATAGCTCTGCTTGTGGGCCAGCTTGAGACCAAGGGTTGCGCGTCCGTCGCCCAGAAGTGCTTGGTGTTGATCGAGGAACCCGCGTTGATGCCCTGCGAGAGCCGCGGCGGCGAGGCCGCGCTGGAGACGGCGCGCAAGATCCGCGCCGCCATAGCGACTCGGGAGAAGAAGCTGCCGGGAAGCGCCTGGCATGGGAAGCACTGACACCCGCCAGCGACGGAGGTCACGATCCCCTTGGCATAGTGATCGAAGGCGCGAAGTTCCTTGACGGCGTGCTGGAGTAGGCCGCCGGGCAAGAGGTCATACACAACACATGGCCATTGCTCTAAATGACACGTGGTCACCCCGCGTCGTCGGCCACACTCCAGCCGACGCCTTTGACTGTGATGTCCTCGGCGAACTATCACGAACGCCGCGCAAACTGGACTGTCACACGCCCGTAGTCGCAGCGACAAACATCGCTGTTGGCGCTGAGGCCGCACACCGGCCACGCAGCCAGATCGAGCAGATCATCGCGGGGCAACGAGATCAAACAGGGAGCACGAGACATGAGACAGGATGCAATGCGCAGGCTGAAGTTCGGAATGATTTGGCTGGTCGGGGGGATCATTGTGACCGTCGGTTCCTTTGCGGTTGCCGAGGACGGCGGCAGCTACGTCGTGGCTTGGGGAGCCATCGCCTGGGGAGTGATCCAGGTGCTGCGCGGGCTGGTGGGTATCGCCAGGTCATCGCGCGAGCACGCCGACCCGTCTGTGGGTGGCATCGTGGGATCAGCGGTTTCCGCCGGCTTCGAGCGCGCCAAGAGGGGCGACGACTGATTCCGAGCGTGAATCCTCCCCTGATCGCGCTGAACGCCGCGGGGATTGAGCCACAAGATGAGTGCCCCGCCGTGATTCACCGTGTCCATCGCCAACCCCTCGCGATAGCCCTCTGACACCCCCTGAATGTATCCCCCACCTGGGCGCCGTATCCGCCCTGCGCGGCTCGTCTAATGCACCACGGGCACCTGCTCAAGTTCGAATGAAGGAGTTCGCGGCTGAAGGAGGCCGCGGCCCGGGTTGCAAACCGCGGCACGCGTGCCTAGAATGCGACCGTCCAGTCGGGGCCGGGTGGAGGAAGTTGACCTGGCCACAGGTAGGGGACGTTGGGGTGGCCGCCGGGGGCGGCGGTCATCGGGCCAGAATCGGTGTCAGAAAGCGACTATTAGCTGGAGCGGTTCTTCGTCTCAATCAGGTGACGACCGACAATGACCTTTGACTCCCTGTATTCCAGATTCGCCTGGCAACCTATTCGCGATTGCCCCGGCCGGTTCGTCTTGCGCGGGGTCACGGCGACCGTTGGGCTTGTGGATCTGCTTGACGAGACGATGGTCGCTCGGCGTTTTGATTCGGTGCATGCGAAGGATGCCGTCTGGGTCGCTCGGTTCGACGATGGCGGGGTGATTTCGTATCAGCGAGGCGATGGGACCTGGCTGCACACGCTCTGCACGCCGGCGGGACTTGAGCGCAAGCTAAGGCAGCTAGAAATCCCCTACAGCGACTCTTGATCTTGCCGGCGCGCGGCGCCATGAAAAATGGTGGCGGCAATGCGGCTCCAAGGCATGCTTACAGAAATGCGCCCCCTCAACCTGGTTTCGCCTCCAAGAGCTGTCCGACCTTCTCTATCAGCACGGCAACGTCATTTCTGGCATGTTCAATGAATTCCAGATCGGAAGCACGCGCATCCCCAACAAATAGATCTATTGCGTAACCAACTCCGGGAGTGATTGCGTAGAGAACCTCGCCCTCGTCAGGGTGGGCGGGATCAGGAATGTGAATAGCCCACGGGTTAGTGCTTGCTGACTTGTATCTCTCAGTGATCTCCATCAACTCGGACTTGGTCATGGAAATTTCTTTGAACTGAGAAAGAAGCCTAGGTATATCACTGCGCGCCGCCACGATGAAGTGCAAGTCCTCGCCGGGTCCCCCGGGGATTTCAATATAGTCACCAGTCGTGGGTTTTCCCGGCTTGTGTCCAACGACAATGGTGCTGGTATGACTGTCGGACGGGCCTTCGGGTTTGGCCCACCAGGGCAACTTCGTCGCAGCACCGCAGCGACAGGCGATCTCCAGAAGAACTGGATCGTTCATTGCGCATCTCTTGTCAGATTGCATTGTGCCTCCAATTGTCCCAGATCTTCATCACGGCATCGGCCTCACCCAGAATCCCAATGATCTGAGTCTCTGTGATCTCGGACGTCCTCATCGGAACCTCCTGGCTGCAGTACGCCAAGAAGCTCCGCTTCTCAACTGTCTGGATTCGGGGGCAGCTTACGCTGGCACTCACAACCTATTGTCGACGCGACGGCAAGTGGGTGACACAGATCTCGCAGCCCAACACCTTGCTTCAGTGGCGGGTGCGGTTGGCGCAGGCACTGCTTTGCGCAGCCCGTTGCAACCGTGACCATCAGCCGCAAACAGAAGTTTCGGCGCCGGTCCCCGACCGGAAAAGCCAACCCGCCCCGCTCCCACCCGCGCGGCCACGTGCAATCTCAACTGTTTGGCGGTGCTGGACACCGCCTAGTCACGTTTCTGGCTGCTGAGAATCACCTCGCGGGCGCAATGGTGTAGATGGCCACGAAGTCAGGATCGACCAGAACTTCGCCAGTAGTTCGAAGATGATACTCCCCCGGCGTGGCCACATGAATGGCTGATGTATCGGGTGGCAGATTGAACTGCTCGCCCTCTCTCATTCCCTCCAGGCCCAGCAGGATTCCTTCGCGACTGTGCGCTCGCAGAACTCGGCCATAAAACTGCCCCTGCTTCTTGATCTCCCCGTTCTCTTCGAGAAACGTAAGGCCGACGAGTACTACCGAGCCAGTGAGAGACTGGGCGAATTCCTCGTTCCATGGTGTTTCGTCCGGTCGTGAATCAGTCATTCACTTCTCCTCAAAAGTTGTGTCCAGACGGCGTGGAGCAGCTGCCCAGCGCCGGCTTCAGCAGCGAAGACGACTGGCGTTGGCCGTGTGCATACACGGACCGTGACCGGCGGCTTCGTCTGCTGCAAGATCCGGCCAGGTGCCATCCACCGTCGCGATTCATGGCCCTCGCGACCTGCCATCGCCAGGACGCCTCTTCCTTCCGGGCAAGCCGTACTCGTGAAGCATACTCGCTGGCAGCACCGTTCCAAGATTCGGCAGCGCAGAAGAGAGCGCCGCGCATCCGCGTTCTCGATGTGTATGCGCACGACGCTATTGGCTGCTGCAAATCTGCTCAGAGATCGCGCTTTCGGAGTATCCAGCCTCATCTCGGAAGAGCCCCTTCAAGCTCCACCCGAAGCGGCCACCGACCCTGCAGCTTACCCGCCTCCAAGTAGTCGTGGTGGAAGTAGCTGATGACCCATGCCGCTGAGCCGGGAAGTAGCGGTAGCAGCACACAGTCCGAGTTGGGGTTGCAAAGAAGAATGTCGGCCCAGCGGTCACGAAGCGTCGCGCTTTCGATCAACGCCGCCATCGATTCGTACTCCCAGAGAGCGACTGCATACTCATCCGCAGAACCGGTCAGCAACGTCTCGACGGCGACCTTCGCTATCGGCGCTTCCGTCGCCTCCGGCCACCGCCCCGAGTACACCAGCTCGAACCGGCCCGTGTCGAGTTGGGGTGCCCAGGGAGCCCACGCCACTTGCGCCTCATGTGCCCAATCCGTGACAAGCGCTCGCGCCTCCGCATCCAAGATCCACGCACTCTCCGTCACATGCGCGAGTCCGAGATTTTCGAGAGCACTCCGATCGCTGGTAAGGTGCCGGCCCAACATGCGGAAGAGTGCGGGAGCGCCGCGGCATTCGCAATGCGCGATGCAGTACTCTCCAAAAGGGGAGCGCCTGATCGCAGGCGGAAGGCCTTGCGTCCAAAGGCGCAGTTCGTCAACCGTGCGCAACTCGGCCAGACGCGCGCCGAACCCCGCTGGTTGCCAGCGACGATCATCAGAGCCAATTGCCCGGACCAAATGGTCCCATCGACGCACGACCGCGTCTCTCAAGTCCTTGTCAAACATGTCACCATTACTCATGCCCGCCACTCCTTCATACAGCACGGCCGCATGCACCTAACACCAGCTTCAGCAGCGAAGACGGCTGGCGCGGACCGTGCATCAGCACGAGCCATTACAGATGGCCTCATCTGCTGCAGGCTTTGGTTGACACTTGACACCGCATCAACGGCATAACGGTTTCCACTAGCCGTCACTTGAGCCCAATTCTCTGTAGATGCCACCAGGGCCTCCGTGATTCCTGCTCTTGCGACGCGTCATCACCATCTCCAGCGCGCCAAAACGCACCGCGATTTCCCTGTACGGCCCACCCGCCTCATCGCGACCGACCCAGAAGATCATCCTATGCTCAAACAGCCCAGCGGCGATGGCGTCCACTTCATCACGGAGCAGTTCGGCGCAGTGACTGCCCGTGTCGTCTTGAAGAGTCGCCACCGAGCGCCAAGCCCCGGCGTCGGTGTTCTCCAGATCCACCGCGGCATACTTGAGGTCAAGATCGAAGTACCCACGGTCAAGATCGCCACACCGAAGCACAAGATGCAGACTGCACGCAATTCGATCCAGCGTAACGGCACGAATTAGACCATCGTGAAGACTGACTTCAGACGCCAGAGCATATAGAGCCGGCGGAAGCACAGGCTTGAGCTGGCGGACATGATCGCCATATGCAGAAGCCACTGCCCGGCGCTCGCCATCAGGCATATCACCGGACAACCACCTGTCCGTAAAGTATCTCACAGCCGCACCCCCGATCCATCTCTTAAGTAGCCGCGTCGCCCGCCCGCCGCAGCGTGCGGATGTCCAGTACCGCGACGACGCACGGATCGGCGCAGTCGCGGACGAAGCGATCCCGGGCGACCAGCCCCAGCAACACGTCGGGGTATGGTCGCGCCTCAACCGACAGGAAGACATGCAGCATACTTCGCGAGCAACCGAAGCGGACGACGGCGCCGAGCGGGCCGTTCAGCCGCTCTACGGAGATCTGCCCGGCCGGAGCATCCTGGGGTCCGAGTGACCGGGATGCAACGGACCGCGCGTGCTCGGCCAAGTTCAGCTCGGGATGGTCACTTTCACAGGCGACGCAGGTGCCGTGCTCGAGTAGTGCCAGACCGACCGCTGCCCGGTCGACGACCGCAGGAAGCGCGGCCAACACCGCCTGCCGGCGCAGAGTGCGGCGTACGGGCTCCAGAACGAGGCCGAGCTTGTTTCCCCCCTCACCATCGCCTCCGTCGGCCCAATAGTCGTCGTTCCGCGTGTGCTCTACGAGGCGTGCATCGCAGGTCGCCAACAGGATCTCCCGTATGTCGTCGTGCTGCTCGAATTTCGCCAGCACGCATCTTTCCATGACGGCATCTTTCACGGCCGCCCAGTCCGCACGCAGATTGCCATCCCTGCCGCGCCCTATGCGCGCCGCCCTGCCGGGCGTGGTCGCGCTGCGAATCAGGTCCTCCTTCGGAGTACCCGCGTACTTCTGTGCCTGGAAGTAGTGCTCTGTCGTGGGCCAGACCTTGCCGTCCAGAGTGATCGGATGCGCCGAGAAGTTCGAGAAGCAGCCGTAGGCGTCTTCTGCCCGATAGAAGAGGATGCGCGGCTCGTCATCATCGTCAAGAGTGTCGTGATCGGACTTACCGCACATGACATCGTCCCCCTGGCAGTCGAACGGCACGTTTCGGGTTCGAAAACTGCGTACACGCACTGCGCCCATCGCCGGTCAGGCCTCTCGGCGGGACCTTCAACTGCCCCTGCCATGGCGATTCAGTATTCGCGAAGATCTTCCAGGCTGACCTCGATGCCGCCTTCGCCAGGCTCAGCTGCCAGCGCCTTGTCGTAGAATGGGGCCTCTCGTCCGCGCCGGTCCGATCGGCTCCGCTCGCGGCGGCCCACCTGCCTGTAGATCTCGGCCATCGCGATCGTTGCGAAGAGCCGATAGTGATAGGCGAATTCGCTGTGCGGCAGTTCGATATGGACGAGCGTGGCACCAGCGAACCGCTCTGTCGCCAGATCAGCGGCGCACATGCGGGCCTCGTCCGGAATGACGATCAGCTGTTCCGGGCCATTGGACAGTCGGGCCTGCCCAAGTGGTGTTCCCATTCCCCTGGTGTTTACGACGACGACCTCCCGGAACGACAAGCGCGACCCCGGTTCACCGGCACCAGCCTGGTGGTATTTCGACTGGCGCGCGGCGGCACGCCCCTCCGCGCGCTTCCAGCGCTCAGATCCGAACCACACGCCGCCGGGATCATCGATCAGGCATCGGCGCCAGCCGAACGCGCACGCGGAGCGGATCGCGCTGCCCAACTCCACATGATCGTCGCCTCCGACCAGCAAAAGCTCGGGGCGACGGCCGTCCGGACTTCCGCCGGCGCGCATCCGGCCGACCCCACCCCGTGTCAGATAGTAGAGGCCGACCCCCGAAGCGGCGGCGACATTGAGGCAGTTGATCGCTTTGGAGTCCATCGGGATCTCCACGGCTGCAGACATGGAGGCCGTCACTTCGCGGGACAGCCCGCGGCGCTCGTTCCCAACGATGAGCGCGGCCGCCGTCGACCGCGGCAGCCGGTACCCGTAGATGGCTTGGGCGCCGGCGCTGTTGTCGAAACCAATCAGGAGGGGGAACGCCTCCGTGAGCGCGGCGATGGTGACGTCCGGCACTGCAAGGCCGTCTTCGTCGCCTCTCGCTTCCGTCAGCCCTTGCGTATCGCGGAAGAGGCATGTGCAGCCGAACATCTCGGCGGCGTGCATCATCGTCTGCGCGTTGTGGTGGTTCTCGATGCCGTCACCAACGAGCGCAATTCCAGCTGTCTTCATCGGTGGACGTCCTTCTGTGCGACTACTCCGCGCAGCTGATGTCTCCGTCGATGTCCGCGGAAAGGGCCGTCGGCGCCCCACCGTGCTTGCTGCGCGTTGCTCAGTCCGTCTCTTGATCGCGTTTGCGCCCGAAGGCGCCCGTCGCTGCCGCCTGCCCCGTCCAGTTGATCCGACATTGTCGCGCGAACGCATCGGCAAAGGCCTCATGGTCGCTGGTCCTGGCTGCCGCGCTTCGCATTCGGCGACGGGAGTGTTGGATCAGGTGGTGACCGATCTCATGGACCAGCACGTCGAAGAGCATAAAATCACGAAGTGCCGCCCGGCTGGGCCAATCAACGACGGTGACGGTGCCGGCGTTGACGACCTCGACACTCGCACCCGCCCGCTCCAGCTGCGCCACCGCCCCGGCGTCGACAATCCCGTCGATCCGCCACGGAGGAGGAGGCTGGGCGAAGAGAGTGATGCACCCGGGATTCTCGTACCGCCCCAGTTTCAGCTGCCGGGATCCGTCATTCGCCGAACCCAAGGTGATGCAGCGCAGGCCATAGTAGCACTCCGGCCCGAGGCGCAGCAGGGCTTGTCTGATCTCCCGCCTGTTCAGGACGTGCTCACGACCAGGCCGGGGACGAGTCTCGACAATCCGCGGAAGTATCGCCCGACGAATCCGACGCGGCTCGCTGGGCTGCGGCACAACGCCTCTCAACTTGAGCTGCCTGGCCACCCGCCGTCGCTGCCGCGCATCGCCCGCGCTGCGCGGCGCCCGCGGATCGGCCGTGCGATCGGTCGCGATCAGGATCCGTGGTCTCGTGTGCTTGCTCCGGGACATGAATTGCGCCCCCGTACCTGCATTGCAGCATCGGCGTGCCTCGCATGATGACCGATCTGGGCCGCGCGTGCCCGGGACGACACATATTGTCAGGGATCGTTTGGGTGCGGTCAAGCGGCGCGTGTTCTTGCGTGATGCGCGCCGGACGCAATTGAGGTGGCGGAGGTAGTGCGACGGCAACGGGGCGTCACGGGACGGATTCAGAAGCCGGATCAAGGCAAGGCGCTGTTCGATTGACCTCTGGTTCGGAGTTGCGGATACTGAAGAGGGCCACGCGATATCGCGTAGCTCTTGAAGGGGGGTAATGGCGCCATGGAATTTCCTCGCCCCACGCCGTTGCGACTCATAGCGGAGAAGACATGGGCGATTATCCAGGCGGGCGGCTATACCGCCGATGATGGCATGCGCATCGAAATCGCACAGGAGATCGCAGCTGCGGTCGCCGGCACACAGCTCTTTGATCTAGGGCGTCTCGAAAGCCTGCTCAATCGTGCTGGCGGCAACGGGCCGCGTGCCGCGATCGAGGTGACGGGCGAACTCACGCAGGAGGCGGCCAGACGAATGATCCTGGACGAGCGCTGCAAGGACGTGCTTCTGCTGAACTTCGCGTCCGCAAAGCGGGTCGGGGGCGGGCTTCTGACTGGCGCGAAGGCCCAGGAAGAGGATCTCCTGCGGGCATCAGCGCTGTACCCCTGCCTGCTGAAGGTTCCTGAATACTACAGCCGCAATCGGGAATGCGGACACCTGACCTATACTGACCACATGATCGCGTCGCCACGCGTGCCATTTTTCGGGTCAGCGCGCACGCGCTGCTCCATCGACCGTTTTTTGCGACCGTCATTTCGGCTGCGGCCCCGAACGCGATGGCACTCACCCTCCCGTGGCCGGCCAGTCTCGAGGACCGCGACTACCAAGCCATCCTGCGCCGCCGCGTGGGCATGGTGCTCGCGCTCGCCGAGCATCTCGGCAGTCGTCAACTTGTTCTGGGCGCCTGGGGTTGCGGGGTGTTCCGCAACGACCCCGAATGGGTCGCGGGTTCATTCGGCCACTGGCTCGAGCACACGCGTTTTGCGGGCTCCTTTGATCGTGTGGTGTTCGCCATCCGGGACCGGAACACGGCCAACCGCATGGTCTTCGAAAAGCGCTTCGCCACCTGAATTCTAGCCGAGCGGAACAAGCCGTGCCCGGCGCGGTGTCCGCGTGCCCGCCTATTCGGGGCTTCTGGCGTCATTGGTCGAAAGCACGGCAGTCTCATCCTGCCGGGATGCACCGCGCCAGATCGCGCCGTAGCCATAGGACCCTGGCGATCTGCTGTCCCAATAGTAGGAGCCATTGGTCTCCACACAGATGGCCCAGCCGCTCTGCGCGCGCGCTAAGCGCATCGCGTCGGGGAGCCGCTCCATGCCGGCCTCGATCGGCATCCATGGCTTCGATTTGCCCGCCTGCACATTCACGGTGAACACAAGGCCTCGCCGACGGGCCATTTCGGCATCAAGTTCGAGACCGCGCTCGGCGTCGAAGCCGGCCGTTCCTGCGCATGTTGCACACCTGTCCTCGAGTGTCGTGGGGAGGAGGCGCTTTCTGCACATCTCACATCTACGATTCTCGTTCCAGTGGCCGGTGAGGGGGAACTCATCCCTGGCCATCCCCCATTCGACCATCTCCGGTGCATCGAAGTCGAACCAGTCGCCTTCCGCGTCAAGGGGCGGTGCAGGAGTCGCCCCATGCAGGAAGCCGGCTATCCAGTACGCGGCCTCGTGGGATTGATCGACGATTTCGCTCTTGCTGATTCGCGTCGTCTTTTGCTGAGCGGGGCACCAGACGAGGATTCGACCGGGGAACGTGAAGGCGTTTCCAACCAGATAGTGACGTCGTTCACCGCAGCCGGCGTCGAGATCCACCCAAAGCGTCTCGTCCAGGCGGAATGCCAAAGATCCATCGTTGTTTCTGACGTCAATCATCTCCGACTCCGGGCTCGCGCCAATGGCGCATACAGGCCAGGTGGTGAGGGCTCCGTCTGCAGACTGCGCAACTAGCGGTGACCTCCGTCAAACCGTCCTCGCCAACCGCGCTTCTCGATGGAGAGGACGTTCGACACGCTCTTCAAGGACTGCAGATAGACCCCCATGAGCTGCAGCTCATTGTCTTCTGGATCGCCTTCGTAGTCGGACGCCAGGACGAGATTGCCATAACTTCTTGTCCATTTTGCCGCTGTATTGTCGACGACAATGATCCTCTCAAGATCGTAACCGAGCTTCTTGACCTTCTTGATGTTCTTGGTATGACGATAAGCGAAGTCATGATGATCAAACTGCAGTGTGCAGCGTTCGCGCGCCCAGACGAAATCAAGTTCCGCGCGCGCGCCGAACAGGTGGTCGACAACGCCGGCAGCATAGGCCTCCGTCGCTGAGGTCCAAACCGCCAACCGGAATGCCGCGGCACACGAAGCAATGAACTCTCGCACGAAGGGTCGCTCGTAGCCGTGATACCCACCGACGCGGCAGTCGGCCGGCGTTTCCAGAGGCGGTATCGTTCCGAATATCAAGGTCTCGTCGAGATCCAGGATCAACAGCTTCCTGTCCACGCGTCCTCGCTTACATGTGCCGACTAGAGTTGCAGGCTTGCACGACCACTTCATTGTTGGCCGCTCGTCTCGAGCCCGGCCAGTCACGCCAATTGCCAGGATTCCACTTGCCCGTTGGTGCCTTTGACGTCCCAATCGAGAACTGCACTCATGTATGGCATCGCCTCGGCAAACCAGGACTTGGCCGCAATTCGGGTTGCCGATGAGCCGCAGACATCCTGGCGATTCGTCTATCCGGACCCACCATCATCAGGCGCGCGCTTGTAGTACTCGCGGACATTGCGATCGCGGTAGAAGTACCACACCAGAATGGCGATACTGATCACGCCCTGTACGACCCGGCCCCAGCGAGCGGTATCGCGGGACATGATGGCGGCTTCCCCGGTCGAATCGGCGATAAGCCCCAGATTGTTGATGCCGATCGATCCGTAGTGGATGACCGCGAGCACAACGAGTGCGTGTCGCGCGAACGAATGGCCGCGCCACGCCCCGGCCGCTGCTGCCGCGATGGCGACACTGAACGACAGTTGGTACGCCCAATTTGCTGGCGTCAGAAGACCAGCAGGGTCCTCCACATTGTCTACGCCGGCCATGATCGACAACGCAATGATGGGAAAGGCCGCCACGACAACCACCAGGTAGATCGTGAGCACAGTGACGGCTCGAGGCCGTCCCGCGCGGCGTGATTCCCGCCTTCCTGGCCGCCTGTGGATAGTGGAGCTTGGGCATGGACAGCCGCACCGGCTCTTCATCGACGACGACGAGATCCTCTTCGTGGGGTGCGTTCGTTTGGCTGGAAGCCGAAGTTGTCGTGGTCACCAACTCACGTGACGGTCCCGCACATCCCATTGCGATGAGCGAAAGGAAAACGTAGGCCAGCAAGGGCTTCATCATTCCACTCACTCCAAAGGGTACCTCGGCAGCCCTCAAGTACACCCGTGTAAGAAGTACATCCGTATAAGCGCGGAACGGACGCAGAGACGGCAATCTCTCTCCGGGAGACGGCCATCACCTCGCCGGCGAGGGCTGGCCGCCCTGAGCGCGCCGCGCCCGGCGATCGTCACGATTCCAGTCTCTCATCGAGATAGGCACGCACGGTCTCCGCGGAATCGAACAGCCCGTACAATTGGTCCTCATAGCACTGCCGTAGAAACTCCCCCATGTGTTGCCCTGGCGCCATACCGCGGGCGACCAGGTCGCGCCCCCGGATCAGCGGCTCCGGCCGACTGGCCGTGATGCCTTCAGCGTCAGCCTTGGCTAGCAGCCACTTGCCGGCCTCGAACTCACCGACCTCGATCGGCGGGCGGCCGCGCTGATCCGCTTCCGCCACGCGCACCAGGCGGTCGATGCGTCCGACCCGGCTCGCCAGCCTCCTGATGGCGGCGGCCGACGCCGAAGCCTGGAAAAGCTCGACCGGACGCAGGTGCTCCGCGACCAGCGGACAGACCTGGTCCACGAGATCCTGGTGTCGCGACATGCCGGCCAGGAAGCTCCGTGTCGGCTCAAGGCCGGCTTCGCTGTGACCCAGAGAGCGGATGCCCTCTCCGGTCGTCGCCGTCGTCAGCGGCTTTCCCAGATCATGGCAAAGCACGGCAAACCCGACGACGAGGTCTTCCCAATCGTCGCCAGTGCGCGCCGCGGCGAATGCGTCCAGGCAATGGCAGGTATGCGTCCAGACATCGCCTTCCGGATGCCAGTATGGATCCTGCTCACAGCCGATCAGTGCCTCCACTTCGGGAAAGAACCGCACCCATCCGCTTTCACGCAGGAAGCGCAGCCCGCGCGACGGCTCCTCGCCCTTGAGGATGAGCTTGGACCATTCCTCGAACACTCTTTCGGGGGCGAGCCCCTCCATGTCCAGGCCGCGACACAACGCAACGGTCTCCGGCGCCGCGTCCAGGCGGAAGCGCGCGCAGAACTGCATGCCGCGCAGCACCCGCAGCGGATCCTCGGCGAACTGTTCCGATGTGTGGCGCAGTATCCGTCGCTGCAGGTCCTCGGCGCCTCCGAACGGATCGACGATCTCCCCGGTCAGCGGATCGAACGACATGGCGTTGATGGTGAAGTCGCGGCGCCGGGCGGCGACATCCGGCGGCAGCCCGGGATCGGACTCGACGAGAAAGCCGCGGTGCCCGAGCCCCCGCTTCGATTCGCGCCGGGGAATCGAAACGTCGATCGGCCAGCTCTTGAGCTTGAGGATGCCGAACGCCTTCCCCGTGAGATCGACCGCGTGATGGCGCTCCAGCAGCGCCTGCACGTCCGCCGCGGGGATCCCGTACACCTCGAGGTCCAGATCGCGCGATTCCAGGCCCAGCAGGCGATCGCGCACCCAGCCGCCGACAAGCAGCGACCTGCCGCCATGCTGACGGAAGAGACGACAGAGATCTTCCGTGGCCTGCAATTCCGGGGTTGTCGGCTGCCAGTCCATGGGCTGGGCCTCGCTTCAGTTGACCCGCCACCAGGATCAGGCAGGATTGTCGATGTCGATGAATTCATGCTGGAGGTCGAACTGCGCGGCCACATGCTCGCCCAGCGCCGCCGCGCCCAAGCGCTCCGTGGCGTGATGACCGCACGCCAGGAAAGCAACACCCGTCTCGCGGGCCAGGTGCGCCTGCGGTTCCGAGATCTCACCCGTCAGATAGGCGTCGGCACCGGCGCCGATCGCCAGTTCGAACTGGCCCTGCGCACCACCGCTGCACCAGGCCACCCTGCGGAGTGGGCGCCCGTCACCCGGCACGAGCACCGGAGCGCGCCCCAAACGTTCTGTAACCAAGGCCGCCAGATCGGCGGCGGACGACATCGGTCCCACCGGCCCCACAAAGAGAAGTCCCTGTTCGCCGAGAACCTGCTCGACTTCGAAGTCCAGACGCCGCCCCCATTGCGCATTATTGCCCAAGGTGCGATGGGCGTCCAACGGGAGATGATAGGCGAACAGGCTGAGCCCGGCGCGTATCAGGGCCGCCACGCGCCGGTATCGCCAGCCGACCAAGCGGACGTCCTGCCCCTGCCAGAAGATTCCGTGATGCACCAGCAGCGCATCAGCGCCTGCCGCCGCCCCGGCCTCGATGAGTGCCAGGCTGGCGGTCACGCCCGAGACGACCTTGCGGATCTCCGGGCGGCCCTCGACCTGCAAGCCATTGGGGCAATAGTCGGCGAAGTTGCCAACTTCAAGCAAATCGAGAAGATAGCGCTCAAGGGCGTTGCGGTCTGTCACGTCGAAGACCCTTCTGTGTGGTTCCGCTCCGGCACGCGGATGGTGGCCGAGCTGTGGCTGGCGGCAATGTAGATGCCAATCATGGCGAAGCCCAGATTGAACTTCAGGCTCTCGGTCGTCGCAGCCTTTGGATGGACTTGTCGTCCGCACTTGGATGCTGTGACGGCGCATCAGACTTGGGGCCTCATAATATGAGCCGGCTTGGACTCGCGCGCGGGGACGGCGCATCTCGCTTGAACAGAAAGGAGCGCCACACCCAGTCACTGGGACGCGGGATTCCCCAGCATCCTCTTCGCCTGTGCCGGGCGCCGCAGCGCCTCGTAGGCCGAAGCTGCAATCCGCCTCTCGTCATCATCCCAGTCCCGCGGCCGTCCGTAGGGGCCCGCCCGTAGAGTCCGCAACGCGAGCGATGGCTCACCGACAGCCACAAGCTCCTCTGCGATCTTGCTGCGCCACCACCAGCCCCACGCGCGCTGGGCGTGCCGACGGCACATGAGGCGGTCCATGATCCTCCGACTCGTCGCTACGTTACCGTTCGACCTCAAGAGCTTGGAAGCGAGGAGATTGAATCTGGTGTCCAGGTCATCACAGAGGAGGAGCTCCTCGGCGAACGCATAGACAATCTCCGGCCGCCGGTCTTCGGGCATTGCCTCCACAACGGAAGGAATCAGCGTTGGGCTCAGTTCATGGGGATCCAGCCGGCGTTCAATTTCTGCGCGCAGCTGGCCGGCCGGGATCTTGGCGACTGAGCTCATGAACTCTGAATCGGCTTTCAGGAAATCAAGCAGTCCACCGATGTCGACGGGTCCGTCGTCATACCATCCACGCATCACCAGATCAGCGACGCGCCCGCCGGCCGCCACACCGGCGCCCATACGCGCCGCGAGTTCGGTGACATAGGTGCTTATCATGATCTCGAACTCGGCCCGGTTCCCATGTGTGTAACGATGATAGGTCAGGATCTCCCCGCGCTCCGTCAGAGCCAGCAAGCACCGCCCGACGACCGATCCCCGGCCGTCGCGCGCATAGACCACGGCCTTGTTGGCACCGGCCGCATTCAGGACGGCGATGTGGAAGTTCATACCGTCGGGGGACAGGTATGTTCCGAACGGCGCGCCCATCATCATGACGCGCGCAGGATCATGCTCGATCTCCAGTTGCACCCGGGATCCATCACTGAACTCGGCGGCGCGGCGCGAGTCCCCTTCCAACCAGGGAGCCAGGTCGAGGCCCATCTTGCGCATGCGCTCCGCGAAAGCGTGATTGTCCGCATGGTCGTACATGCGCGTTTCGCCGCGAGCAGACGCCGCGAGCATCTGGTGCGCCAGCGACCTGTAGCTCTCGGGGAGGCGCGCAGCCGCGCTGAACAGGATGCCGAAATCGCGCTCTCGAAGCGCTGCCGAGCCCAGCTCGACACCGAGAAATCGATCTGCAGCCGCGTGGATCTCAGCGTCCAATCCTGACGCGATCAGGGCCGCTTCGGCTTCACATACGCGTCGTTCGAGCCTGTGACGGGCTTTCTCGATCATCTTCTGCCTCGGACCTGCCGCGGGGCGCGCGCGGCGCTCCTCAAGATTCGCTACTCGTCGGAGAAGCCGATCGCGTCGCGAATCAGTGGCCTCGACTGCCAGCTGCCCAGATGAACGGGCACAGATGTGGAGCCGCATTTCTGCGGATCTGCGGATGTGCATGGAGGCCCCGGGGCTATCGCAACGGCCGGCCAGCTGGGTCAATCGTCCAGATCCGGGAGCTCTTCGTCAGA
The DNA here is from genome assembly GCA_016703265.1 of bacterium. NCBI lineage: Bacteria > bacterium. Next base: position 266,751 of record JADJCK010000004.1, read on the forward strand.
CATTACCAGCTTGAGGACGAACTGCAGTTCCGGCATCTGCTTACCATCGATCTCCGTGGCCAGCATGCCGCGCAGATGCGCCCGCCGCGCCCGCAGTGCCTCAAGAATGCCGTTCGTCGCCAGTTCCGCAGGCAGCTCGGCCCGGGGATCAATGGTCACACTGAGAACCGCCGCACCCCGGACGGAACGCACTGAGGCCACTTGGAAATGCCCAGGTCCGGTTGCGGCCGGGGCCACGGCCAGGAATGCATCCACGACCCGTTGTGCGGCCTTCCCAACACGGCCCGCGTGAGGGTTGGGCTTGTCACCGATCCGGGATGAGCGGTCGAGGCCGCGGCGGCCGTCGGGGCCGTCGTCCGCACTCAGTTCATCGGTAAGCGTTGCGAGAATCCCAGGCAAACGGGTACTGGTTTTCCGCAGCCGACTTTCGAACTCGTCCTCGCCGGAGATGTCCCGATTGTCCATGTGTCAATTGTTCCGATCTGCGGAAATGGGTGCCAATGAACGGGTCATGCCGTTCAGGTCGTACGCGAGTTGCCAACGGCGCGAATTATCGCCGTTCGGGCTTGCGATGTTGCTCAATGCCGTTTCATCTAGAAGCCGGCGTTCCATCGTCTACCGAGGGTATCAGAAGTTCCGCAACCTGCTGCCAATTCTGCACGAACGTTGCCCACGGCGGACACTGCTTCGCGCCCCCAGGATCCCCAAACAGGTACAGATGCGGAACCACATCCCTGAGGATCTGCATGATGTGGATGCGATCGTCGACGAAATGCGTGATTCCGAGATCACGGCAGATCTGAGCCTTGTCCTCGCGGCGCGGGCAGAATCGGACCTGATTCGCGCTCATGCGGGTGCGGGCGAAGAAGGCCTCAGCTTCAAGCCAACTGAGGGTCTTCGCCTGCATGCCCGGGCCGGCCTTCGAGACGATCCAGACATTGCCGGCGTAAGCCGCGACCACGTCGTGCAGCGCCTCGTAAACGCCGTCTCTGGCGATCAGCGGCCTGCTGGAATGCGCTACACCTGTTCGCGCGTGCGAACTATCCACGCAGCTCGTGGCGATGACCCCACCGAAGTCGATGCCCACACATCCGTTCACGGACGCTCCGATCCGCGGGCTCCCGCACCGCGCCAGTAGTGTCAACGCACACGCCGCCGCTCATGTCACGCCTAAATGTCCTGATAGGCCGCTTTGTCCGGCTTCTTCAGGGCGCGTCCCGTTACGCGGACCCTCCGCCCGACTACTCCCACGCTGTCTACGGTATTCAGCACGAAGCAGTCATCTGCACCAACGCCGTGAGCGCCGCACCAGATATCGAGTATTTCCCTCCCAAACACTTCGAAGACGAGCGCGAGCCTGTCCGGATCTGTGACGACCGCCTGAGTATCCGGCCAATCCGCGCCGCAAAGAGCAACTCCAAGCCTGTCGTCAGGATCATGGTCCTCTTGCGCCAGCAGCCGCCATTCCGGGAGATTGCGCTCCAAAAAGTCGCGGACATAGGTCGCCGGCAGTTCCAGGGAGTATTCTTCGTCCACGGCGCCGGGGGTGCGCCAGTGTTGACCGAAGTTCATCGTGCGAACTGTCAGCGCATCGACCGCAACCGCGTCGCCGGATGCCGTGCAACGGCATGATGGCGTGTCTGTATACATCACTCGCAGATCTTCACCGCTGAAGGCAAAGCCGAAGCACATCGGGTCCCCCTCGCGCTTCCAAAGCAAATCGCCATGCTTGCTGCGTTCCCAATTGTCAATTCGGCCGTCGGGCATGATTAACTTCCCAGCTCATCGATATACCCCACCCCCACCCCCTCCGTAAGCCAAACCCCATTCGCCGAAACAAGGAACACTACCCCTGCACGCGACATCTCCCCCGCCCGCACCCGCAGCACAACCGGCACGCCGTGCCGCGCTCCTACGCTCCGGGCGGTCTCCTCGTCTGCCGACAGATGGACGTGGTGCCGGGCACCGCGGTGCAGCCCCTCGCGCCGGATCACTTCGAGGAAGCGCGCGGCCGTGCCATGGTAGAGCACTTCCGGCGGCACGCACGGTTCATAGCCAAGATCGATCGGCACCGAATGGCCCTGGCTGGCGCGGATCCGTCGTCCGTCCTCGCTGATGGCGTAACGCCGTTTCTCATCCTGCGCCACGACCAGATCCAGATCGGCGCGACCGAACATCCGCCCGTGAGCCGCACACGCAGCCAGCAGCGCGTCGATATCGACCCAACCGTTGGCGTCCAGCGCCAGGTCGACGGCATCGGGGCGATGCCGCAGGACGTAGCTCAGAAACCGACTGATGCGGATGTGCTTCTTTTCCATGCTCTCTTCACCGCTCTGACGACCGCCTGATCGCCTGGGTAGCCCACGCCCACGCTACATCCTGAACACCTTCCCCCGCGCCACGAACGGCAACTGCCCACGCCGCGGCATCAGGAAGGCGTGCTCCCGGCGGATCTTCACCACGTCGCACCCGCCGTCGGTGATGATCAGCAGCGGCCCCTTCTCCGGGAAGTCCTCCGCCGCCTCGAGCAGGTCGATCGCCGGCTGCAGTACTGTACCACCGCGTCCGCGCACCCGCACGCGGCCGGCGATATCCTCGGGGGCCAGGTACCCCTGGTCATACGGATGCGCGTCGCAGAAGACGACCCGGGCCAGCGGCACCTCGCGCGACACGCAATAGCTTGCGATCGCGCCCAGCGCATGTGCGAGCAGCGGCCGCTCCATCGAGCCCGAGGTATCGAGAACCACACCGAAGGTCCGCGCCTCCGCCCACCCATCCACCGGCACCCAACGGGGTCGGGGGATGTCGGGCGTCGACGATTGCCGTCGGCTCGGGCGGGCATACGTCCGGCGCCTTTCGACCGGCGCGAAGTAGACATCCAGCCACTGCGCAAGCTGGACGTCCCACGGGATCGGCGGAAACGATTGGGCCCGGATCTCCTCGACCAGTCCGGCCGGCAGCAGGCCTCGCCCAGCCTCCTGGTGATAGGTGAGTCCTTGCGCAAGGCAGCGCCGATAGAAATCGTCCAGCGACGTGCCGACATCGCCCTTCCACCACTCCTCGTTCATGGGGCCCAGGATGTCGCCGGCGGCGGAGCCCTTGAAGGTGGACAGCTTGCGGAATCGCCTCAGGTCGGTGGCCATGCGGTCGTAGAGCGATTCCGCCGACGCGCCGGCAAGCTGCGGGTCGTGGAGCAGGCCCACGCCGGGAGCATCGCCGATCCGCATCTCGATCAGCCACGCGTTGATGACGTAGTCGCAGGCGATGTTCCACAGGTAGGGATCACGACCGCGGCAGCGCTCCGCGTGACGCAGGCCCACGTGCAGCAGTTCGTGCGCCATGACGAAACGGCATTCGCGCTCCGAAAGCGCCGAGAGGGGATTGATGTAGATCTTCTTCTGCGACGGGTCGACGGCCGCCACCTGGATATCCAGCAGGCGGCAGGTCTTCAGGTCCTCGACGATCTCGAACGCCGCCGCCATCGATCCCATAAGGGGATAGCTGCTGATGAACCACGATTTCGCGCGTGCGGCAGCGGACTTCTCCCGCGGCGCCCCCGCGACCGCGCGGTCATCGATGCCGCCGGCTCGGTCCACCGCCTCGCTCACCGCACAGCTGACGCCCACCGAGAACAGCCGCGGCCAGTTCTCCGCGCGGCCCCACTGACGCACGAGGGGCAGCATGTCGGGCACCCCGCGCCCGGCGCTGCCGTATCCGCACAGTTCGTCCGGCACGCCGCCCAGGCACAGGTGCTGGTACAGTTCGTTCTCCCCGCGCGGGTAGGAGGTTTCGCACAGCGGCTCGGGCAGCCGCGCCATCTTCACCTCGGCAATGAAGCGCGCAACGGCATAGTCGCAGGCGATGTTCCATTCGCGCGGCCGTGCAACCGCGACCACGTGGCCGAAGGCGAGATGGAGCAGGCAGTGGGCGAGCGCATACCGCCATTCGTCGACCTCGGCCAGGAGATCGGGATGCGCATGCAGGACACCCGTGTTGTCGACGGCCACCAGTCCGTTGCGCGGATAGTCCGCTCGCTCCTGCCGCGTGATCGTGGCTCTCATCAGCAGGGGCGACAGGATCGGGTTGTCTTGCAGCGCCTGTTTGGCGGCAAGGTAGTTCTGGTCCGCCTTGTTTCCGGGCGTACTCTTGCGGGGCCGTTTGCTCATGGCTTCTTGTCGATGATGCGCGGAATGTCACGCACGATCTCGACCATGAACCAATCCTGCAGCGACTTGCCGTCATCCCCGGTCGCGACGACCATCTGCGCCATTTCCAGGCTGATGACTGCCAGATCGCGGATGAGGCGCTTGGCCGTGTGGCCCAGCTGGACCTGGGCCTCGTTCTGGTCCTGCTTGGCCGATGGCAGCTCCTTGATGAGATGCGCCCGAAAGGACTGGGACAGGAAATACAGCACGTCGCGGTCCTCGGGCGCCGCCGGCCACGGCATCTCGCCCTTGAGGATGCGGCCGAGCTGGAACCGGCTCCTGGTCTGCTTCAGGTAGGCCACGAACTGCGCCGCATGCGGAGGGGAAAGGCAGCCGAAGGCGAGCGCCTCCATGTGGGCTGGCGAGATTTCCCTGAAGCCGCTGATGGCGTCGCTCAGCATGTGCCACGCGCGAGGCGTCGAGAACGGTTCTTCGTGCTTCGGCGGCTGGCTCCACAGGTGATCCGGCCGCAGGCCGATGTACGCAATGATGTCACCGTGGATGGCGTTGGCGCCGGCCCACTCCAGCCAATCGCGATGGGAGACCTCGAGGTGCACGTGCACCATGCGGTTGATGAGCGCCGATGACATCTGCTTGACGATGGCGCTGTCCTGCGTCCGGTTGCCGGCGCCGATGACGATGGAGCCCGCCGGCATCGTATACTCCCCGACGCGCTTCTCGTGGATCAGGCTGTAGAACGACTTCTGGACCTCGTGCGAGCAGGCGTTCAGCTCGTCCAGGAAGAGGCAGTACGGTGCCTCACGCGCGATCGTCCGCGGCGGACAGAATGTACTCTTGCCGCCCTCGATCTGCGGTACGCCAATGATGTCCTCGGGCGCGAGCTGGCTGCCCAGCAGGGAGACGCACTCGAGCCCCAGGTTGCGGGCGAACTGCTCGACGAGACTCGACTTCCCGATCCCGGGCGCGCCCCAGATGAACACCGGGCGCATCGGCGCGACGCCGAGCAGGAACTCGGGAAGCTGCTTCTGGGTGAGGGTGCGGGTCGTGTTCATGGATCGAATCCTCAGGATCGCGGCGATAGTCATAGACTCAGCGAATGACCGCCGGTCGCAGCCAGCGCCGGGTCGCCAATCAGCCGGCCAAGCATCGATTATAAGCGTAGAGCCGGGTGTGTGGCGGCAAGAAATTCTGCCGTTTTCGCCATGGCGCGATGTTCGTAGTGGCCTCACGGCCGTAGTGCCCGGCCAGGGAACAGGTCGCACAGGAGCGAAGCGACGAGAACTGTTCGCGGAACCTGCTGTTGGGGCTCCGCGAACACGATTACCACAACATGGAGGAAAGAAGGGGCCATCCAGGACTCAGCGGATGGCCATTGCAGATTCGCTCAGCCAGGAAGTGTTCAAGCTCCCGCGTGCGGTCTCTTGGGGAACTTCAGCGGCGATATCACACACCGATCCTTGCACGTCCGCGAAAGTGCGTCAGGCAGTGGAAGCCACAGCACTTGCGGATCGCCTGGACGGAGAGGTAGTAGCGGCGCAGCAGGCTCTTCGCGTTCTCGACGCAGAACTGAATCAGGTAACCGCTGGAGCTAATCTCCGCCTCCCGCCAAGACAGGTCCGAAAGATGACAATGCAACATGTCTGCCAGGGGGCCGTAACGGCGGTTTTGAGTGCAGATTCGTCCGCAAGCCTCAGGTACCGTTGCCGCGCCCGCAGGCCGTGTCGTCGTGGATTGGCCACTCGCCGCCTTCCCCCGCCGTTCACCGCCGCGGCGATGCACATCCCTGCTGCACGAAGCGCGCGATGTCCTCGATGACCATCGGCGCCACCGGTCGCGGCGTCGCATAGTCAGCAGGCTTGGACTTGCCCGCGCCCGCGCGCATCAGGTGGTCGAGGTCGCCGTACACCTTATAACAGGTGCGCGGACCGGGCCGCAGGGCCGCCTGCCAGCGCCGGAAGTCCTCCATGGTCACCTGATAGTCGCGTGCACCCTGCAGGACGAGCACGGGGATGTCAAGGGCGGCCGCCTCAGCGGGTGCATCGTGCGCCTCGAGGTCGGCAAGATAACCCGCAGGCAACCCCATAAAGCTGCCCGTACCGGCCGGCGCCTCGCGGTAACGCTTCACGGACTCCGCCATGCGCTCGTTCTCGATCACCTCGTCCATCGTCAAGGTGTCGTCGACGGCGGCGATGTACCGCACCTGCTCGAGCACCATCTCGGGCAACGGCCGCGTGGCGCCGGCCAGGATGATCATGCCGTCAGCCTTTGCCTGTCCGGCGATGCGCGGCGCCACCATGCCGCCCAGCGAATGCCCCAGCACGTACACCCGCGCGGGGTCGATCTCCGGCCGCGTGCGCAGCAGCGCCACCGCCGCCACGGCGTCGTCGATGGACTCGTGCTGCACCGTCATCGCCGCGCCATGGGCCATCAGCGAGCCCGGGTTCGCGAAGCTGCGCTTGTCGTAGCGCAGGGTGGCGACGCCCTTCGTCGCCAGGCCGTTCGCAATGTCGCGGTAGGGGCGGTTGCCCGAGACGTTGCCGTCACGGTCGCTCGGCCCGCTGCCGTGCACCAGGACGACGACGGGGAACGGGCCATCACCGTCGGGCAGGGTCAGGGTACCGGGCAGCGCGCTGTCGGCGGGGCCGACGCTCACCTCGACCTGGCGCGGTTGCGGCCCTTCGGCGGCCGCGGGCGCCGCGCCCGGCGCCGCCTGGTGTGGCTTCAGCCACAGCCCGGCCACGTGCCCGTCGCCGTCGATGACGACCTGGAAGTCGAGGTTCCCCTTCTCGCCCCGCAGCGCGACCCGATGGTGCGTGTAGCCGCTCTCGGTGGTCTCCAGCCAGGCAGCGTCGGTGCCGGTGATGGCGCCGATCTGCGCGGTCACCGCAGCCATGATCTGGCTGATGGTCGCGTCGGTCATGGCGGCGGCGAGCTTGGCGTCGCCGAGGGCGCGCGCCGCGGCGCCGTCGCGGGCGACGACGGCGGTGGCGAAGGATTCGGCGGTGGTGGCATGGGCCGGATCCACTTGCGCCGGCGCAACTTCTGCCGCCTCCGCAGGCGCCAACCCCGCCACCGCGAACCACGCCGCCGCGAGCAGCGCCGCCCGCGCAGGACCGCGGTGCGATCGGAATGTGTGGCTTCCCATGTTCACGTCTCCTCGGCTCTGGTGAGCGTTGCGCGGCAGCGGCCGTCAGTGGCCGGCCGGCTCCGGGGTGAAGAACCGGTATTCGTAGCGCATCTCGCGCGTGACCGTTCCACTGGCATCGCGATCGGAGACCGCCAGCGGCAGCCGGTCCGGCCGGTAGGTGTAGACCTGGCTCGAGGCCACGGCGCCGTCGGGCCCGCGCCGCGTGATGTGCGCGAAGTCGCCGTCCGGCGTGTACTCGTAGGTGAAGGTCCAGGCCGGGGCGCCGTCGGCGCCGAACACTTCCTTCGTGCGGCGCCGCTTGCCGTCGTAGGACTGGCGCGTACGCGTGCGCAGCTTGCCGTCGGCCTCGCTCTGGATGGCCTCGGCCAGTCGCTCCAGGCCGCTGCCGGGCTCGTACCGGTAGCGGATCACGTACAGCGACTCGCCGGTCGCCCCGGTCTTGGTGACCACGATCTCGTCGCGCTGCGGCGCCGTCTCGTAGGTCAGTTCGTCGCGCGTGCCGCCCTCGAGGTCCTCGCTCACGATGCGGCGCACGAGGCCATCCGCATCGCTGATGAACGTCGTGCGCTCGGACAGCTTGCCTTCGCGCCAGGTCTCCTCGGCCAGCCAGGTGCCGTCGGGTGCGTAGCGGCTGACCGAGCGCTGGGCCTGCGCCGGATCCACGACGACCTGCTCGAGATGGTTGCCGTCGCGGTCGAAGGTGTTGGACAGATACAGCGACTCGGCGCCGCCTTCGACGCCCGGCCGCGTCACGAACATGTGTTGCTCGCTGACGCCGAGCGAGGCGAAGAGCTGGCGTCGCTCCGCCTGGTCGCGGTATTCGGCCATTGTCTTGGGAGGTTCGTCGTGGGCGCGGGCGGTGGCGGTGCCCAGGGACAGTGCCAGGGTGGTCGCCAGGAGCAGGGCCGGAAACGGTCGATTCATCCGCTGTTCCCTTTCCGTTCGCGCGGGCATCGTATCACCGGAAGAGTATCACCCGGGTTCGCCGGTTCCAGTCCCGATTCCGGCCTTTTCCCTGTCCCGCCTCTTCGCGGAGCTCCTGAGGTCGCGCTTCATTTCGCTCCAGCCGCACCTCAGCGCGTCGTCGGGATTGCTGTGGAACATGAGCAGGTCGGGAAACGCATTGGCGTCGGTCGCCGGCTTGGGCAGCAGGCCGGCTTTGCGGATCATGCCGTCACCGTGCTTCATCTGGTCGGCGGCGAACGGTGACGAATGGCCTATCCGCAGACCTCTGCCATGCGGTTGCGCTCGCGGTCCGGTCCGGACATGACCGGGCAGCCCCATCCACGCGTAACGCCCCATTAGCGTGGCAGTTAACCTCCGCGTGCTGCCTCCATCGGTGCGCCCTGCGCATCCTCGCCGATGCCGCATCGCATCCAATGATATCCGGAAACTCCTCATTCTTTCCTAAACCCTACCCCCGCGATAGCCGATTCCGCTTGCCTAACGTCCAGCCACGTCGCAGCGGCACGGGGCTTTGCCCCGGGCAGCGGGCTCCGCCCGCCGAACGACCTGCTTCAGGTTCGGACGCACTGGACAGACCGATGCCCTCTTGCAGGAGGTGGAGCCCCGTGAAGAAGACCATGATGACCGTGCTGGCTTTCGGGCTGGCTCTCAATCTCGCCGCGGCCGCGGTCGCCGAACCGGGCGTGACCGGCGGCGAAGTTGTTGTCGGCCAGACGTGCGCCCTTGGCGGACCGGCCCAGTCGCTCGGCCAAGGCATGCAGGTCGGGATCCAGGCCGCCTTCGCCCACGTGAATGCCAATGGCGGCATCAACGGTCGCCAGGTGCGCCTGGTGAGCAAGGACGACGGCTACGAGCCCGACCTGGCCATCGCCAACACCCGCGCCCTGATCGACCAGGACCAGGTCTTCATGCTGATCGGCGGCGTCGGCACACCCACCGCCAAGGCGATCGTGCCGATCGCGGACGCCGCCGGCGTACCGTTCTTCGGTCCGTTCACCGGCGCCGAGTTCCTGCGCACGCCGTTCAACCGCAACGTGGTGAACGTGCGTGGAAGCTACTTCCAGGAGATGGAGACGCAGGCGGCCTATCTGGTCGACAAGCTGGGCTACCAGCGCATCGCTTGCTTCTACCAGAACGACCCCTACGGCAAGGCCGGGCTCGAGGGCATCGAGAAGGCCCTCGCGCGCCGCAACCTGCAGTTGGCCGCCACCGGCACCTACGAGCGCAATACGACCGCGGTCAAGGGCGGCCTGATGGCGGTCAAGAGCGGCGACCCGCAGGCCGTGGTCATGGTCGGTGCCTACCAGCCGTGCGCCGAGTTCATCAAGCTGGCCAAATCGATCGGCATGACCAGCGTCACGTACACGAACATCTCGTTCGTGGGCACGGACGCGCTGGTCGCCGCGCTCGGCGACGCCGGCGAGGGCGGCATCATCTCGCAGGTCGTCTGCTATCCGTGGGACACGAAGGTGCCCCTGGTGGCCGAGTACACGGCCAGCCTGGCGAAGCACCAGCCGACAGCGCAGCCGGGCTTCGTGTCGCTCGAGGGCTATATGGTCGGCAAGCTCTTCTGCCAGGTCGCAGCGAAGTGCGGCGGCAACCTCACGCGCGCTGCCTTCCTCGACGCCCTGGCCACGACCGGCACCTTTGATCTGGGCGGTGTCACGCTGCAGTTCGGGGCACAGGACCACCAAGGCATGGACACGATTTACATGACCGTGATCCAGGGCGGCAAGGCCGTGCCGCTGGCCGACAACCCGATGTAATCGCGACTCAAGGAGGACACCCATGCACTGGAGAGCGCCTTCGGGCATCCAGTCCCGGCTGATCGTCGGCTTCGCGCTTTGCGGCGTGTTCACCCTGGTCTCGGCGACCATGGGCGTGACGTCACTGGGCCAGATCCACCACCTGCTGAATCAGATGGCGGGTGACATCGGCACCAGCATCGCCGAGCAGAACCGGGCACTCCAGTCATCGGTGTCCTCCGACGTCTCGGCCCGTGTCGCCTCGCAGCTGAGCCTCAGCGAGGCCACCGCCTCGCTGAGGGCCGGCATCGGCGCCGTGACCGGCGCCCGCGACACGGCAACCCTGCAGGCGGCTGCCGGGGAAGCGCTGCGCCTGGCCGGTGCCGTGCAGGGCGACGAGGCACGCGTCCTGGCCGCGACCATTCGCGAGCGGCTGGTGCCGCTGCGCGAGGCCGAACTCGCTGCGGCCGCGAGCGCCGTCAGCCGCCGTGAAGCCGCCGCCGCGATCCTCGGCAAGATCAGCACAACGGCCAACGTCATCGCCGACGACGCCGAGTTCGAGGTGCTGATGCTGGACGACCGGATCAAGGGCATCGAAAAGTCCGCCGCCGACCAGGCCGCGCTGGCGGCCGGGCTGGCCGAGCTCAAGACATCGTTCCACGGCATCGTCGGCTCGGTCATGGCGGCCCAGAAGGTGAAGATCGGCGGCCAGACGCTGCTGGCGCTGGCCAATGAGGCCGTGCTTCAGTCCGACCCGGCCCTGGTCGATGCGCGCGGCCGCGAGATCGACACCATGATCGAAACGACGCAGGCCAGCGTACGGGGGCTGCCTGCGGGGCCCAACCGCGACATCATCGCGGCGCAACTGGAAGCGTGCCGGCAGCCGCTGGTCGTGATGCTGGAGAGCCACAAGAAGGGGCTGGCTGTCGCCGTCGACCTGAGGAGGCTCCTGGATGCGGGCACCGGTTCCGGCTCGCTGCCCATGCAGATCGGCGCGCTCGAGCGTGCCATCCTCGACCAGTCGCAGGAGATGGGCCGCCAGATCACCAGCAGCCTGGCTACTTCCATGGCCAGCCAGGACGAGACGCTGCGCCAGTCGACCGACAGTTCGATTTCCACCGGCGCCGGACGGGTGACGTTCTGGCGGACGGTGCAGGTGGGCATCGGCATCGCCGCCGCATTCCTGGCCGCGCTGACCGGCTGGGCGACCTATCGTCGCATCGCGCCGCCGATCAACCGGGCGATCAAGACGCTGGACTACGGCAGCCGCCAGGTGACGACGGCCTCGGACCAGGTGGCCACCTCCAGCAACGGGCTGGCCGAGGGCGCCGGCGAGCAGGCCTCGAGCCTAGAAAAAGTCAACGCCGCGCTGGCGGCGCTGGTGGCGATGACGGGCGAGAACGCCGATAGCGCCGAGCGCGCCAACGTTGCCGCACAGGGCGCCCTTCGGGACGCCGATGCAGGAGCCGTCATTCTCGAACGGTTGGCGGGTACGATGGGTTTGATCAAGTCGTCGACCGACGAAACCGTCAAGATCATCCGCACCATTGACGAGATCGCGTTCCAGACGAACCTCCTGGCGCTGAATGCCGCCGTTGAGGCGGCGCGAGCCGGCGACGCCGGTCGCGGCTTCGCTGTCGTGGCGGAGGAAGTGCGGAACCTCGCCCAGCGCAGCGCCGAGTCCGCGCGCTCCACGTCGGCCCTGATCGCCGAGGCGAAGGAGAATGCCGAGCGCGGGGTGGCCGTCTCGCAGGAAGCCCACGAACTGGTGGGCTCGATCATCGGCGGCCTGCACCAGATCGCCGGCCAGGTGGACGGGATCGCGAAGGCCGGTCGCGCCCAGCGTCACGGCATCGCCGAAATCAACCAGGCGATCTCGATGATCGACCGCGTCACGCAGTCGAACGCCGCGGCAGCCGAGGAGTCGGCAGCGGCAGCGCAGGACATGGCCGCGCAAGCGCGCGACCTCACCGGCTCCGTGTCCGACCTCCTGGCGCTGGTGGGGCGCGGCGAGGAACAGGCCGCCGCCGACCGCTGAGGCGTCGCCGGCTGCCGCCGGATCTCAGGCAGTGAAAAGGCCTCCCAGACTCAGTGGGGGGCCTTTACAGATTCGCTCAGCTAAGAAACGCTCACGCCACCGGATGCGGGCTCTTACGGAACTTCAGGGGAGACATCCCGCAACGGTCCTTGAACGTCCGCGAAAAGTGCGCCAGGCTGTGGAAGCCGCAGCGCTTGCTGATCGCATCGACCGAGAGGTCGAAGCGGCGCAGCAGGCTCTTCGCGTTCTCGACGCGCACCTGGATCAGGTAGTCGCTGAAGCTCATCCCCACTTCCTGCCGGAACAGGTTCGAGAAGTAACCCGGCGACAGGTTGACCATCTCGGCCATCTTGTCGCGGTTGATGTTCTCGTGGAAATGCGCCAGCACATAGCGGCACGCGTACTCGGCCCGGTAATCCTGCAACGTGTGGGATGCGCGGATGATGTTGCCCTGCTCATCGACCAGCACGATCTCGGGCAGGTTTTCACTCCACAGATCCTCGTCGCCGGGGATGGTGTGCGGGCCCGTGTCCAGCGCCGTCCCGCTCGGCTTCTCGGCCTGCGGATGAGCGCTTCCAGGATGGCCGGCCGTCACGGAATTGAGGAACTCCGTCACCATGCGGGCCGCTTTGACGACATTCGACTTGCGCGCCACCAGCATCGGGGCGCCAGCCTGTGAGGTCGGTCCGACGAGGGCAGCCCGCAGCGCATCGGGCGTCTCGGCGGCGTACACGAAGTTCAACGAAGCGGCGGCCATGGCCTCGGTCGACTCGCCATCCTGCATGCGGTGCATGAGGATCTGCGACCCGAACAGCGCCAGGCACAGCTCCGTCGTGTTGGTTTCAGCCCGCGGACAATAGAACAGGATCCGCTGGCTCTCCTCTCGTCCCTGGATGAGATGCTTCGGATAAGTCGGAAACTCGATCACGAAACAGGTCCACGGTTCTTTGAGAGGTTCGTACCGTTCTTCCACAATAAAACCCCCAAGCGAGCACATTCTTGGGCAGCGCAAAGGTGTACTGAACTACAAAATTTCATGCCGGACGTTATATAGGATACAAGTCGGTACTAGGAGTTGTCCATGAAAAAAACAACATTATTACCTTTTATTTCTTTCCATAGCGCCATTGTGCAGATGGAATCTTGCCAAATTTTGTCTGGTTAAATCACTTAGCTATACAGAATTTCCTATGTTTTCGCATCAATTGGCAAAAATGGGCCCAAAAACGAGCCCAAACTGGCTGAATCCTTGTCACTATTGGAGTTAGAAAATGGGATGGGGATGACCTGTTCCAGATCTAAACAACACGGTTTTCGCCGTGGAACCCTGCCGATCCGGGCCGTGACCTTATCCTGCACTTCGGCCCCGCCGCGAAACAGGGCTGGCGCCTCGCCGCGTCGACCACTTGGCCGACGATGTCGCCGGAGCGATTCCTGGCCGCGGTGGGCGTTGCGCCGGCGCAACTCTCGCAGGCTCGTGACACCTGGGCCGGTCATGGATTCTCCTCAACAAACGCCTTCAACCGCCCCAGCGCCTCGTCCCACTGCCGGGAGATCGACTCCAGGTAGGCGCCCAGTTCGGCCACGCCGGCGGGCTGATAGCTATACCGGTTCTCCCGTCCAAGGCGCTCTCCGCGCATGAGGCCCGCGTGCTCCAGCACAAGCAGGTGCTTGGTCACCGCCTGGCGCGACAGGCGCGTGCGCTCGCAGAGCTGCGTGATGGAACAGGCGTCGCCCGCCGCCAGGCGCGAGACGAGCTGCAGTCTCGTCTCGTGGCCCAGCGCGGCGAAGACCGGTGCGTGGCGGCGCCGCGTGGCGGCGTTGTGGCTACTTGCTTGCGGTGACATGTGCGGCAATGTTCCTCATCTGCTCTGCCCAGCCGCCTTCGTTCATGCGGAATGCTTCGTCGCGGCGGTGGGCCGGGATCCGGTCGAAGCCCGATTCGACTACGGTCAGGAGCGTGCCGCGGCCCTTCTCGGTGAGCGTGAACTCGACCAGGGTGGGCGTTTCCTTCGAGTAGTCGACACCGGGTTCGCTCGGATAGGGGTGCCAGGTGTACGAGAAGAACCGTGGCGCCTCCATCTTCTGGACGGCGGCTTCGAAAATCAGGTGCTCGTAGCCGGGATAGGTGATGTTGCCGCGGGTGGTTTGGCCCGGCGTGAAGGGCGCATCCAGCTTCACGCGGAACCACTGCCCGAACTCCGTGTGATCGGTCAGGGCCTTCCAGACGCGCGCCACGGGCGCCGCGATCTCGATCTGCTTCTCGATTCTATCGTTCATCGCCAGGGACCTCCGATTCAGCGGTTGCGCGCCGTGCGCTACCGGATGAGAGCAGGATACGGCGGCGAGCAGCGACACGCAACCATATGGTTGCGCTTTCCATCACGCCTTGACAGCTGAATCTATCTGTGTATACTCTCTATACCCACCCCAACCAAGGCGCCGCCATGCATAGCGAACTGTACCTCTCCCCGCACTCCAGCAAGCCCATGTACGCCCAGATCGTGGAGCAGGTCGTGGCCAAGGTGATGGGCGGGCAATGGCGGGCCGGGCAGGCGCTGCCCTCGATCCGCGAGCTGGCCGCCGGCAGCAAAGTCAGCGTGATCACGGTCAAGCGGGCGTACCTCGAGCTGGAGCGGGCGGGCGTGATCGTCACCCGGCAGGGGAAGGGCTCATTCGTGGCCGAAGAACTGGATGTGACGCGGTCTCTGGCGGCCGGCGCGTTCCAGGCGCAGCTGCAAGGGCTCATGGAGGCCGGGCGGAAGCTGGGCCTGGGGCCGCAGGACATCGTCGAGCGGGTCGAGCAGGAGCTGGCCCAGCCGTGGACCGAAACCGAAGAATGAAGGATGCCGGGATGGATGTGGCGATCGCGCTGAAGGGCGTGCGCAAGCAATACGACGGGTTCGCCCTGCGCGACATCGACCTCACGCTGCCGACCGGGCAGGTGATGGGGCTGGTCGGCATCAACGGAGCCGGCAAGTCGACGCTGCTGCGGATGCTGATGGGGCTGGTGCGCGCCGACGGCGGCGAGGTCGAGGTGCTCGGGCAGCGACTGCCGCAGGCGCAGGTCGCGGTGAAGCGGGAGATCGGCTACGCGTCGGACGACATGCGCCTGTACCCCGGCCAGCCGCTGCGCTGGCACATGGACCTGGTCAGCGGCATCTACGACGGCTGGGACGAGGCCTACGCGCAGGACCTGCTGAAGCGGTTCGACCTGCGGCCGCAGCAGAAGATGGGCGGGTTCTCGCACGGGCAGCGCGTCAAGGCGCTGCTTCTGCTGGTATTCGCGCGGCATCCGCGACTGCTGCTGCTGGACGAGCCGACCACGGGGCTGGACCCGGTCGCACGCGGCGAAGTGATCGCGGCGGTGGCCGACGTGCTGGGCGATGAGCAGCGCTCGGTCCTGTTCTCGTCGCACAACACGGCGGACATCGAACAGATCGCCGACTCGATCACGTTCCTGCACGGCGGCGAGGTGGTGATGTCGCGCGACAAGGAGTCGTTCCTGGACAGCTGGCGGCGCATCATCTGCCATGGCACCTGGACCGACGCGCTGCGCGACCTGCCGGGCGTGTTCGTGGCTCGCGGCGGCTCGCCGCTGATCGAGCTAAAGACCGGCGCCTTCGACGCCTCTACCCTGCCCGCGCTGCAGGCGCTGGGGCTCACCGTGAGTTCCGTCGAGCCGATGCCCCTCGAGGACATCTTCGTGACCACTGTCCAGGGAGGCAACTACGCATGAGCTGGCTCGCATCCGATGGGGCGATGGTCCGCCGCCTGGTCGTCAAGGACTGGCAGGTCTACCAGAAGCAGTTGTACGGCTACCTGGCGGGGATGGCGGTGGCGCTGGGGCTGGTCGCCACCGGCATCGGCCCGGCGCAGGCTGCCGGCTCGCTGCTGCTGTTGGTGCTGCTGTTGGTCGTGGGCACGTACGCCATCCAGTCCTCGATCATGGCCGAGCGCAAGCAGCAGACTGTGCCGTTCATCATGAGCCTGCCGGTCACTCCGATGGACGTGTACTGGGGCAAGCTGCTGGCGAACCTTGTCATCTACCTGGTGCCGTTCGCCGTGGTGACCGGCGGGTTGATCGCGCTGGTGTTGACCAAGCCGCTGATCCCCGACGGCGTCGTGCCCTGGGTGGCGGTGGTCGCGGGGTTCATGCTGGTGGTGTTCTGCGTCTCGCTGTGCGTGGCCATCGCGGTGGAGTCCGAGGGGTGGAACGTGTTCGGGATGCTGGTGATGATGACGCTCGTCGGGCCGTTCATCTGGTGGGTGGGGATGTTCGAGGGGATTCGTTCGTACATGCGGGGCGATGTAATCGTGTGGAACGGGGCTTCGTTGGGGTTGCTGGGAGCCGAGGCGGCCGTGATCGTCGTGGCGGTGCTGGTGACCAGTTGGGGGCATGCGCGGAAGAGGGCGTTTTTGTAGGCGCTGCGTGGCTTGCGGCACGGACGAAAAGCACTCGCCCCGGCTGCCGACGGTGCTATAATGACGCGTGATACGAGGCGCCCCCAAGGAGGCCGTGCGATGGACAGACAACGTGCCCTGGAATTGCTGACCGCCAGCAAGCCGGTGCTGCAGGAGCGCTTCGGCGTGACCAGGCTGGCCCTGTTCGGCTCTACCGCGCGCGATTCGGCTACCAGTGCCAGCGATGTGGACGTGCTGGTGACCTTCGAAGGCCCGGCCACCTCCAAACGATACTTCGGCGTCCAGTTCTACCTGGAGGACCTGCTCGGCTGCCCGGTGGACCTGGTCACCGAGAAGGCGCTGCGGCCGGAGCTGCGGCCGTATGTCGAACAGGAGCGGGTGTATGTCTGACACCGGTCCGCGCGAATGGCGCTTCTACATCGACGACACCTTGTGGAGCATCATCAGGGATGATGTGCCCGATTTGCTGCCGCTGCTCAAGGCTCTTCGGGGCACTGGGCGGTCTTAGGCGGGCAGCTTGCGCGGCTCGACTTGCGCCGGCGCAAGTGGCGCCCAACGCGTAGGTGAGGGCGGCCGGGCCAAGGCGGCTAGCGCGCGGGTGACAGCCAGCTGATTTCCCCGTGTTTCCACATCTTCACGAGGTGTGCGATGCCGGCAGCCACCAGAAAGACCCTGGTGCCGAAGCCGTAGGCAGAGGTCTCAGCAGTATAGCCCCCATTCTCCAGGATCTCGCAGATCGGAACAACCACGCAGCCAAGGCTCAATGTTGTCCAACCCATCGAACTGAAGCCCGCTGGTGAACGCGAGCCTTCCGAATCTCTTCGGCCGAAAGTAGAAACCAGGCGGTTGCGACGGAGCGGAGTCGGGCCCGCGTGAGGGCACGCTTCCGTTGCCCGCGTGCTTACCTGGTTCCGGCTGATTCATCGGGTCGCACCATTTCCCGGGGATCCGTGGCGGCGTGATTCGTGAGGTCTCGCGTATCGGCATAAGCGCAGAGCGTCTGGGAAAGCGGCAGTGATCGCGACCGAGCGCCGCCAGAAACCGTCAGGTCATCGCAACCTACCGCGCCCCCATCGCCACCAGCGCAGCCTCCACCGATGGATACATCGCGGTCGCCCACAGCGCGTCGTACGATCGCTGCCAGGCAGCCTCCTGTTCCGGAGTCAGAGTGCTGCAGGCCGCCTCCGCCAGGGCCACGATGCGCTGCGAGTCCGACTGGCGCACCACGGCCAGGTCCAGCACCTTCTCCAGTCGCGGGCATTCACCGTCGGCAGCGGCGGCGATGCGGGCCACTTCCCGGTACACCGACGTGTTCGAGCCGAGCGTCGCGATATACTCCGTTGCCCGCGTAATCACCGGGAGGTTGTGTCGTGCCGCGATGACGCGCCCGCCTCCCTCCAGCACCGCCAGCGGGTGATTGGCGCCGGTGAACAGGCTGCCGATGACCGTTCCCAGCGCTTCGCGCTTCGGTTGCAGTTGCGGGCTCAAGAGGGCGATCAGCGCGAGGGCACACGCGAGAGTGGCTGCGACCATGGCAACTCGGGGCATCAGATCACTCCTGTCGCATGGCTGCCACGCTCTTCATCGCCGAAGCCGCCAGGTGTTGTCCGCGCGCAGGCCCCGGCCGCTCCACGCGGCCTGGTCGCCCGCAATCGCGAAAATCCCGTCAGAAGCGCCTGCGGTACATGTACACTGCCTGCTCAAAGCGCTCGCGCGTCACGAACCGCTGCTCTTGCGGAGGCTCACTCTCCCAGCCGATGACTTCCCAGGCGCCGGCGCCCAGATACTCGGCGATACGATCATTCGCGTCCAGGTAGTTGCGCCCGCGGCCTGCGGCAACCAGCTGTCGCCCGGAATCCGAGAGTTCGAACATCTCGTTGTCGGCGACAATCAACCCTTGCGCGCTCAGCCTGAAGACGGCGCGACACAGTTCGGCATAGACCGGAATGGCGTGATTCACGGCGTCTGCATGTGAGATGACGTCCACGAGCGACGTCTGTCGCCCCTGTCTTGCGTCCATCGACTGCAGGATCCAGATGTCGTTGCGACAGAGCGTCGGCTGGTTCATTGTCGGCACTCCATTCCCTCTTCACGCCGACTTCCGCAGCGTTGGCGACGCCGAGGGCTGCGACTACCGCCCCGATACGCCGCCCAGTCGACAGCTAGCGGTACGCCCCCTTGAGCGTCCCCCAGCTGATCACGGATGTGCCGAGCGCGTCACAACCGGCCGGATCCGCCTCGGGGACGATGCGCGACACCAGGAAGAACGAACCCGGCGGCATGCCGCTGACGTAGGCCTGACCGTAGACGTTCACGAGCGCGCCCGCACCGACGATGGCCTCCCAGCCCGGCTCGGCCTCTGAGAAATCCAACGGTATCCCGATCCAGCAGTGGTCCGCGCAAGGATCGAGAATGATGGTGCCGCCCGCGCCGACGATGCGCCCGCGGCCGAATACGGCATCGCTGGCGCAGGCTTCCATGTCGTATTGCAGGATGTCCCCGGAGTCGCCCACGCTGAACTCGTGACCCTGCTCGTCGCGGCCGAATATCTCGAAGTACATGAAGCGGCCCCTGTCGAGGGTCGGCACCGTGAATACCGTGTCGGCCAGCTCCCACATCGGCGGGAAGGGAATGGGCTGCGGGCTGATCTCCACGGCGGGCTCGCAGGATCCGATGACCCGGGCCCTTACATGCGCCGATTTCCCGGCGGGATCCAGGAAGTCACCCATGAGAAGGACGTAGACATGCAGGGAGTCGCCGGCGCACGCGACAGCCAGGTGTGCCGCTGATGCCGGGAGGACCGATGAGACCAGGAACGCCAGTACCAGAAATGCCGCCTTCATGGGGCCGCCTCCATTATTGCCAGCACACCGTCAGTTCGACGAAATGTGTCCAATCGACGCGAACAGCGCTATCGCGCCCGCCGCCATCAGGATAATCAACGCCGACGATAAGGTCGCCGCCGCATATGCGGGACTCGACCGGTCTTCAGCCTTCAACTCGGCGATGTCACGGGCCAGGATAACGTGTTCCTCGAATCCGTAGTTGCCGACCCGGCCGAGGGTCACCGAGCTGTCGGTGACCGCGGTGACTTCGCCGGTGATGGTCTTGCCGGTCCAGAGCTTCGCGCTCGCCGGCGCGCCGACCGTGACGACCGGCAACGGCGTGTCGGCCTGCGTGGCGTCAGCCGGTTGGCCGGGAAGCCGGGCAAGCCGCAGGGTGCCGCAGCCGGCCAGGTTGATGGCGATCGCGACAGTCAGCGCGGCCTGACAAACCTTCGAGAGTCTGGTGATGCTGTTCCTCCGCGCTTCTGCAGTGTTCGGTTGCCATCGGGCGCGGGCGCCTGATGGACTACCTGCCCCAGGGCCAACTCAACCCGAAGGTTGCCGCGCGGGCCACGACCTTTGCATGCTCGGCCTGCGCCGCCGCCAGCGCTTCCGGGTCCAGGCCCGTGGCGGTCATGAGGCCCTCGCGATCATACCCGTTGGGCCCGCTGAAATGTTCCTGAACGTAGCCAAAGATCAGGGCTCGATAGAGCTCGCCGATCTCGGCCGGACTCGCCGAACCGGACGCATCGGTGTCGGCGATGGCGCGCACGAGATCTCCCATCGGGAGTCGCGGCGTTGCGATGGCCGGTTGGTCGCTCTCCGGCACCAGCCAGCGGTCGCCGCTGCCGATGGACGTGATCCAGCGGCCGTTGGTCCCGGCAATATGATAGCCGAGGCCGAGGCGACCGGAACACACGCCGGCGAGGTCCAGGACGGACTTCGCCGCCCGCAGGGCTTCCGGATCGGCCGATGGCGTCTGCTCCGTGCGCGCAGGCGCGACAGGCGGGTCCGATGGGGCCGGGGACTCCTGGAGCCGCGATGGCGGATCAGGGATCGGCTCCGAATATCGATCCACAACCACACCCGTCTGGGAGTCGATCACCATCACGTCCTCATAGGGACGCGGCTGGGCAGGCACGCGGTGACCAACCCACCAGAGCGCCCTCTCCTTGATCACATCCCAGGCCAGCGTCACATGGATGGGGTGCTCGTCGTCGCCCATGCCGGCGTCCAGCGCGATCTCGAGTGCACGGCGCGGCCGAATGGCGAACTCGTCGCGCGTGGGGTTCCCGCCGAGCGAGCAGGGCGCTGTCCTGCCGTTACGGGTCACGACCTCGACGCGGCCGCGCTCCGACACCTGGACCTCGAAATCCAGATGGTGATCGCGATCGTCGGCCAGCCAAAGCCGGTAGGTGTAGCGGTAGCGCCTGTCATACTCCGACCAGCCGCCGTTCACCTCGAAGCCGTCCGCGCACAGTTCCTCGCCGGCCAGGAGGCACACGCAGTCGTCGGCAGCCTGGATGGCGTCCATTTCGTCGATGGGCGGCGCGCCGGCGGGATACGAGGCGCAGCCTGCGGCGAGGAGTGCGCAGGCGCCGGCGATCAGCAGGCTGCGGATGGCGCTGGACACGGGCGGTATCCTCCTCATCGTCCTGACACCGGATTCTGACGCTCGAAGGCCGGCTCCGGATGAACAGGGCGCGGTCGCATGTGCGGTCGCATGTGCGGTCACTTGTGCCGCCACTTGCGCCGGCGCAAGTCGCCGCCATGGCCGCCCGCTCACTACCGAAACAGGCCCCCGCACACAACCTACCGGTACATCGACTTGAAGGACCCCCAGCTCGGCTGCTCCACGGCGACGGCGTTGGTACAGGACACGTAGGGTATCTCGGGAATGGTGACACATGAGCCCAGGATGGCATCGACCCCGTTTGACAGGACGTTCGCGGTCGCGATCTCCGCCGGGGTGTCCGCGGACGCCCAGACGATCGGGCCGGGAACCGGCAAAGTCGGAGTTGAGGCTCCCGTGAGGATGAGACACGCCTCCGGGGCGGTGGGCAGGATCATCACCGTTGCCAGGACCGTCTTCGCGCCCACGGCGAGGGGCTCCGCGTATGCGACGCGGAGATCAACGCCCGCATCGCTGTCTGTGCCGCCGGAAAGCACGGTTGAGCCGATCACAAAGATGTCATCACCGGCGGAATGCACGGCCGCCTCCCAGCCGTACAATTGGCTGAACGTGGGATCCAGCAGCACAACGTACAACGTCACGGGCACGAAGGGGGCGCCCAACTGGCACGGGACCTCTCCTTCCGCATCGAACCACAGGGCGATCTCGTCCGATGCGCAGGCCCTGTACGCCTGACCCGCGGCGACGGCGACCAACCAAAGCAGTAACCAGCCGGTCAGACGGCCCACGACAGACCTCCCCGCATTCCCCTGGATGGTTTCAGGCGCTCATGCATCAACGGTACTCGGCTTTCGTTCGGCCCCAGCCCTGCCTCTCGGTGGGCACCACACCCCGCGAGCCGTAGTATTCCGTGCGCGACCCGGCGTCGATGATGGATGCCGGCCATTCCGACCAGTTCCGGAGCGTCATCACGGGCGTTGCATCGTCCGAGATCCCCCACGACATCCAGCTGTTCTCGTCGCTGGTGCTCAAGAGTGCGATCAGGAACGGCGGCACGTAGACATCGACGATTCCCCAATGGCCCGAGTGGGCGACCTGGTTGTCCTGATAGCGAACGTATTCCCCGTTCTCGCCGAACATGAGCTGCCTGGTATGGCCCGTGGTTGGCGGCGATTCCGTACCCCCGAGCACATACACCGTACCGCCCATTCCCACGTCCCGATGAAGGCCATCGATTGGGCCGCGGCATCGGCCCCCATGAGCAGCGCGGCAATGAAGATGACGATGGAAGCTCGCGACGATCCGCCCCTGGACCTGTCCGGCATGATGCCCTCCGCATTCAACGGAATCTGCTCTTCAGCGATCCCCAGGTTTCGTTGACGACAGCCACTGCGTTGCACCCCTGCGGGTCCGTAACCGGTTCCACGCGCACAATGTTGCCGCAAACCGGCGGCGGCATGGTGCAGGCGGTGATGGGATAGTACACGGCATTGGCGTAGATGTTGACGATGATGCCCGTGCCGACCAGGCCCTCCCAGCCGGGCGCCGCGTCCATCGCGAACCAGTACGCGCCGCACGGCACCCAATTGGAGCCTTCGCAAACGTCCACTTCAACCACAATGGAGGCCCCCGCGCCCACAAGGCGCCCGCGCGCGGCGATGGCCGGGCCGCATGCCGCGTAGGCGCGGGGCGGCACGCACGTTGACCGCTGCGGTACGGAGAGCGTCCCCGACTGGTCGATCAACCGCGACTCGATGACATAGAACCGCTCGCGTTCCGGCGGCAGGTAGCGAAAGATCACCACCTGCTCCGTGTCGACGGCTTCGATGGGCAGCGGTGTTGGCGTGATGACCTCGGGCGGCTGCCCGGCGCCGACCAGTTCCGCCATGATGACCAGGGACTGGCCGGCATACGCGGTACCGCCGGTGATGGTCGATCGCACGACGATGGTGTCGCCGGCCGCCGTGGCATAGGTGTCCACTGCGGCCATCGACCCGCGCGCGAAGAGCAGGATGAAGGTGGCGGCTATTGCCCGGCAGGTCATGGATGGATCCCCTCGATAGTGCGCGCACCTGGCTTGGGCAGCGAAGGCGGCTGGCGCGGCGACGTCCCTGAGTCCGCCCCCGAACTGCGCCTCAGCGATACAAGCCCTTTATGGTCGACCAACTCGCCGATTCGACGCCGACGCCGCTGGACACTTCCACCGTTGCTGAGATTTCGGGAAAAGACGGAAACCTCAGCGAATTTGGTATTTCGCGCGCCGATATGACATAGCTGCCAGCGGCAGCGAATACGATCGTGCACGAAACTTCGATTGGAACCTCGGCGAAGTGACAGAACCCACAGGGCTGGTCGTAGCAATCGAGCGTGCGCACGGTAATGCCAGCTTCCTGGTCAACAACCTCTCCGCATTGCTGATCCAGCAATGTCCAGCAGAGGTCGGGCATGCTGCCGACTACTGTCACCAGAACGGGCTGCCCGGCCACCGGCGCGGCGGGGCTGAACTCGATCGCAGTCAGTTCCGCTCCTGCTGGCGGCACCAGCAACAGCAGAGCAGACAGTGCCAGGAACAGTACTTTCACGGCGAGTCGCCTCCTTGATGTCTATCACCAGCGTCAGCAGTGGGCACGGTTGGCGCGGGCCGTGCTTTGCACGGGCCGTGACGACCGTGACCATCTGCTGCAAGCAGAGGTTAGGCAATAGACCGTCGCGACCCACCAAAGCTGTGCGTGCGGACCCAACTTGTTGCCGCAATTTGGGTCCAAACCGCGATTACTGCTCCTGCCGCCGCCTCGGCACGATGAACAGTCCAAAGAGCATGAACAGGGCGCACAGGGCGAACAGCCCATGAAACTTGGCGTATGACTCGTAGCCCGGCAGGTAACGCACAAAGCCCAAGCATCCGAGGCCGCCAAGAAAACCCAAATAGCCGAGGTAGCCCAAAGGATTGAGTTTCGATGTTTCAGGCATCTGCCCCCCCTTCATCCGCTACACCCAGCCGCATGACACATGGACTCAGCAGGCGGCACGGCTGCCGCGCTCTACGCCTGGCACCTGCATCTTGCCCCGCCTGTCACGCATGGTCGCACCTACATCCGTTTGACCTTTGGCAGATCAAGATAGACAACCGGCATCTCACCGTCGTCAGTGGCAAACCAGGGAATGTAGTCGGCCGACACGCCGAGCCAAGAACACGTCGCGTCTACTGGCAGCCAGCCTTCGCCGCTCAAGTAGACCTCAGCCCATACATGGCCCGAATTGACGGTGCCGACCCAGCCGGCTGTCTCCCGGGCCCGCAGACCCGCCGCCCGGCACATGGCCACAAGTGCGTCGCTCTTGTCCCAACAGTGACCGTATCCTTGCAAGAAGGTCTGCGCAACTCCGTACCGACTGCCGGTTACCGAGCCGCCATCCGCAATTCGCTGCCGGACGTAGGTTAGGACCGCTCCCAACCGCTCCCGATCCGACTTCCCGCCGCTCGCCAGATGACGGGCCAGATCCGCCGCCGATTTGTCCTCGAGTTGCCAGCGAGGAGCAGCCGCGTCCTCCCCTGGCTGCCCATCGACCGGGCTGTAGCGATCACCGACACGAATGGTCGCAGTCACGAAAACGGACGGCATGCCGTGCACAGCCGGCAGGTCCGCAAATCGGTATCGAATCACGCCATCGTGCTCGATCATTTCCGTCGGCGCAGGCTCGATGCTGTACTCTACGTCAAAGCCGGGGCCCGGGGCGCGCAATGCGATCGAATTGCCAAACGTCCAATCAACGATTAGCGAATCGATGGTCGCCTGTGCGCGCGCATCCTGTGGATCGCGATCAGCAGCGAGGCAGAGGTTGAACACTCGGCTCGCTTCCATGTAATCAAGTGTCTCTACACAGGCAACGCGAAATGACACCTGCCATACGGTCGCGGCTTCCTGCGATAGCCCCATGGCGTTGCGGCACGCCTGCGCCGCCAGAACGCCCATATTGGCGAATTCGACGACGGTGCTTCCCTTTCGCGCCACAAACACGGGATCCCGTCCACCGAGGAGGATCTGCGCGACCCGCACGGCGTCAACTTCGCTCTGCGTCGTAATCGAGTTTACCAGGAGGTGCATGCCCCGCACGTTCATGGACTGATTGCGGACCTTGGTCAATTTGGCGCCAAATTTGGTTTCAAACTTGGGCAAATCGGCTTCTGGCGCCACGATTTCTCGCTCAATGGACCAGCCGTCCGGCATGTGATTGGGATCAAATGCAAGTTCCTGGGCGGACAGACGGCATGTTGGTGCAATGATGAGCAGCATCGCGATGACGGTCACGTGATGTGCGGCAATGGCGCCGCGCGCGCGTCTGAGATGTGATCTCTTCAACATTCGTTCCTCCGTGTTTGTCTCAACACCTGAGCTTCAGCATCGGGCGCGGTTGGCGCGGGCCGTGCTTTGCACGGACCATGACGACCGTGACCATCTGCTGCAAGCAGAGGTTATGCTACGACACCAGGCCGCAGTGCCGCATTCAGTTTCAATAACCAGTCGTGCCGACTAACCCCTGCCGGCATACGAGGCGCTGGCAAGTACGTCCTCGAGCGCGTTGATGGTCCGCTTGCGGAGCCAATAGAACAGCACCGGGACACCAACGACCCATATGCCCGCGCCGTAAAGCGTCTTCGCCGTGAATACGCCTTCTGCCGATTTCAACTGGCCCGGTAACTTCATGACCGCCCATAGTACGACTGGCAAGAGAGCGGCGAAGAGCGATAGCCCCACAACCCCACCCAAGGATGCGTCCAATTTCAGGACGCCGTCCTGTGCCTCAATGGAAACCTCAGTCGCGCCTCGAATGGGATTCTCTTTTGTGCTCTGCATTCCGCGGCCCCTCAGTGCCAACCGCGACGCACTTGAATCCACGACACGGAATCCGTTGGGCAGCAGGGCGGCCTCGGCGACGCGCAGTGCGTCCGAAGCGTTGCCAGAATACGATCGTGTAGCTGCGAAACGCATTTCCCCTCCCTTGCATAACACCTTGCTTCAGCAGCGCCGCCGACTCGCGCGAACCGCCCTACACGTGACCAGCCGTCTCCCGCCCTACCTGTAGAGCGCCTTCAACGCGCCCCACCCGGTGACAGCGGCATCAACAACTCCCCAGCAGCTCGTGTCCGTTCCGTTGATCTGGGCGACCACGTTGCCGTCGCCATAGGTGTAGACGGTCGCCGGGACGTCCTGCCCGCCTTCGATGCGGAGCAGCGGAGGATCCGTGCCGGGCGGCAACCCGGAGGGGCCGCTCAACGCCAGGCAGTTCGCCTCGAGATCGCGCGTCAGGTACCACAACGTCATCAGGACCAGCCCGTCTTCAGTTGCGATGGGCGACGGATACTGCACGGACAACTCCGGGAAGTCGCCGGCGTTGACACCGCCGTGGTAGAAGGTGACATCCAGGAGATACGCCGTCCCCTGCAGGCCGACGGAACAGGCCCAGCCGGCGAGCTGCGGCATGGTTGGCCCGTACAGGACCAGGTGGGCGCGAATGGGAGTGAACGGGGCCACCGGCTCGTAGAGGCTGGCCGGCGGCCGGATACCGGGATACTCGCCGAAGAAGAGACCGAGCTCATTGGCGGCATTGGCGGGCGATCCCAGAAGCAGCACCAGCAACGCCATCACGGCACCGAGGCATTTCATCATCGATCCCCCTATTCAGTCCGCATCAGTATACCGAATCCACCGCCCGGAATGCGAGGCCGTCTGGGCCGGGCGCACCCAGGCGCCGCGATGATGATTGCGAAAATCGATTTCATCCGGGGGCGATGTGCCCACCCACGCGCCGGTTGCGCCCGCCGCGGCCCCGGATTGCCTCTGTGACGTCGTAACCCGGAGCACGCTCACCGTTCAATCGACCTGGATCCCGAGGGAAAACACGGGCGCCGCCTTGAACGGCGCCTCGGGACTCCAGAGCCAGCTTCTCAATCCCGCCACCAGCGCCACGCGCCCGGAAACGGCGTACTCGGCGCGCGAGATCACGAATGCGGTCCAGCTGCCGTCCCCGAGCGAGCAGAACGGCTCGCTGCAGCTGGAATTGTTCCTGGTCATGAACACGAGACTGCCGCCCGCGCCGACGGTCAGGCAGAAATCGGAAGACCCCCATACCTTCCTGTCGAACGACGCTTCCAGTGAAGTGGCCCGGTAGTCACGGTCGAAAACGTAGCCGGCCTTGTCCTTCAATGTCAGCCGCTGCACCCCGACACCAAGGCCCCACCGCCAGGTCGCCTCGCCGTCGCGGAAGTTCCTCGACAGGATGGCGAGCCGCATGGAGAGGCGCGCGTGCGCCGCGTACTCCGTGTCCGAATAGAATGAATGGGTGACGCGCGAGGGCGTGTTCAGGTCGGCTGCCAGTTCCAGCATGCCGGCGCGGGCCGCGGCTGGCGACATGGCGAGGGCGGCGAGAAGAATCGTGGTCGTGATCTTCAATGGTTCCCCCTGTTTCCGATATCATCAGCCATGGATCCGGTTGGTGCGCGCCCAAACTGCTGCCGGCCTCCACCAGGCACCGACGCTCATTGAATCCGAATCTGGGAAATCGCAACCAGCGCCAGGGCAACGACCGTCGTGGCAATGACGCTCGCGATCGAAAACCGCGGTTGCTTGCTGTTCGCCTCCTCGACGACCTCGAGCTTCGCGATGTCGGCAATCGCGACGGCGCGCTCCTCGAACGAATAGTCGCGCGGCCGCTCGAGCGTGATGGAATCATCCCCGACATCGCGGACCTGTCCGGAAATGCTGTCGCCCGACTTCAGCAAGACGCGCACGTAGGCGCCGGTGAGCCGCAGGCGCTGGCGGTCGGCGGCCGGGTCCAGTTCGCGGGTCGTCTCCACGTGGACCTCGCGGTTGCCCGAGCAAGCCGACAGGTTCACGCATGCGGCTACCGACAAGTAGGTTATCAAGTGGCGATGTTTCACCTGCACCCCGCCATGCTCGTGTGCGCGCAACGCCTCCGTGCCGGGTACCGCGACAGGCCTCTTCGCCCGCCGCCAGCGCTGGCTATGCGCCCCCAAGGCCAATTGCCAGCCCGGCAAATACGCTGTGCCCGGTACCGAAACCCAGCCCCGTGTGTGACCGTTCAGTCAATGGGCCGCTCGATTCAAAGCGGGCCCGCTCGCGCCAATCGAACCGATAGCCGACGATGGAGTCGACGCGCTCCATTCCGCGGGTGTATCAGGCCCATCGCTATCTGAAGATCGCCTTGACGGCGCCCCAGGAACTTGCGCTGCTCGAAACAGCCCCAAGCAACTCCAGTTGAACGCTTGTCATGGTCCCGTGGGCCGCCTCCACGTAGTCCACCACCACCTCCGGAGGCATATCACAATACAGCTCGGCCACGACTTCTCCCTCGAGCAGCGCGCCGATGTCCGGAATGCCCAGATCGCAGGTTCCGATCAGTTGTTCGTCGGCATAAGCAAAATGCCACACGGGAACCGTCGCCGCGAAGACGCAGTGGTCGTCGAGCACGGCGCGCAGCCTGAGTGTCAGGTTGGTCCCGGCCGGGAGCGTGTCACAAATGGTCATGGAACCGACTTCCCGACAGTACAGGCGCATTCCCGGAGTCCAGTCACCGAGCATGGTAAGCCGAAGCCCGGTGATCGCGGCAACACTGTCGGGAAACGTGAACGTCATCTCCCGGGCTGAAGGTGCCTCTCCGGGTGGCTGCCCCCCGAGACTGAGTTCTCCGGTGAGGCCATCGAGGACAACCACGGGTGATCCGAATGCCGCCGTCGCCGACAGCAAGGCCCCAAGCACTACAGCGGTCAACCTGTCCATAGTCGTCTCCCCTCTCAGTTGCCGAGCGGCCCGCGTTTCTCGCACCCGGCATCAATGGCGGCGCGAAGAGCCGGTCGATGCGTGCTGTTGTCACGCTTCGTCTCCTGGATCTCATACGTTCGCAGCACGCGCCAGGGCGCGGCGCCTGCTTGCTCAATGATCGAGACACGGGTGAAATGGACGGCGCCCATGGCCGGCAGCAGGTTCGCGTTTGCCAGGCAGTTTCCCGCCGACTTCGGGTTGCGCGGATGCGCCAGCGTGAGGTGCGGCACCTGGCGCCTGATGGCCGGGGAACCGAGCAGGTGCACCCTCAGCGCGTGGAAGGCCTCTTCCCCGGCGATACAGGGCAGGAGGATGCCGTGCCCGTGAAAGACCTCCGGCTTGCCGAAATGGAGGGTTACGCACTCTACCCTGGCGTCGGCAAGACGGGACTCGAGCAGGTCGGTGTCTACGAGGGCAAGCTCATCTTCCCGGCACAATGTCACGTGCGCGGGAATGAGGCTGCTTTGAACCGGGTCGAGAAGCCGGCGCACAGGCTCGACCTGGCTGGCCTCGGGTTCTGGCAGGTACGGGCTCCATTGAATGCGCGTCGTCACGGTGCTACCACATTTTCCAGGGGTGCCCCACAGCGGATTCAGCGGCGAAGGCGGCTGGCGCGGCGCCCGCGCATGCAGGCGACGTGACAGGCGGCTTCGTCTGCTGCAAGCTCTGGTTAGCCATCAGCGAGTCCGCTCGACATCTTCGCCCCCAACAAGACCGTCACCGTACTTCTCGATTGCCTCAACAACCCGCGGCAAGTCCCACCAGCTCGGTGAACACCACATCTCGCCGTTGCTCATGTGCAGGAGGAACGCACTTCTGACCCCCACAATCAGCTCATTACGCGGGAAGAAGTCGTTCACTAAGTGGACGATGCCCTCGTCCCCGGCGTCCGTCGTGTAGTCGACGTTTGCCGTCATGTTGTCGGCCACAAACAGCGCCGTGACGGTATCGCCCGCAGCCAGCGCAGTGCCGGTACGATTCTGCAGAACCCGGAAGACTGCGAATCGAGCCCGCGCATGCGGAAAGAGCCAATCTTCCGATCCGGCGACCGGCAGATCCGGCACAGTCCTGGGGTCTACGAGAGTTACTGAGACCACCTTACCGTCGATAATCATCAGATGATCTCGCGCCATCCAACTATCATTCGCCGCTCGCTCAATTGCGGCAAATGCAGAGGTCGCTATTAAGATCGCCGCACCGAGCGCCGCCGCAGTCTTCATGGACGTCGGTCCTTCATGGCTATCACCGGCTTCGTCTGCTGCAATCTCTGGTTAGCTTTCCCAACCGCTGTCTCGGGCCCGACTATTGGACCTCGTCCGCCGCTGGGTCCTCCACGACGCCGAGTTCACCCATTCTCCACGTCAGCACACAACTGACCAGAAGGCCGGCAAAAAAGACGATGATCGCTGGAGCGTCAGACTCCATCGAGGTCTTCACCGCATATGAAATCACAACCGAGGCCGCGACCGATGCGACGAGTATCGTTCGTGTGCCCCCCGCCAGCGCCAGCCTGGCATTGCAGGATGGGCACGCGAACGAGAACAGGCGAATGAACCAAAAGACCTTTGCGGCCGGGACAGCGGTTCCACATTGTGGACATCGAAGGCTCATGTTCGCGCCCCCCCAACAGCTAACCCGTCTTCAGCGGTGCACGCGCCCGTCGCGCGCCAGCCATGCGCGTCTTGCTCCGGCTTCCCGCGTCAGAACCCCACCCGGGTAAGTATACCGAATCCCAACCCGGATTCCTTCGCGGAAGTCACCATCGGGGAGATCGACCAGGCGCGCGAAAGGCCGTCCTCGCTGCCGCGCGGCTTCGCTTCGTCGCCGTGACGCGTCAGCTGCATGGTCCCCAGCACCGTGACAAGCGCCCCGGTGACGAAGACCCCGCCGGAAAAGGACGTCAGTTCCTTCCCCCCGAGCACGAGGCTGGCCGCACCGGCGCCGACGCCGATCCAGCCCCAGGTCCTGCCCGGGAGGTCGTGCTGGAGATGGCGACCGAGCTGGGCGGCGAGGGTGAGGTTGGCGCCGATCAGGGCGACGCTCGCCAGGTTCTCGGAGGATCTATTGGGCGGTGAGAGTTCAGTGCGTGCTGATGCCGGCTGGGAGCAGGCGAGCGTCATGACGAGGATTGCGAGAATCGATTTCACCCGAGCCGTCTCCTTCTCTTTCGTCCCGCGCGCTCGGCGCCATCTCATGCCGCCCCGCCACCGCCGCCGCAGGGCCGCCCCGCCGAACGCGAGCGCCGTCCAGACCAGCCAGTTGCGCGCCAGGTTGAGCAGGTCGAACACCCACTCCTGCATCAGGCTGACCGGCAGCTGGATTCCCAACGCGGGCATGCTGCTGCCGTGCGGATGGACGATGGCGAACGGGAATCCGTAGGCGTTGCCGTCCGCGCAGAACTCATGCGGGATGGCCGTCAGGGCCGCAGTGATCCCCAGTCCGGCGAGCAGGCTGCGCAGCACGCGTCGCGTTCGGGTCAGCGCGGCGAGCGCCACCACCGACCAGAAGGCGACATCGACGAGCAGCCGCACCGGCTCGAAGACGACGGGGAAGCGTGCGTATCCGCTGGCGCCGATCGGCTCCTCCTCGTCGCGTTGCGGCATGGGAACCGGCACGCTGCCGATCTGGATCTCCAGGCCGTGCGGCTCGCAGGTGCGGATCCAGCCGAAGGGGATGCCGCGCTGCACGATCTCGACGTCTTCGCTCGGGTTGGGATCCCAGACGGGCAGGCCGCCGAGGAGGGTGGCGGACAGGCCGATGAGCAGGCAGCTGCGCAGAAAACGGCTGCGAGGTTGGCGGGGGCTGGGTTCGCGGACGTGGTCGCAGGATTCAGGGACCGGCATGGGGTGCTCCCTGGCTCGATTGTCGACGCTACTCATTGCTCGCCCGCCCGCGGCGCAGGAACTGCATGATTCTATGGGCTTTGTCTACTTCGCGCTGGGGGTAGCGCGGCCACTCGCCTATGAAGTGCGAGTTGAACTCGCACCTCCGCTCGGAAATGGTGAGCGTCGAGTCCGCCAGGACGGCGCTGTCCGGCTCCGATATCTTGATCATACGGAACAACGGCGGTTCCACGTACCCCGGACGCGGGTCGCTGCGGGGGTCGACAAGGATCTGCGCCTGTTCCGCGGCCGAATATGTGCGATCCAGCCATTGAGCCAAAATTGCCCTGATGGCGTCCTTACGCGGATCGACTTCAGGCAGCTCTTCCGCCTGGCCGGACTCGCGGTCCGCTCCGACATACCACGGCCCAGGACCGCCGCCGAAGAGCATGACCTCTATGAACACATGATATTCCACGCCGGTGGAGTCGAGCAGGGTGCCTTTCAGTGAACCGCCGTCCGCGCACAGACCAAACAAAGCGACCGTGACCGGCGGCACCAGGCCCAGGGCGCGTTCCGGTCCCTCGCCTCGTGCCGGCGTGACCAGCGCGATCATCAAAGCCACGACTGCAAGTGCTCCGGTCACGGCGGACCATCTCCCTGCATTCCAACGCCAGCTTCGACTGCCGCAGGCCCTGATCAGACAACACCGCGTCCGTGTAAGTATACCGAATCCCGATGCCGGCTTTTCCGGAGAAGTCTCCGGCGGGGAGACTGTCAAGGAGCGCGATTGCGAGAATCGATTCATCTGCCCCGTCGGCGCCCGTTCATGTGGTTATCGGCACTTGCGCCGGCGCAAGTCGTCGCGCTGGCGCAAGCCGAATCAGATGTACTTGCGGTAGATCCCAAGGTCTTCCATGCGATAGGCAATGGTGCGATCGTTCACATTCAACCGTTTTCCAATCTCCCTGAAGATGATGGGCCAATCGACATCAAGCATTGGGGTCAATTCGATGCCGTGCGACCGCACTGTGGCGATGACTTCATCGGCGGTTCGCTCAAGCAGTTGCGCCGGAGCGATCAGAGCGCCGGCGAACAAGTGCGCCTGCTGTTCCAGCTTGCTATATGTGTCCTGGCCGATCTTCCGCCTGAATGCGTCGAATTCTGCTCGAGTCTTGTGCGTAGCGGCCTCAAAGACCTGCGGGTGCAGAACAAGATGACCGACCTCGTGGGCCAGCGAGTAGTTGTACCATGCAGGATCGCGGACCGTTGTTTCGTAGTCAACGAACACTTGCCTGCAGCCGCCGGCCACGAAAGCGTGCACCGACGTTGTCCGAAAGAGGTCTTCGGCAACGACGATCTCAGCTCCGAAAACCGTTTCAAGAATGTAGTCGGCCTCGACAGGATCATTGCCGAGGCCATGTTCGTCGAGCAGTGCTTCAGCGCGCGCATAGATGGCTTCCTTGCGGATCCACGGCGCATTGATCGAATCCATATCACGACCTCTTGATGATCTCCATCAACTTGTCGATCGTCTCGTCGCCGACCTGCTCGCTCCTGATACTCCGCATGACTGCCGGAAGCAATTCGACTGCTCTTTCATCCGAAAGAAGATCGGGGGGAATCGTCCCGGACTCGACGTGG